>NZ_JCAMOR010000002.1:0-440375 GCF_059512385.1 Bradyrhizobium sp. Crot121 | reverse complement strand
AAGCGAGACCCCGGCGAGCGGATGACGCAAAAAGGGATTGACTGAGCAAGGCCCGTTACAGAAGGGTGGGCAAAGCGAAGCGTGCCCACCTTCACGAGCTGAGCCAGAATGGTGGACACGCTTCGCTTTGCCCACCCTACAGGAGCCACCATGGAATACGCTGCCAGCGATCTGAAGCCGCGCGAACGCTACAAGGTGCTGGCATCCTTCGTGCTGCCGCGACCGATCGCCTGGGTGACCAGCGTCGGTCCAACCGGCGTCGTCAATGCCGCGCCGTACAGCTTCTTCAACGTGTTCTGCGAGGACCCGCCGCTCTGCATGTTCGCAGTCAATCTGCGGCCCGACGGGCGGGTGAAGGATACGCTTGTCAACATCGAGCGCACCGGGGAATTCGTGGTCAATATGACCGACGAGCCGCTGGCGCACGCGATGCATGAGACCAGCGGCGACTTTCCGCCAGATGTGGGCGAGCCCGACTATCTCGGGCTCAAGCTTGCGCCATCGACCAGCGTGGCAGTGCCGCGCCTTGTGGATGCGCCGTGGGCAATGGAATGCAAGACCTGGAAGATCATCGACGTCAACGGCGACCGCCGGCTGATCATGGGTGAAGGCATCCACTTCTACATCCGCGACGAGCTGTGGGACCGCGAGGCCATGCGTGTGCACATGGACCGCTACCACCCCGTCGGCCGCATGTTCGCCGACCGCTATTGCCGCACCGACGACCGGGTGGTGTTTCCGGCAGCCGAGGGCGCGAAAAGCTAGCTCGCCGCCTCTCCGATCTTGTCCTGCGTCTTGGTCTCGAAGTCGCTGGCATCGTGGCGCTCGTGCAATTGGCTCGCGGGATCGCCCGAGATGCGGTTGACGATGCGGCCTCGCTTCACGGCCGGGCGCTTTGCGATCTGATCGGTCCAGCGCAGCACGTTCTTGTATTCATGCACCGACAGGAATTCGCCTGCGCCATAGAGCAGGCCCTTGACGAGCCCGCCGTACCACGGCCAGACCGCGATGTCGGCGATCGTGTAGTCGCGGCCGGACAGATATTCGTTGTCCGCTAGACGACGATCGAGCACATCGAGTTGACGCTTCACCTCCATCGCATAGCGGTCGATGGCATATTCGATCTTGGTCGGCGCGTAGGCATAGAAGTGGCCGAAGCCGCCGCCAAGAAACGGCGCGCTGCCCATCTGCCAGAACAGCCATGACAGGCACTCGGCGCGAGCCTGGCCGCCGGTCGGCAGGAATGCACCGAACTTCTCGGCAAGGTGCATCAGGATCGCGCCGGACTCGAACACGCGGATCGGTTCCGGCCTGCTACGGTCCAGCAGCGCCGGGATCTTGGAATTCGGATTGACCGCAACGAAACCACTGCCGAACTGGTTGCCATCGATCTTGATCAGCCAGGCGTCATATTCGGCGTCGGAATGGCCGAGCGCGAGCAGCTCTTCCAGCATGATCGTGACCTTCTGGCCGTTTGGCGTCGCCAGAGAATAAAGTTGCAACGGATGCTTCCCGACGGGAAGTTCCTTCTCATGCGTGGGCCCGGCGATCGGGCGGTTGACGCTGGCGAAACGGCCACCATTTTCCTTGTTCCAGGTCCAGACTTTCGGCGGCTCATAGGCGGATGCATCGGTCATTGATCAAGCTCCAGCGCGGAAGCCGCGCCAGTGTTAACTAGCGTCGAGCACAGGATTGGCAAGGGCGGGATTTCGTATAGCCGGTGCCTCTTCACTTCCGCCATGGCCGGGCTTGTCCCGGGCCATCCACGTCTTGCGTCGAAGGAAGTGCTTGGATACTCGAGACAGGCCCGGGCATGACGGTTGATAAAGCTCAGAACGCGGCCGCCCGCTGCTGGCGCGCTGCGCCCGTCATCGCAAAGCCGTTATAGCCCTTCGCCGCGACCTCGTTGCAGATCTGCCGATAAGGCCCGACGCCGCCGATATAGGGCATGAAGATCCGCGGCTTGCCGGGAATGTTGGCGCCCATGTACCAGGAATTGGCCTGCGGATAGAGCGTGGTGTAGGCAACCTCGTTGACATGCGTCACCCATTTGTCTTCGGCCTCCCTTGTCGCCTCCATCGTGTCGAGTTCACGCTCTCGCATGTAGTCGACGCAATCGCTGATCCAGTCGACGTGCTGCTCAATCGAAACGATCATGTTCGACAGCACGGAAGGACTGCCGGGCCCGGTGATGATGAAGAGGTTCGGAAAACCGGCGCTCATCAGGCCGAGATAGGTGCGCGGTCCCTCGGCCCATTTCCGGTTCAGCGTCAGCCCGTCGCGGCCGCGAATGTCGATCTTTGCCACCGACCCGGTCATAGCGTCGAAGCCGGTCGCCAGCACCAGCGCATCGAGTTCATATTCGCATGCTGTGGTGCGCACGGCGCTTTCCGTGATCTCCTCGATCGGACTGCTCTTGATGTCAACCAGCGTCACGTTGGGCCGGTTGAAGGTCGCGAAATAGTCGGTATCGACGCAGATGCGCTTGGAGCCGATCGGATGGCTGTTCGGCTGCAGCAGCTTCGCGGTCTCGGGGTCCTTGACGATCTCTGCGATCTTCTCGCGCACGAAGTTTGCTGCGGTATCGTTGGCGACCTGGTCCAGCGCCAGATTGTTGTAGGCCGACATGAACGTGAGTCCGCCACGCTGCCAGCGCGCCTCGTATTTGGCACGGCGCTCGTTGTCGCCATCATCGAGCGCGCCGCGATCGGGCAAGTCGGTATAGATGCCGTTGCGCGCCACTTCCCGCTCCACGCGCCGGATCTCCGGATAGTTCGCGCGAAACCATGCACGTTCCTCATCTAGCAGCCTGGCGTTGCGCGCGGGAATCGAGAAATTCGCGGTGCGCTGGAACACCGTCAGGTGGCTCGCCTGCTCGGCGATGACAGGTATCGACTGTATTCCGGATGAGCCGGTGCCGATCACGCCGACGCGCAGGCCGGTGAAATCCACCTGCTCATGCGGCCAATGGCCGGTGTGATAGACTTGGCCTTTGAAGCGATCGAGGCCCTTGATGTCGGGCTTGCGCGCATTCGACAGGCAGCCGGTGGCGAGCACCACGAACTTGGCCGTGACGGTCTTGCCGTCGGCGGTGGTCACCGACCAGAGCTTTTTCGTCTCGTCGAACACGGCCGCATCGACGCGGGTGTCGAACTGGATGTCTGAACGCAGATCGAAGCGATCGGCGACATGGTTGGCATAGCGCAGAATCTCCGGCTGCGGTGCGTAGCGCTCGCTCCAGTCCCATTCCTGCTGCAGCTCCTCGCTGAACGAATAGGAATACTGCATGCTCTCGACGTCGCAGCGCGCGCCGGGATAGCGGTTCCAGTACCAGGTGCCGCCAACGCCGCTGCCCTGCTCGTAGACTCGCGCGGTAAAGCCGAGACCGCGCAACCGGTGCAGCATGTACATGCCGGAGAAGCCGGCGCCGACCACGACGACGTCGTAATGTGCGGCAGGAGTTGCGGAAGCGGATGGCGAAACGGACATGGACGCGGGCTCCCTTGAAGATTCTTTTCGTTGCCGGCCAGCATTCTCCGCGACGCGCCAAAGCGCAAGGGACAAAGCGCGAGTAGAAGGGAGCTGCATATTTTGCCTTACGGAATGCGTAGCAGCTGCACGCAAGTCGGCGAAAGCCGGTTGGCTTTCCTCTCCGCCATGCGCTAGCCTGATCGTTATCAAAATAGAAAAGCAGCCTGAAGCTGCCATCGGGAGAGAGAACGCATCCATGAAATCGCCGATCTGCGACATGCTGGGTATAGAATTCCCCCTGCTCGCCTTCAGCCATTGCCGCGACGTGGTAGCAGCGGTCAGCCGCGCCGGCGGATTTGGCGTGCTGGGCGCGACCGTGCATTCGCCTGAGAGCATCGAGCAGGAACTGAAATGGATCGACGACCACGTCGACGGCAAGCCCTATGGGCTCGATGTGCTGATCCCCGAGAACATCTCGACCGCAGGCGAGAAGAACGTCACCTGGAAGAGCCTGGAGCAGCGGATCTCGCCCGAGCATCGCGACTTTACCCGCAGCCTCCTGAAGAAATACGGCGTCGAGCTGACGACGACCGATGTCGCCGACAACCAGCCGCAGCCGTTCGACGCACAGCGCGCGCTCGAAGTGCTGGACGTCTCCTTCAAACATCCGATCAAGCTGATCGCGAACGCGCTGGGCGTGCCGCCGAAAGAGATGATCGACATGGGCCGCAAGCACGGCGTGCCGGTCGCGGCGCTCGTCGGCGCCAAGGAGCACGCGCTGCGCCAGGTCGCGGCCGGTGTCGACATCCTCGTCGTGCAGGGCACCGAGGCCGGTGGCCACTGCGGCGAAGTCTCGACCATGGTGCTGGTGCCGGAGGTCATCAAGGCGATCAAGCCGATCCGCGATGTGCCCGTATTGGCCGCGGGCGGTATCATGACCGGGCGCCAGATGGCGGCTGCGATGGCCATGGGCGCTGCCGGCGTCTGGACCGGCTCGGTGTGGCTCGCGACCGTGGAATCCGAGACCACGGAAATCTTCCGTGAGAAGATGATCGCGGCCTCCTCGCGCGACGCAGTGCGTTCGAAGGGACGCACCGGCAAGCCGGCGCGGCAGCTCCGCTCGGTGTGGACCGACGCATGGGACCGCTCACCCGACGGCCCCGGCGCGCTGCCGATGCCGCTGCAGAGCATCATCAGCCGCGACGCCTTCAACTCGATTGACCGTTCGGCGGCCGCCGGCAACGAGAAGGCGCGCGACCTCGTCAGCTACTTCGTCGGCCAGGGCGTCGGCCTGATCGACAGCGTGAAATCGGCAGGCGCTGTGGTACAGGAATTCAAGGAAGATTTCATCGAGGCGGTCGAACACATGAATGCGCTGGTGGCGGAATAGCGGCGTCATTGCGAGGAGCGCAAGCGACGAAGCAATCCACGCCTCCGCAAGCTGAGAGATGGATTGCTTCGCTTCGCTCGCAATGACGGGTACAAGGACGAAGCACGCCGAACTGATCATCTGAGCTAAAGAGAAGAAATGTCCAATAGCATCCCCGAAGACCGCATCCCAGTCATCGTCGGCGTCGGCGAGATCGTCGATCGTCCCAAGGACATCGCTGCAGGCCTCGAGCCTCTCGCGCTTCTCGAAGAAGCGCTCAAGCGCGCGGAAGCCGACAGCGGGGCCAAGCTGCTCCACGACGTCCGGTCGCTCGACGTCGTCAATTTCCTGAGCTGGCGCTATCGCGATCCGGAAAAACAGCTTGCCGAACGGCTCGGCATCAAGCCGGCGCATCTTTATTACGGCCCGGTCGGGGGCGAGAGCCCGATCCGCTATCTGCATGAAGCGGCGCAGCGGATCGCGCGCGGCGAATGCAGCGTGGCGGCGGTCTGCGGCGCCGAGGCGCAGTCGACCGCGACCAAGGCGGATCGCGGCGGCGTCGCCCTGCCCTGGACGCCGTTTGCGCATGAAGTCGAGGAGCCGAAGCGCGGCGCGGCGTTCCAGAAGCCTCTGGCGGTGAAGCTCGGCGTGTTCAGGCCGATCACGGTCTATCCGCTCTATGAGTCCGCGACCTCAGCGCATTGGGGCCAGACGCCGCGCGAGGCGCTCGCCGAGTCCGGCGAGCTGTGGTCGACCTATGCAAGCGTCGCGGCTTCGAACCCGAATTCGTGGCTGAAGAAGCGCTTCGCGCCGGAGGAGATCACCACGCCGACGCCGGAGAACCGGCTGATCGCCTGGCCCTACACCAAGCTGATGGTGGCCAATCCGACCGTGAACATGGGCGGCGCGCTGCTGCTCACCGGCCTCGCCAAGGCGCGCGCGGCCGGAATTCCCGAGGACCGGCTGGTCTATCCGCTCGGCGGTGCGTCGGCGGAAGAACCGCGCGACTATCTCGTGCGCGACCAGTTCTTCGAAAGCCACGCGCAGAATGCGGTGCTGAAAGCGGTGATGGACCTGGTCGAGGGCGACGGCAGCAAGTTCGACGCGATCGAGCTCTATAGCTGCTTCCCCTGCGTGCCCAAGATGGCGCGACGCACGCTCGGCCTCGGCCCTGACGTGCAGCCGACCGTCACCGGCGGGCTCACCTTCTTCGGCGCGCCGCTCAACACCTACATGACGCACGCCGCCTGCGCGATGGTGCGCAAGCTCCGCGATGGTGCCGAGCTCGGCCTGCTCTACGGCCAGGGCGGCTTTGTCACCAAGCATCATGGCCTGGTGCTGTCGCGCGAGGCACCGAAGGCGACGCTCAAGCAGGATACCAGCGTGCAGGCGGAAGCGGATCGCAACCGCCGCACGGTGCCGGAGTTCATCGCCGAGGCCAGCGGCAAGGGCAAGGTCGAAAGCTTCACCGTGATCTATCGCGGCAATGGCGAGGTCGAGCACGGCGTCGTCATGTTGCGCACCGAAGACGACCGCCGCACGCTCGGCCGCGTGCCGGCGAGCGATGCGACGACGTTAGCGCATCTGCTCGGCATGGAGCGCACGCCAGTCGGCACCACAGGTGACATCGTGATGGCCGATGACGGCGTGCCGGAGTGGCGGGTGGTGTGAGCTACCTGCACCGTCATGCCCGGGCTTGACCCGGGCATCCACGTCGTTCTTCCGCAGTCGAAAACGTGGATGGCCGGGACGAGCCCGGCAATGACGGAGGAGAGAGCACCGCCTCCCCTACCCCTTCACGTCCTGCTTTTCGGAGGCCGTGGTCGGCTTCTTCGCGCCGCCGCCGACCACACGGACCTGGTCGCCGTCGTTGATGCCGTCGGGCGGGGCGATGATGATGCGGTCGTCGGCGGTGAGGCCGGAGGCGATCTCGATCTCTTTGCCGAGGTCGCGGGCGATCGTCACCTTCTTGAACAGGATCTTGTCATCTGCGCCGACGGTCGCAACGCGCAGGCCGTTGCTGTCGAAGATCAGCGCGCTGGCGGGGATGTGCAGCGGAATGGTGTCGCGCTGCAACGTCAGCTTCACATTGGCATAGCCGCCGGGCATCAATTCGCCGCCGGAATTGTCCAGCGCGAGTTGCATGCGCGTCGTTCCCGAGCTGACATCGACCGCCTGCGAGGACGTTTCCACGGTCGCCGTAAAGGTGCGGTTCGGATATTCCGGCAGCGTGATGACAGCCTTGGCGCCCATCTTGATCGACGGCACGAAGTTCTGCGGCACGTTCACATAGACGCGCAGCTTGGAAATGTCGGAGACGATGAACATCGCTGGGCCCGCGCCGCCGCCGGCATTGATCAGCGCGCCGACGTCGGTGTTGCGCTCGGTGACGACACCGTCAAAGGGCGCAGTGATCTTCTTGTAGCCGGCAAGCGCTTCCAGCCGTTCGACATTGGCCTGACCGGAATTGACGGCGGCCTTCTTGTTGGAGAGATCGGCGGTGCGCTCGTCGATTTCCTGCATCGAGACGAAGTTCGAGGCAAGCAGCGACCGCCGCCGGGTCAGCGTCGCTTCCGACAGTTTGGCGCTGGCCTGCTGGCTCGCAAGATCGGCCCTGGCCTGCAGCAATTGCTGGTCGAGGTCGGGCGCCTCGATTTCGGCGATCACCTGCCCGGCCTTGACGCGGGCGCCGATGTCGACGCTCCAGCTCTTCAGGTAACCGGACACGCGCGCGAAGATCGGGGCGCGGTAATAGGCTTCCAGCCGGCCCGGCAGGTCGATCGTGGGGTTGAGCACTTTGGCGCTGGGCGGCGCCACCGCGACGCTCGGAATGGCCTGATTATCGGTCCATTCCTTCAGCTTGGTGCCCTGCTCCTCGCGGGCACGGATGCCGGTGATGACGACGAGGACCAGGCCGACACCGGCCGCAAGCCCGAAAATGCCCAGTTTCCAGCGCGAGACCGGCGGGCGTTGGTCAGTGGGCATGCGACATCTCCGGTGCGGCGGCGGCGCTGGCGCCTTGCTTCTTGTGTACCATACTAAAGACGACGGGAACAAACATGAGTGTGGCGAACGTTGCAAAGATCAGGCCGCCGATCACGGCGCGGCCCAGCGGGGCGTTCTGCTCGCCACCCTCGCCCAAGCCGAGCGCCATCGGCGCCATGCCGATGATCATGGCGAGCGCGGTCATCAGCACCGGCCGGAAACGGACGAAGCCGGCTTCGAGCGCGGCCGCAATGGGATCGCCGAGCTGCTCGTAGCGCTCGCGGGCGAAGCTGATGACAAGCACGCTGTTCGCGGTGGCGACACCCATGCACATGATCGCGCCGGTCAGCGCCGGCACCGACAGCGTGGTCTCGGTGGTGAACAGCATCCAGACGATGCCGGCAAGCGCCGCCGGCAGCGCGGTGATGATCACGAACGGATCGGACCAGGACTGGAAGTTCACGACGATCAGGAGATAGATCAGCACGACGGCGCCGAGCAGACCGAACAACAGGCCGGAAAACGCGCTGTTCATGGTCTGCACCTGGCCGAGCAGCACCACCGAGCTCCCCTTCGGGACATCCTTTGCAGTCTCGGCGATCAGCGCCCGCACGTCGGTGGCGACCGCGCCGAGGTCGCGGCCCTGCGTCGTGGCGTAGATCTGCACCATCGACTGGATGTCGTATTGGGATACGACCGCACTCGAGGTCGAGCGCGTGATGTCGGCGATGCCGCCGAGGATCGGCGACTGCGGATTGCCGGTCGCGGTGATCGGCAAGGTCTGCAAGGCGCTCAGCGAGTCGATCTGGTATTGCGGCGTCTGCATCACGATCGAATAGGACACGCCGTTATCCGGATTGAGATAATAGGTCGGCGCGACCTGCGAGCTGCCGGCGAGATTGACGACGAGGCTGTTGGTGACGTCGCGCTCGGTCAGGCCGACATATTGCGCGCGGGTGCGGTCGACATCGATGTTGAAGGTGGGGCTGTTCGGCGATTGCTGGATGCGCGCGTCCGCAATGCCGGGAATGCGCCGGATCCGGCTCAGCAGCCTGTTGGCATAGGCGAAATTGGCGTCGAGATTGGCGCCGCGGATCTGCAGGTCGATCGGCGCCGGCGCACCGAAGTTCAGGATCTGGCTGACGATATCGGCAGGCAGGAACGAGAAGCTGATGCCGGGGAACATCCGCGGCAGTTGCTCGCGTAGCGCCTGGACATATTGCTCGGTCGGCCTGTGGCCTTCCTTCAGCTTGACCTGGATGTCGCCATCCTGCGGACCGATGACGCCGGTGTTGTTGTAGGTCATGTTGATGCCGGAGATCGGCATGCCGATATTGTCGGCCAGCGTGTCGATCTCCTCCGGCGGGATGATCTTGCGGATCGCCTTCTGCACCTCGGCGAGCTGGTTGGCAGTCTCCTCGACGCGGGTGCCGACCTGGGTGCGGACGTGCATCAGAATGTTGCCGGCGTCGACCGACGGAAAGAAGTTGCGGCCGAGGAAAGGCACCAGCAGCATGGACACCGCGACGAAGCCGAGGAAACAGCTGACGAAGATGGTACGGTGTCCGAGCGCCATCGCCAGCATGTCGCGATAGGCGCGGCGGATGCGCTCGAACCGCGCCTCGAAGCCGCGCTGGAACAGCTTGAACGGATTGCGCGTCGGCGGCAGCCCGCCCTCGTGATGCACATGGGGCTGCAGCAGATATTTCGCCATCGTCGGCACCAGCGTGCGCGACAGGATGAACGACCAGATCATCGCGAACATCACCGCTTCCGCCATCGGCACGAACAGGAAGCGCGCAACGCCGGTCAGGAAGAACATCGGCACGAACACGATGCAGATGCAGAGCAGCGAGACGAATGCCGGCGTGACGATCTGGTTGGCGCCGTCGAGAATGGACTGTTCGACCGGCTTGCCCTGCTCCAGATGGTAATTGATGTTCTCGATCGTCACGGTGGCGTCATCGACGAGGATGCCGACCGCGAGCGCCAATCCGCCGAGCGTCATGATGTTCAGCGTCTCGCCGATCGCCGACAGCATGATGATGGCGCCGAGAACCGACAGCGGGATCGAGACCGCGATGATGATCGTCGACCGCCAGCTCCCGAGGAACAGCAGGATCATCACGCTGGTGAGCAATGCGGCAATGACGCCTTCGAAGGCGACGCCGGTGATGGCGCCGCGGACGAAAACCGACTGGTCGCCAATGAAGCCGATCTTCAGCGCGTCCGGAAGCTGGTCCTTGACGTCGATCACCTTCTGCTTGATGCCGGCGATGATATCGAGCGTCGAGATCGCGCCCGCCTTCAACACCATCATCAGCACCGAGCGGTTGCCGTCGACATGGACGATGTTGGTCTGCGGCGGGTTGCCGTCGCGGACGGTGGCGACATCCCGAACATAGACCATGGCGCCGTTGACGGTCTTGATCGGCAGATTGCCGAGATCCTCCATCTTCAGCGGCGAGTTGTTGAGCTGAATGTTGTATTCGAACTGGCCGATCTTCTGCGTGCCGACCGGCGTGATCAGATTTTGTGCAGCCAGCGCATTGGCCACGTCCTGCCCCGACAGGCCGCGCGCCTGCAGCGCCGTGGAGTTGAGGTCGATCTGCACCTGACGCTGCTTGCCGCCGAATGGATAGGGTATGGCGGCGCCGGGCACGGTGACGAGGGGCGTGCGGAGCTGATTGATGCCGATATCGGCAAGATTCTGCTCGGTCAGCCCCTCACCTGACAACGCGACCTGGATGATCGGCACCGTGGAGGCGCTGTAGTTCAGGATCAAAGGCGGCGTTGCGCCCGGCGGCATCTGCTTCAGAAGCGTCTGCGAGATCGCCGTGACCTGGGCGTTGGCGGTGCGGATGTCGACGTTCGGCTGGAAGAAGATCTTGATGATGCCGAAGCCGTTGTAGGAATTGGCGACGATATGCTCGATATCGTTGACGGTGGTGGTCAGCGCGCGCTGAAATGGCGTGGTGATGCGCCCGGACATCTGGTCCGGCGGCAGTCCGGTGTACTGCCAAACGACCCCGATCACGGGGATGCGGATGTCGGGAAAGATATCGGTGGGCGTGCGCAGCGCGGCGAGCGGTCCGACAATGAGGAGCAGCAGCGCGAGCACGACAAACGTATACGGCCGGCTCAGCGCGATACGGACCAGTGCAACCATTGACGAGTTATTCCCCGGAACCCGTAAAATGTACGGGGGATTGGCGCCCCTACAGGCCAATTTACTTGCGTCGATCTAGCGAAAAACGGGCCAAAAGCCAACTTTGCGCGACGCAATCCGCGTTCACATCCTCGACATAGCTGCCGGGACCGGCCGCGGGGTGAACCGCGGCCGGGAATTATCGCAACTAATTAAGTAACTAAGCCGCCCGTACCGATTCCAGGAACTTGCTGACCTCGACCTTGAGGCGGCTGCTGTCGCCGGACAATGCCTTTGCCGCCGAGAGCACCTGCGATGAGGCCGACCCGGTCTCGGTCGCGCCGCGCTGCACGTCGGTGATGTTGGCCGAGACCTGGTGGGTGCCCTGGGCGGCCTGCTGGACGTTGCGGGAGATTTCCTGCGTAGCCGCGCCCTGCTCCTCCACCGCCGCGGCGATGGTCGAGGAGATCTCCGACAGCCGTTCGATGGTGTTGCTGATTTCCTTGATCGCGTTCACCGAGTCCTGGGTGGCGGCCTGGATGCCGGTGATTTGCTGGCCGATCTCGCCGGTGGCTTTCGCGGTCTGCTCGGCCAGCGCCTTCACTTCGGAGGCGACCACCGCAAAGCCGCGGCCGGCCTCGCCGGCGCGTGCCGCCTCGATGGTCGCGTTCAGCGCCAGCAGGTTGGTCTGGCCCGCGATCGTGTTGATGAGCTCGACGACGTCGCCGATCCGTGCCGCCGCCTTCGAGAGCTCGCTGACACGGTCGTTGGTGCTGCGAGCCTGGCCGACGGCGTCGCCCGCCATCCGTGCTGATTCCTGGACCTGGCGGCTGATCTCGGTGACGGACGATGACAACTCCTCGGTCGCGGACGCCACCGACTGCACATTGGTGGACGCCTCTTCCGAGGCGGAAGCGACCGTGGTGGTCAATTCCTGCGAGCGTGTGGCAGTCGAGGAGAGCGTGCCGGCCGCGGCTTCGAGCTGGATCGAGGCGGAAGAGACGGTCTGGACGATCTCGCCGATCATGGTCTCGAAATTGCGGGTGATGGCGTCGACCCGGCGGCCGCGCTCGATCTTTGCTTCGGCGTCGGCGGCGGCAGCCTCGTCGGCAGCCTTCTTGGCAATCAACGCTTCCTTGAACACCTGAAGCGCATCGGCCATCGTGCCGATTTCGGTCTTCTCACCCTGGTGCGGGACTTCGGCGGTCAGGTCTCCATTTCCGAGCGCCTGCATCGGCTTGACGATGGACGCGATCCCGGCCGAGACGTCACGGATCAACAGGAAACTGATAAGGGCGCCAACAAGCACCGCGGCCAAGAGAATGACAGCGAGTATCGCGAAGGCGGAAGAGTAGTTGGCGGCGGCGTCCTCCGCAGCCTTGTCGGCACCCGCCTTGTTGAGCTCGATGTCCTTGAGGAGAATCGCGTCGGCCTCGAGCCCGATCTTGTTCACGGTCTTGCTGTTCAGCTCATGCGCGTCATGCGGGATCTTGCCGACATCCCTGCGCGACAACGCCATCACCTCTTCGGTGCCCTTCCTGTATCGATCCCAGGTGTCCGACCATTGAGTATAGAGCGCCCGCTCCTCCGGGGAGGTGATCATCGTTTCATAGCTCTTGCGGGCCTTCATGTTGCCCTCGACAACTGTGACCAGAGTCTTCTCGTTGGCCAGCTTCTCCTCGAGCGTTTCCGAGAGCATGTGCTCACGGATCACGTTGCGGTAGGTAATGACACCAGCGCGAAGCTCACCGAGCACCCGGACGCTCGGCAGCCAGCTGGTGGTGATGTCGACCGTATTGGCATTGATCGCCTGCATGTTGCGGACGGCGAGGAGCCCCATGCCCGTCATCGTGACGAGCAGCAGCGCAACCACGGTGATGATCTTGGCGCGGATCGAGTATTTGGCGAACATCTGAAAATCTCTTGGTGTTGCGCGTGTCGGGCACGTCAGGTGATGCAAGGTGCTTCGGTTTGGTCTGCCGAATCGAAGGATGCCTTACTGGCGATCAAACCGCGCAACTTCTGAAGTCGCGTTAATTTGTCCCTCCGTAGAGTTACGGTAAATGAAAACCGTCACTAACAAATGAACGAAGCGATGAGATCAGCGCATCAACGCAAGCGCGTCCGAGAAAAATTGCGGTCCGCCGAAATTGCCTGATTTCAGAGCAAGCAGCATCTCGCCTTTGTTCGCGCCGACCGCACGCAGCACCGGCACACCAGCGGCGATCTCCACGCCGACGAGAAAACCTGGAATCCGCAAACGATCCACCACGGCGCCTGACGTCTCACCGCCGGCGACCACCAATCGACGCACGCCGTGTTCGACGAGACCTTCCGCGATGTCGGCCATCGCCTGCTCGATGGTATGCCCGGCTGCATCACGGCCATAACGGGACTGCAGAGCTGCGACTTCGTCGGGCGTGGCGCTGCTGGCGATCAGCACCGGCCCTTCGCCGATCCGGTCGCGGGCCCAGGCGAGCGCGCGATGGACTTCATCCTTGCCGATCACGATCCGCTCGGGGTCGAGATGCAGCACGGCCATGCTGCGCTCGGCATTGGCGATCTGCTGCAGTGTCGCTTGCGAACAGCTTCCGGCGAGACAGGCGGCTGGCCCTCCGACCAGCGCCTCGGCCGTCACGCTTGCGGCTTCTGGCCTGACTTTTCCGGAGTCAACCAGCGCCCGGGCAAGCCCGAGCCCGATCCCGGAAGCGCCGACCGAAACGCGATGGTCCAGCGCCACCGTGCCGATGGTGCCGAGGTCGCGGTCGAACACGGCATCGATGATGGCGGCACCAAATCCGCCGGCGGCAAGATCTGCAAGGCGCGCGCGAACGGCGTCCGGACCGCGCGCAACGGTAGCAAGATCGATCAGTCCGACCTTTGTGCTGCTCTGGCATGCCAGCACCCGCACCAGGTTCGAGTCATGCATCGGGTTGAGCGGATGATCCTTGAGCGGGCTTTCGTTCAGCGGCACCGACCCGACGAACAAATTGCCCTGGTATACGGTGCGTCCGGTTTCCGGGAATGCCGGCGTGACCAGCACGATGTTGTCGCCGGAATCTTTGCGCAGCGCATCCATCACCGGGCCGATATTGCCGGCGTTGGTAGAGTCGAAGGTCGAGCAGATCTTGAACAGCACATGCGAGGCGCCGCGGCCGCGCAGCCACTTCTCCGCCGCGCGCGAGCGGGTGACCGCCTGGCTCGCCTCGATCGAGCGGCTCTTCAGCGAGACCACCACCGCATCGACCTCGGGCAAAGCGAGATCGTCCGATGGCACGCCAATCGTCTGCACCGTGCGCAGGCCGGCACGGGTCAGCGTGTTGGCGAGATCGGAGGCGCCGGTGTAGTCGTCGGCGATACAGCCCAGCGCCAAAGTCATGCTTTTGCTCCGGCATAGGGCTTGAACCAGCCGAGGCCATCGGTGGTCTTGCCACGCGGATTATATTCGCAGCCGACGAAGCCGGCATAGCCGAGCCGGTCGAGCTCATCGAACAGGAACGGATAGTTCAGCTCTTCGCCATCGGGCTCGTTGCGCGAGGGGATGCTGGCGATCTGGGTGTGGCCGATGATCGGCATCATCTCACGCAGCCGCATGGTGACATCGCCATGGATGATCTGGCAGTGATAGATGTCGAACTGCAACTTCAGGTTCAGAATCTTCAACTCGTTGATCAGATCACGTGCAAAGCCGAAATCGTTGAGGAAATAGCCGGGCACGTTGCGTGGATTGATCGGCTCGATCACGACGTCGAGGCCGTGCGGCGCGAAGAACTCGGCGGCCCATGTAACGGACTTATAAAATGCCTCGACCGCCTTGCGATCGCTTCGGTCGGCGATCCCCGCCATCAGGTGCACGCGCTTGACGCCGGTCGCCTCCGCATAAGGCAGTGCGGTGGCGAGGCTCGCCTTCATATCCTCAAACCGGTCCGGCAGCGCCGCGAACCCCTTCTCTCCGGCCGCCCAATCGCCCGGCGGCAGGTTGAACAGCGCCTGCGTCAGGCCGTTCTCGCGCAGCCGCTCGCCGACCTCCTTCGCCGGATGGTCATAGGGAAACAGGAACTCCACCGCGGTAAAGCCGGCTTTCGCCGCAGCCTCGAAACGGTCGAGGAACGCGACCTCGTTGAACATCATGGTGAGATTGGCGGCAAAGCGGGGCATCGCGTGTCCTTATTAATTGTGTTCGCCGGGCAGCTTGGTGCCGGTGACGCGGGCGTACATCCGCGCCACCGAGGCGTCGTCATCACGCCCCATGCCGGCGGCGGCCGTCATCAGGAACATCTGCAGCGCTGCGGCTGAGACCGGCACCGGGAATTTCGCTGACCGAGCCATGTCCTGGATAATGCCCAGATCCTTGACGAAAATCTCCACCGCGCTGCGCGGCGTGTAGTCGCCGTCGAGCACATGCGGCATGCGGTTCTCGAACATCCAGGAATTGCCGGCGGAGGCCGTGATCACCTCATAGACCTTGCGGATATCGAGGCCTTGCTTGGCCGCGAACGCCATCGCCTCCGAGGCGGCGGCGATATGCACGCCGGCCAGGAGCTGGTTGATCATCTTGAACGCGGCGCCCTGCCCGGCCGCATCGCCGAGTTCATAGAGCTTGCCCGCCATCGCATCGAGCGCGGGACGGGCTTTTGCGAAGGCCGCCGCGCTGCCGGAAGCAAGGATGGTGAGTTCGCCCTGCGCTGCGCGCTGGGCACCGCCGGAGATCGGGGCATCCAGATAATGCCGGTCCGTCGCCTCGAGCTTGGCTGCCAATCGCCGCGCCACATCAGGGTCCATGGTCGCGGAGGACACGAATACCGATCCTTTCGGCAGCGTCTCGGCGACGCCGTTCTCGCCGAACAGGATCGTTTCGGTCTGGGCGGCGTTGACGACCACGCTGACCACGATGTCGGCGCTATCGGCGGCTTCCTTCGGTGTCTTGGCTCCCTTGCCGCCGCCCCGGACAAACCGCGCGACGCTGTCGGCGGAGACGTCGCAGCCGGTCACCTCTAAGCCCGCGCGCAACAGCGAGGTCGCCATGCCTGATCCCATCGAGCCGAGCCCGATCACGGCAACGCGGGTTTTTGACTGGTCAGGCATGCGGCGGTCCCTCACATTCTTCTTGGTGTCTTGCCCCTGCGTATCACGGCTTGGCCGCCGTGCCAAAGCGTGAGACAAGGCGGGAAACGGGTATGGCTGCCATGAGCGAAACAAAGCTCCGTGAGGAAATCTGCCGCTTCGGCCGCTCGCTGTTCGAGCGCGGGCTGACGCCGGGCTCGTCAGGCAATATCAGCGTGCGACTGGACGATGGCGGCTGGCTGGTGACTCCGACCAATGCCTCGCTCGGTTTCCTCGATCCTGCCAGGATGTCGCGGCTCAATGCCGATGGGCGGCTGGTCTCGGGCGATGCGCCGACCAAGGAGGTGCCGCTGCACACCGCGCTTTACCAGACCCGCGGCGCGGCGCGTGCCGTCGTGCATCTGCATTCGACCCATTCGGTGGCTCTCTCGATGCTGCCCGAGATCGACCCGCGCGCCGCGCTGCCGCCGCTCACCGCCTATTATGTGATGAAATGCGGCCAGACCGCGCTGGTGCCTTATTATCGACCCGGCGATCCCGCGGTGGCCGACGCGATCAAGGGATTGGCGGGCAAATATTCGTCGGTGCTGCTCGCCAATCATGGGCCTGTGGTTTCAGGCGACACGCTGGAAGCCGCGGTGTCCGCGACGGAGGAACTGGAAGAGACCGCGAAGCTCTATCTGCTGCTGCGCGGGCTGAACCCGCGCTATCTCTCGCCGGAGCAGGTGGCGGATTTGACCAAGGTGTTCGGGCTGAAGCTGCCGGAGCATGGGCACTAGCCCTTCCGAATTCGTCATGGCCGGGCTTGTCCCGGCCATCCACGTTCTTTGCATCCGGAAAGAAAGATCGTGGATGCCCGGGACAAGCCCGGGCATGACGGAGAACCTACCGTTTCGTCATTGCGAGCGAAGCGAGGCAATCCATTTTTCTCCGCGCGCGTGGAGAGGTGGATTGCTTCGCTGCGCTCGCAAGGACTGGGACGCGGATCACAGCCCCAGATAGGCCTTGCGCACGTCGGGGTTGGTGCTGATCTCAGCCGCCGGGCCCTGCATCAGCACGCGGCCGGTCTGCAGGATGTAGGCGCGGTCGGCGATCTCAAGGCATTCGGCCATGCGCTGCTCGACGATCAACACGGTCATGCCGGCGTCGCGGATGCGCTTCACTGCCTGGAAGATCTCGTCGACGAGCTTTGGCATGATGCCCTGCGATGGCTCATCGAGCATCAACAGCCGCGGGCGGGTCATCAGCGCGCGGCCGATCGCGAGCATCTGCTGCTCACCGCCGGACAGCGTCTCGGCGCGCTGCTCCAGCCGCTCCGAAAGCCGCGGGAACAATTTGAACACGAGATCGAGCGGCTCGTCGCGGTTGGCTTCACTGCGGTAGAGATAGCTGCCGAGGCGGAGATTGTCGCGCACCGACAGGCGCGGAAACAGCCGGCGGTTTTCCGGCACGAAGGCGATGCCGCCCGCGGTGATGACATGCTGCGGCTTGCCGTCGATCCGCGCCCCGTCGAAGGTGACGGTGCCCGAGCGCGGGCGCTCGGCGCCGGCGATCGATTTCAGGAGCGTCGACTTGCCGGCGCCGTTGGCGCCGGCAACGCAGACGATCTCGCCCTTGGCGACCTCGATCGAGACGGCAGAGATCGCGACCAGCCCCTGATAGGCGGTGGTGACTTCATGCACCGACAGCATGACGATCCCCAAGATAGGCGGTGATGACCTTCGGATCGCGGACGACCTCGGACGGCTTGCCCTCGACCAGCACCTTGCCGAGGTCGAGCACGATGGCGCGGTCGACCAGCGGCATCACGATCTCCATGACGTGCTCCACCATCAGCACGGTGACGCCGGTATCGCGCACCTTGCGCACCAGTTCGACGCCAGTCTTGGCTTCCACCGGCGTCAGGCCAGTCAAGACTTCGTCGAGCAGTAACAGTTTTGGTTCGGTCGCGAGCGCACGGGCGACCTCGAGCCGCCGCTTTTCGGACGGCACCAGATCGCTTGCCAGCACGTCGGCACGCGCGCCGAGCCCGCAGAATTCCAGCACCTCATGCGCCTTGCGGCGGGCGACGCGCATCACGGTGTTGCGGATCAGCGCGCCGACGATGACGTTGTCGATCACAGTCATGGTCTCGAAGCTTTTCACGACCTGGAAGGTGCGGCCGATGCCGCGCTGGCAGCGTTCCGCCGCCGGCAATCTCGTGACATCCTCGCCATCGAACCAGATCGAGCCTTGAGTGGGCGGCAGCACGCCGGCGATCAGGTTGAACAGGGTCGACTTGCCGGCGCCGTTGGGGCCGATCAGCCCGACGATTTCGCCGCGGCCGACCGAGATCGAGACGTCGCTGTTGGCGACGAGGCCGCCGAACCGCTGCCAGACGCCACGGGTTTCCAGGAGCGCGGTCATCGCACGGCCGCCTTGCGCCAAAAGAGCTTGGGCCGTGCGAACAGGCTCACCAGCCCGCGCGGCAGTGCGAGCGAGATCAGCACGATCAGCGTGCCGTAGACGATCAGGTCGACGCCGCGTCCCGAACCGCCGATGAAGGATCGGGTCAGTTCGGTCAGCGGGATCAGGATCACGGCGCCAAGCACCGGTCCCCACAGCGTGCCGATGCCGCCGAGCACCGCGGGCAGCGCCATCAGCAGCGAGAACTGGAAGCCCATCACGCTTTCAGGATCGATGTAGGAGACGAACTGTGCGTAGAAGCTGCCGCCGACGGCGACCAGGAACGCGGAGACCGCTGCCGCCCCCATCTTGGAATTGAACACGACGACGCCAAGGCTTTCGGCCGCGTCCGGATTGTCCTTCACCGCGCGCCACCAATAGCCCCATTTGGAGTCCTCCAGCCACCAGGTGACGAACCAGGCGACGCAGGCGAGCGCCAACGCGAAATAGAAGTAGGGCAGCTTGCTGCGCGTGAACTGGAATTTCAGCCAGCTATCGCCACGCACCGGGATATCGATGCCGAGCGCCGCCCCCGCCCACTCCCAGTTCTGGATCAAGAGCAACCCGATCTCGGCAATTACGATGGTGGCGATGACGAAATAGTGCCCGCGCAGGCGGAAGCAGGGATAGCCGAGCGCCATCGCGATCAGCGCCGAGATCACGCCGCCGACCAGCATGCCGAACCAGGGCAACACGCCGAACTTGGTGAACAGCAGTGCTGTGGTGTAGGCGCCGAGCCCGAAATAAAGCGCGTGGCCGAGCGAAATCTGCCCGCAATAGCCGGACAGGATGTTCCAGCTCTGCGAGAGCGCCGCATACATCAGCGTCAGCACCATGACGTTCTGAACGTAGACGTCCTTCACGAACAGCGGCACCAGCGCGGCCGCGGCCGCAAGGCAAAAGGCGGCGATCAATTCGCGGCGGCGCCGCCTGGTAAAATCCTTGTCCATCACATCGACCCGAACAGGCCGCGCGGGCGGACGAAAACGACGAGCAGATAGACCGCGTAGATGCCGACCGATTTCAGCGAGGGCGGCAGGATCAGCGCGGTGGTCGCCTCGACCAGGCCGACGATGATGCCGCCGGCGAACGCACCGAACACGCTGCCGAAGCCGCCGAGCGCCACGGTCACATAGGCGATCAGCGCGAAGGACGCGCCGACATCGGGATAGACATAGAAGAAGATCGCCATGATGGCGCCTGCGAGGCCAACCAGCGCCGCGCCGAGCCCCCAGCCGAGCGCGAATACCCGGTTCTTGTCGATGCCGACCAGCGCCACCGCACCGGCATCCTCACGCGTTGCCTCCAGCGCGCGGCCGAAATCGGTGCGGTGGATGAAGAAGTAGAGCCCGGCGAAGGCCGCGATCGACAGCAGCGCGCCGACGAGTTGCGGCTCCGGCAGGAAGATGCCGCCAACCGAGATGGTTTTCCCGCCGAGCCAGGAATTGGTGACGCTGCGATAGTCCGGCGTGAAGAAGAACTGCGCCAGTCCGCGCATCACGATGGCAAGGCCGAAGGTGGAGAAGATCTGCACCATGCCGGCATTGGCCTTGGCGCGCACGGCAAAGCGCACGATCAAGAGATAGACGATCGCCCCGAACACGAACAGAGCCGCCGCCACCAGCGGCGCCGACAACAGCGGGTCGATGGCGAAGAACGCGAACAAGAAGAATGTCGCGTACATCGCGATCATCAGGAACTCGCCATGGGCGAAGTTCACGACGTCCATCAGGCCGAAGATCAGCGCCAGCCCGACGGCGATCAGTCCATAGAGCAGCCCCATCAGGAGGCCGCTCGCGAGCGACTGGATAATGGTCTCGGCTGTCACCGCTGCAGCTCCGCATCAGTATCGCCATTCGTCATTGCGAGGAGCGAAGCGACGAAGCAATCCATTCTCTCAGCTCGTGGCGACATGGATTGCTTCGCTTCGCTCGCAATGACGGAACGCGCAGTTATCATCGAGTCCAGGGTCACGATGGTTCTTCCCCTACCCGCGCCGCTCACTTCATCGGCCAGACGGCTTCGGCCACTGCCGCCTGCGGCGGGAAGATCGTGACGAACTTGCCGCCGATATATTGCAGCAGCACCGGATCGGCGTCGTTGTTCTGGCCCATGTCGTCAAACTTCACGCGCTTCCAGGGCATGATGGTCGCCTCGCCCGGCATGTCGGTCGCGACCAGCGCCTCGCGGATCTTCTCGCCATCGGTGGACTTGGCGCGGTTGATGGCATCGGCCATCACGATCAGGCCCATGAACTGGCGCGACGAATAGTCGTTGAAGTCCTTGCCCGACCGCTCCTTATACATCGCGTTGATCTTGCCGACCATCGGCCGCTTGGCGGCGAGATCGAGCGAGAAGCTGCCGCGCGAGATCACGCCTTCGAGCTTGTCGCCGACCGCATCATACAGCGCCTTCTCGGAGAAGCCGGCGTCCTGCGCCACGATCGCATTCGGCTTGTAGCCGAGTTCGGCCATGGTCTTCACCAGGAGGATGCCGTCGGTGGTGTAGCTCGAGGGCATCAGCACGTCGGCATTACCAGCCTTGAGTTGCTGCACTTCGGCCGACAGCGACGGCGAGTTGGCGCGGTACTTGATATCGGCAACGATCTTGTAGCCGCGCTCACGTGCGAGCTTGGTCTGGGCGTTGCCGGAGTCGGTGCCGAAGATGGTATCCTCGTGGAACAGCGACAGCGTGTCGATCTTGGTGCCCTTCTTCTTCATCGCATCGAAGAAGTCGAACATCGCAGTCGAGAACATCTCGTCATGGGGTGCTGCGCGGAAATAGAATTTCAGCCCGCGGCGATGCAGGCTCGGCGAGGAATTGTCGGCCGAGATGAAGGGGATCTGGTAGCGCTCGCAGATCTGGCTGACGGTGACGGCAACCGCGCTCTGGTAGGTGCCGACGATGGCGCAGACCTTCTCCTGGGTGATCAGGCGTTCGGCTTCGGCGCGACCCTTCTGCGGATCGGCCTGGTGATCGGCGAAAACGAGGCGGACCTTGGCACCTCCCAGGCCGGACAGGCCCTCGCCCTTGGCGAGCGGCAGCTCGAAATCATAGTTCTTGTTGATGATATCGGCCGCGGTCTCGAATGCCTTTTGCGCGTCGACGCCGATCTGGGCGCTTGCGCCGGACAGCGGATAGATCACGCCGATCACCACCTCGCTGGTTTGCGCGCGCGCAGCGATCGGCGCGAGCGCGGCAGCAGCGGTGGCTCCAAGCAACACATTGCGGCGAGTGATCGTCATTTGCGGAAATTCCCCTTAATTGAAGCGTAGCTATCGAATGAAACGGAAGGCGGTTGCGGTAAAGCCTCAAGAAACAGCAAGCGCTGCTCATTCGAGCATGATCCGATCGAGACGGAATCGGACCATGCTCTCATCTCTTTGTTTGAGCATGATCTTTTCGGAAAACCGGTTTCCACTTTTCCGGATCATGCTTTAGAGCACCGCCAATTGTTTGTTCCTGAGATCGGTGATCAGCATCAATCCCGGCGCATGCGTGATCGCGAATGGTAGCTTGGCGTTCGCGATCACCGCCTGCGGTGTCACGCCGCACGCCCAGAATACCGGGATCTCATCGGCTTCGACCGGAACCGGATCACCATAGTCGGGCTTGGCGATGTCGCTGATGCCAATCAGATGCGGATGGCCGAGATGCACCGGCGCGCCGTGCACCGAGGGAAAACGCGAGGTGACCTGCACCGCGCGGATCGCATCGGCCGGCTTAAAGGGACGCATCGACACCACCATCGGCCCCGCGAACGGGCCCGACGATCGGCAGGCGATATTGGTGCGGTACATCGGCACCCGCACGTTGCGCTCGATGTGACGGATCGGCAGGCCCTCGTCCATCAGCGCTTCTTCGAACGAGAACGAGCAGCCGAGCACAAAGGCGACGAGATCGTCGCGCCAATGCTGCATGACATCGGTCGGCTCCTCCACCACCTCGCCGTCGCGCCAGATGCGATAGCGCGGCACGTCGGTGCGGATGTCGAGGTCGAGGCCAAGCGCGGGAATTCGGGGGTCACCGACATCAGACATGCCGATGATCGGGCACGGCTTCGGGTTGAGCTGGCAGAAGCGGTGGAAGGCCCCGGCGAGCTTTTCCGGCAGGATGGCAAGGTTGCCCTGGACAAAGCCGTTCGCCACGCCGGCGGTGCTCGAAGCCATGCCCTTACGGTACGCTAGCCGGGCCTCTCGGCTCGGAAGCATAGTGTCGCTGTCACCGGCTTGCTGCATTGCCGCAAAAACAGTCATTAAATCGACCTGCCTAATATCTCGACAAGCGCAGCCAACACCAAGCGTGCTATAAAGTCTAATCTTCCTTTCTAATCGAATTCGATAAATTTGATTTATCGAACGGGAAAAAGCCTCAATGCTTGATTTCAGGTCGATCGAAACGTTCCTCTGGGTGGTCAAGCTTGGAAGCTTCCGTGGCGCGGCGCAGCGGCTCAACACGACCCAGCCGGCGATCTCCCAACGCATCGCCCAGCTCGAACGCGAGTTGGGCGTGAAACTGCTCAACCGCGACCATCGGGTGGCCTCGCCGACGCCGAGCGGCCGGCAGATGATGGTCTATGCGGAGAAGCTGATCGGGCTGCGCTCGGAGATGATGGCCGAGATCGGCGACCGCTCCGCGATGCGCGGCGTGCTCCGGCTCGGCGTCGCCGAGACCATCGTGCACACCTGGCTGACGCGCCTCGTCAAGAGCGTCAACGAGGTCTATCCGAACCTGTCGCTGGAGATCGAGGTGGACATCACACCGAATTTGAGCGCGCGGCTGCTCGCGCAGGAGATCGAGCTGGCCTTCGTGGTGGGACCGCTGTCGGCCTCGGGCGTGCAGAGCCGCGTGCTCTGCGACTATCCGATCGGATTTCTGGCGAGCCCGGCGCTCGGCCTCGGCAATGGCCCGGTGGCGCGGCATGAGCTGGCGCGCTTTCCGATCATCACCTTTCCCCGCAAGACAGTGCCTTACGAAAGCGTGCGCGCGGTGTTCGAACGGCCAGACCTGCCGCCGATCCGGCTGCACGCAAGCGCCTCGCTGGCAACCGTCATCCACATGGCGATCGAAGGGCTCGGCATTGCCGTGATCCCGTCGGCCATCGTCGCGAACGAACTCGCGGACGGACGGCTGCAACTGCTCGAGACCGACATCAAGATGGCGCCGCTCACCTTCAACGCAAACTGGCTCACCTCCCCCGACACTGCCGCGATCGAGCGCGTCGCCGACCTCGCGCGCCAGATCGCGCAAGCGAGCCCGTCGGTTGACGAGGCGCTGCGGGCGCGTCATTGAACAAATGACAGAACACGAATGGAACGAGTGCATGAGCCGAGCCGCATCCAACCTGCAGATCGATTCCGCCCGCCTCTGGGGCACGATTCATGAAACTGCGAAATTCGGCGGGACGCCGAAAGGCGGTGTGCGGCGGCTGACCTTGAGCGCCGAGGACAAGCAGGTGCGCGACTGGTTCCGCAAGGCGTGCGAGGACGCAGGGCTGGAGGTTCATGTTGACGCGCTCGGCTCGATGTTCGGCCTGCGCAAGGGCCGCGACATGTCGAAACCGCCGATCGGGCTCGGCTCGCATCTCGACACCCAGCCGACCGGCGGCAAATATGACGGCGTGCTCGGCACGCTCGCCGCGCTCGAAGTCGTGCGCACACTCAATGATGCCGGCATCGAGACCGAGATGCCGATCTGCATCTGCAACTGGACCAACGAAGAAGGCTCGCGCTTCGCGCCGGCGATGATGGCCTCCGCCGCCTATGTCGGCGATTTCACCACTGATGACATCCTGTCGCGCAGGGATGCCGAGGGCGTCACGGTTGCCGAAGCGCTCGACGGCATCGGCTATCGCGGCACGACGGCGGTCGGCACGCAAAAATTCTCCGGCTTCGTCGAATTGCATATCGAGCAGGGCCCGATCCTGGAAGCCGAGAACAAGACCATCGGCGTGGTCGATTCCGGCCAGGGCGTCTTGTGGTACGACGGCAAGATCACGGGCTTCGAGAGCCATGCCGGCTCGACACCGATGCCGCTGCGGCGCGATGCGCTGGCGACCTTGTCGGAGATCGTGCTGGCGATGGAGAGCATCGCGAAAAAGCACGGGCCGAACGCGGTCGGCACAATCGGCGAGGCCGTGATCGCGAAGCCCTCGCGCAACGTCATTCCGGGCGAGATCGCCTTCACCGTCGATTGCCGCAGCGCCGATGCCGCCATCATGGACGCGCTGGACAAGGACCTGCGCGCTGCGATCGCCGAGATCGCCGCCCGCCGCAAGGTCGAGGTTACGCTCGACCTGGTCTGGCGCAAGCCGCCGACGCATTTTGATCCCAAGCTGGTCGATGCCGTCGAGAACGCCGCCAAGCAACTCGGCTATTCGCACCGGCGCATCACCTCGGGCGCCGGCCACGACGCCTGCAACCTCAACACGGTGATCCCTGCGGCAATGGTGTTCGTACCCTGCAAGGAGGGCATCAGCCACAACGAGCTCGAGGACGCAACGCAGACCGATTGCGCCGCCGGCGCCAACGTCCTGATGCATACGGTGCTGGCACTCGCCGGCGTCGCGTCCTGACCGGTCCACCAAGCAAGATGGAGATGTGCCGTGCGCGGGGTTTTTGTCGACGCCAATGAATCGCTTGCCGTGATTTTCGAGCGCCTGGAGAAACCCGGCGATCCCAAGGTGCGCATCCACCGCAATCCCGACGTCACGTCCGACCAGCTGCCAAAAGTGCTCGACGGCGCCGAGATCGCCATCATCGACCACACGGCGCTGCCGACCGACATCGCAAAGCAGTGCGGCGGGCTGAAGCACGTCGTGTTCCTCGGCACCGGCGCGCGCAGCTACATGAATCCGGAGGAGCTCGCCGAACTCGGCATCTCCGTGCATCTGATCAAGGGCTATGGCGACACCGCCGTGGCGGAGTCCGCGATCGCCCTGATGTGGGCCTCCGCCCGCGTGCTGGCCCAGATGGACCGCGAGATGCGCGCCGGCAAGTGGCTGCGCGAAGACGGCATGCAGCTCACCGGCAAGACGCTCGGCCTGATCGGATTCGGCGGGATCGCGGCTGAAGTCGCGCGCATCGCGGTGGGCTCGGGAATGCGCGTGATCGCCTGGAACCGCTCGCCGAAGAGTCATCCGGGCGTCGACTTCGTCGATCTCGACACGCTGCTGGCGCAGAGCCATATCGTCTCGCTGCATCTTCTGCTCAACGACGACACAAGAGGCTTCATCACCCGGGAGCGCATCGCCGCGATGAAGCCGGGCGTCATCTTCGTCAACACCGCCCGGGCCGCCATCGTCGACGAAGCAGCGATGATCGATGCGCTGAACTCAGGCCACATCCGCCACGCCGGGCTCGATGTCTTCACCGTCGAGCCGCTGCCTGCGGATCATCCGCTGACGAAACTGCCAAACGTCACGCTGTCAGCGCATTCCGCCTTCCGCACACCGGAAGCCAGCGAGAATTTGATCCACGCCGCCTGGGAGCATTGCCGGCGTATTGTAAAGTCGTAGTCGTAGGGTGGACAAAGCGAAGCGTGCCCACCACTCCTTGCGATGCTCTTGATGGTGGGCACGCGGCGCTTTGCCCACCCTACGAGGCTGCCGCACACTCTGCCCTCATCCTGAGGAGCGCGGAACGCGCGTCTCGAGGGACGGGCCGCGGGAGATCGGGGCCTCGTGGTTCGAGACGGCGCTTTACGCGCCTCCTCACCATGAGGGTCTCCTTAATCCACCATCTCCGCGACTGCCTTGCCGCAAGCCTCGGTATCCGCATTGCCGCCGAGGTCGCGGGTGCGGAGCGTGCGTTCGGCGAGCGTGCGTTCGATCGCGCCGACCACCGCGTCCGCCGCCGGCTTCTCGCCGAGATGCTCCAGCATCATCGCGCCTGACCAGATCATGCCGATGGGGTTGGCGATCCCTTGGCCCGCGATATCGGGCGCCGAGCCGTGCACCGGTTCGAACACCGACGGGAAATCGCCTTCCGGATTGATGTTGCCCGAGGGCGCAATGCCGATGGTGCCGGTGCAGGCCGGGCCGAGATCGGAGAGGATGTCCCCGAACAGGTTGGAGCCGACCACGACGTCGAACCAGTCCGGATGCAGCACGAAGTTCGCAGTCAGGATGTCGATGTGGTACTTGTCCCACTTCACCGACGGATACTTCTTCGCCATCGCCTCCACGCGCTCGTCCCAATAGGGCATGGTGATGGAGATGCCGTTCGACTTCGTCGCGGAGGTCAGATGCTTCTTCGGCCGCGACTGCGCGAGGTCGAAGGCGAATTTCAGGATGCGGTCGACGCCGATGCGGGTCATCACCGTCTGCTGCGTCACGAACTCACGCTCGGTGTCCGGGAACATCCGCCCGCCGACGGACGAATATTCGCCTTCGGTGTTCTCGCGCACCACCCAGAAATCGATATCGCCGGGCTTGCGGTTCGCGAGCGGCGACGGCACGCCGGGCATCAGCCGCACCGGGCGCAAATTGACATACTGGTCGAACTCACGGCGGAACTTGATCAGCGAGCCCCACAGCGAGACGTGATCCGGAATCTTGGCCGGCCAGCCGACCGCGCCGAAATAGATCGCGTCGTGCTTGCCTATCTGCTCCTTCCAGTCATCCGGCATCATCTGGCCGTGCTTCTCGTAATAGTCATAGGAGGCGAAATCGAAATGGTCGAACTGCACGGCGACGCCATGTTTCTTCGCGGCGGCCTCGAGCACACGCAGCCCCTCCGGCATCACCTCCTTGCCGATGCCGTCGCCGGGAATGACCGCGATCCGATACTGTCTCTTTGCGTTGGCCATGAAGAACACCCTTGTGATTTGCCCGGCTTGAGGCGCCGTCTATTCTCGCGCCCTGCAATGGACCAAACTTCGCCCCGGCGCAACGCTGCAGTGCAATGTTGACGGTCAAGGCGTGATCCACCTACCAATTCCGCCGACTTTTCTCCGATCCCCTCCAGCAACAGCGAGTATTGCCATGGACCTGCATCTGCGCGGCAAGCGCGTTCTGATTACCGGCGCCTCCAAGGGCATCGGCGCGGCCGCCGCCGAAGCCTTTGCCGAGGAAGGCTGCCATCTGCTGCTGGCCGCCCGCAGCGGCGACCAGTTGAAGGCGCTGGCCGACCGCCTGCGCTCGGCCCACCAGATCGATGCCGCCACGTCGGTCATCGACCTGCGCAAGCCGGAGGATCTTGCGCGATTGTCCAAAGAGGCAGCCGACATCGACATCCTCGTCAACAATGCCGGCGATATTCCCGGCGGCTCGATCGACAAGATCGATGAGGCGACCTGGCGACACGCCTGGGAACTCAAGGTGTTCGGCTATATCAATCTCACCCGCGCGATCTACGCACAGATGAAGGCGCGTGGCGGCGGCGTGATCATCAACGACATCGGCGCCGCCGGCGAGAAATTCGATGCCAACTACATCGCCGGCAGCGCCGGCAACGCCGCGCTGATGGCGCTGACCCGCGCGCTCGGCGGCAAGAGCCTTGCCGACAACATCCGCGTCGTCGGCATCAACCCCGGTCCCGTCGGCACCGACCGGCATGTCACGCTGCTCAAGACCCGCGCCAAACATCAGTTCGGCGACGAGAACCGCTATAAGGAATTCCAGAAGAGCCTGCCGCTCGGCCGCCCGGCCCACGCGCGCGAGATCGCCGACCTCATGGCGTTCCTGGCGTCCGACCGCGCGGGTTATACCTCAGGCGTGATCTATACGGTCGACGGCGGCATTAGCGCGGGGTGGTGATGGCTACCACCGTCATCGCGAGCGAAGCGAAGCAATCCATCGCATCCGCGGAGACAGTATGGATTGCTTCGTCGCTCACGCTCCTCGCAATGACGGGTGGGCCTCACTCGCCCTCGCACAGCCGCCGGATCAGCGTCGTGATCCGTCCCTTCGGCGACATCATCTCGTCCATGATTGAAAAATGGTCAGCGCCGGGAATCTCCTCATACGTCACCGGCAATCCATAATTGGCGCGGTGCCCGGCAAAATCGGCGGTCTGCTTGCGCAAGAGCGGCAGTTCGCCGCTGCCGACCACCAGCGACAGCGGCTTCGGCGGCCCGCCCGCCTGCTCCATCGGAGAATTGCGGTGGGAAGCCGCCTCGTCGAGCCCGAGCTTGACGTTGAGATAGCTCATCCGGATCGGCTCGAGATCATAGATGCCAGAGATCGCGACCCCGCCCCGCACATGCGGATGCGACAGCGCCATCGCGGTCAGATGACCGCCGGCCGACCAGCCGGACACCACAAGCTCGGTTTCGGCCGCGCCCAGCGCCGGCAACTGTTTCGCGAGGAAGTCGATGCCGGCGTGGATCTCGGCGACGATCTCGTCGAGCGTCGCCTCCGGTGCGAGCGTATAGCCGATCAGCGCGACATTGATGCCATGCGTCATCGGCCCTTCGGCCATCACGGTGAAGAACTCCTTCGACCGCATCTGCCAATAGCCGCCATGGATGAACAGCAGCGTCGGCGCGCGCTCGCCCGCTTTGAGGAAATCGATGCGGTTGCGCTCACGCGGGCCATAGCGGAGATCGATGTGATTGGGATAGCGCTTGCGCAGCTCGGCGGAGCGCTCGCCCCAGCCCACAACGATATCACCGCTGCCTAAAACTGCGGCACCGTTGTTAAGGCCGCGGTCTCGCTCCTCCTGGCTCATGTCGCGCCAATCGAGCGCAGAGAAGGGTGTCGTCATCAGCAGATCTCCGGTTCCAGCCATTCCCCCAGCACGTTTCCACTTTTCCGGAAATTGGTCTAGAGCACTATTCCCTCCGCTATTACGAACTGCAATCAATGGAGATGCGAGTGACGGATCAAGGCCTGGTGCGGGAGAGCGCCTGCACAGTCGTCGACAAATTGCGATCTGGCGAGGTCACCCCGCTCGACCTGCTCGATGTCCTGGAAAAACGGATCACCGAAGTCGACGACAAGGTCAACGCGCTCCCGATCCTGTGCTTCGACCGTGCCCGGCAGCACGCCAAGGCGTTGATGCAGAAGCCGGCCGCTGAGCGTGGCCTGCTCGCCGGCCTGCCGGTGCCGATCAAGGATCTCACCAATGTCGCTGATGTGCGCACCACGCAGGGTTCGCCGATTTTCAAGGATACCGTCGCCACCAGGTCCGATATCGTCGTCACGAATCTGGAAGCGAATGGCGGTGTGGTCTACGCCAAGTCGAACACCCCGGAATTCGGCGCCGGCGCCAACACCTTCAACGAGGTATTCGGCGCGACGTTGAACCCCTGGGATACGTCGCGCTCGGCAGCCGGCTCTTCCGGCGGAGCGGCGGTCGCGCTTGCGACCGGAATGGCATGGCTTGCCCACGGCACCGACATGGGTGGATCGCTGCGCAATCCAGCCAGCTTCTGCGGCATCGTCGGAATGCGGCCCAGCATCGGCCGCGTCGCCCACACGCCGAACGCCATGATCGATCGCAACCTGACCGTTCACGGCCCGATGGCGCGCAACGTCGAGGATCTCGCGCTGCTGCTCGACGCCATGAGCGGCGAGTATGCCGCCGACCCGCTATCGCTACCGGCACCGACGGCGTCGTTCCTGTCAGCGACACGCTCCGGCAAGAGGCCGAAACGCATCGCCTATTCATCCGACCTCGGCATCACCCCGGTTGATCCCGAAGTAAAGGCGATCACGCGCAGAGCGGCGGAACGCTTTGCCGAAGCAGGCGCCATCGTCGAGGAAGCGCATCCCGACCTCTTCGAAGCCCACGAATGCTTCCACGTGCTGCGCGCGTTCGACTTCGCCGTCACGAAGGCGGCGCTGCTTCGCACCAAGCGTGACCTGCTCAAGCCGGAGGTGATCTGGAACATCGAGGAAGGCCTGAAGTTGACGGTCGAGCAGATCGAGCGCGCCGAGGCCCAGCGTGTCGCCATGACGGCACGCACCCTCGAATTCTTCGGCAGCTACGACCTGTTGCTGACGCCTGCGACCATCGTCGCGCCGTTCCCGATCGAGAACCGCTATGTCGCGGAATGCGACGGCAAGAAGTTCGACAATTACGTGCAGTGGCTCGGCATCGTCTATGCGATCACACTTGCGTGTTGTCCGGCGCTGTCCCTGCCCTGCGGCTTCACCGCCTCCGGCCTGCCGGTCGGATTGCAGATGGTGGCCCCGCCACGCGGCGAAGCTCAGCTATTGGCCGGCGCGAAAGTGCTGGAGGATATTTTGGGCGTGCGCGGTATGACGCCGATCGATCCGAGGACGGTGAGATAAAGATCTCTCCCCTCATGGTGAGGAGGCGCCCAGCGCCGTCTCGAACCATGAGGCCCCGATCTCACCCGGGGCCCATCCTTCGAGACGCCTGCTCCGCAGGCTCTCAGGATGAGGGCTATCGAGAGGAGAAAGACACGCCCATCGGCAATTGCGCTGGCGACATTTGACGTGCTACCGGGGCCGCAACCAGTTCCCGACCTCGTGAAGTATGTCGGGCCGGATGATCAAATTGCCGTGCGTGGAGTTCCAATATGACAGATCAGGCCGCCAGGATCGCCGACGAGCCCCTCGACATTCGTGACGTCGAACGACGGATCAAGGCGATCTTCATCGGCTCGGTCGGCAATCTCGTCGAGTGGTACGACTTCTACGCCTACACGGCGTTTGCGCTGTATTTCGCGCCAGCGTTCTTTCCCGGCAACGATCCGGTGGTGCAGCAGCTCAATGCGGCCGTGATATTCGCCGCGACCTTCCTGATGCGGCCGCTCGGCGGCTGGCTGTTCGGCTTCATCGCCGACCGTTACGGACGGCGGCTGTCGCTCACGATCTCCGTGGTCTGCATGTGTTTCGGCTCGCTGATCATCGCGGTGACGCCGACCTACGCCACGATCGGCTTTGCCGCGCCCGTGATCCTTGCGCTGGCGCGCGTGATCGAGGGTCTCAGCCTCGGTGGCGAATATGGCGCGAGCGCCACCTATCTCAGCGAAGTCGCCGACGCCAAGAATCGCGGTTTCTATTCGAGCTTCCAGTACGTCACCTTGATCGGCGGCCAGCTCACCGCGATCATCGTGCTGCTCCTGCTGCAGAAGGTGTTCTTGACGCCGGAACAGCTCAAGGACTGGGGCTGGCGGATTCCCTTCGCGATCGGTGCGGCGCTCGCCGTGATCGCAGCGGTGATGCGGCGCAGCCTGCAGGAGACCGACGCCTTCGAGGAAGCAAAGAAGGTCAGCAAGCCGACCGGCTCGATCACGAAGCTTCTGAACTATCCGCGCGAACTGCTGCTGGTGGTCGGGCTGACCGCGGGCGGCACCGCGGCTTTCTACACCTTCACCACCTACATGCAGACCTTCGTCAAATTGTCGGTCGGCCTCACCGAGGACCAGACCACTTTCGTGATCTTCGGCTCGCTGATCTTCGCGACCATTCTGCAACCGCTCTACGGCGCGCTGTCCGACCGGATCGGCCGCAAGCCGCTCCTGATCTTCTTCGGTGTCGCCGGCACGCTCGCGACCGTTCCGATCCTGACCACGCTGAAAGATACCAAATCGCCCTTCATCGCGTTCCTCTTGATCTGCGGCGCCTGGATCTTCACCGCCGGCTACACGTCAATCAACGCTGTGGTGAAGGCCGAACTTTTTCCGACCAATGTCCGCGCGCTCGGCGTCGGCCTGCCCTATGCGATCACGGTGTCTCTGTTCGGCGGCACAGCGCCCGCGATCGCGCTCTATTTCAAGAGCCTTGGGCACGAACAATGGTTCTACTATTACCTCAGCGGCATGATCTTCCTCTCGCTCCTGATCTATGCAACCATGCGCGACACCAAGCATGAATCAGCGATGCATCGCCACGAGTGACGACAAATGGCTGACGACCAGGAGCCGCCGCCGGAAAGCAAGCTGACGCGCAGCAAGGAGCGCTGGGCGCGCGAAGGCCGCTTCCTCACCGGCAGGATCACGCGTCCCGACGAGCAACGCCTGCCGCCGGGCCAGCATCTCACCCGCGACTGGCCGACGCTCGATCTCGGATTGACGCCCGAGATTCCCCGCGAGCGCTGGCGGCTCGACGTCTATGGCGCGGTGGAACATCCGGTGTTCTGGGATTGGGCGCAGTTCACCGCGCAGCCGCAATCGCAATTCGTCTCCGACATCCATTGCGTCACCACCTGGTCGCGCTACGACAATCAATGGCAGGGTCTTGCGACCCGCGATCTCTTGGCCGCCTGCCAGCCACATGAGGATGCGCGCTTCGTGGTGCTGCATTCCTATGACGGCTACACCACCAATCTGGCGATTGAGGATTTTGCCGCCGAGGACGCGCTGCTTGCGCATGGCTGGTCAGGCAAACCGCTGACCGAAGAGCATGGCGGCCCCGTGCGGCTCGTGGTGCCGCATCTCTATTTCTGGAAGAGCGCCAAATGGCTGCAGGCGATCGAATTCGTGACGCAGGACAAGCCCGGCTATTGGGAAGTCCGCGGCTATCACAACCGCGGCGATCCCTGGAAGGAAGAACGTTATTCGGGTGATTGACTGTTGTCGGTGGCGTTCTTCGCCTCTCCCGTAGGGAGAGGTCGAATTTAGAGCGTAGCGAGAAATTCGGGTGAGGGGTTACGCTCTATCGAGGGACCTGAACCCTCACCCGGCGCTGCACGCCGACCTCTCCCTATGGGAGAGGTGAAGGGAAACCGTGATGGAGGGTAGCCGTGCCGACTGAACGCTTCCAGTTCGCAAGCTCGGAAGGACACCAGCTCGCCGCCGCGTTGGACACGCCTGACGGGGAGATTCACGCCTATGCGCTGTTTGCGCATTGCTTCACCTGCGGCAAGGACGTGCTGGCCGCCAAGCGCATCGCGGTCGCGCTTGCCGCCAAAGGCATCGCGGTGCTGCGCTTCGATTTCACGGGGCTCGGCTCCAGCGAAGGCGATTTCGCCAATTCGACGTTCTCCTCCAACGTCGCCGATCTCGTCCGCGCCGCCGATCACCTGCGCGAAACCCGCAAAGCGCCCGATCTCCTGATCGGCCACAGCCTCGGCGGTGCCGCGATCCTCGCCGCGGCCGCGCAGATACCAGAAGCGAAGGCCATCGTCACCATCGCCGCGCCGTCCGATCCCGCCCACGTCACCCACTTGCTCAAGGACCAGGTCGAGAACATCCGCGAGCAAGGCGAAGTCGAGGTCTCGCTCGCCGGCCGGCCGTTCCGCATCAAGCGCGAATTCCTCGATGATATCGCCGAGCAGAATCTGCTGGCGCAGGTCGCAAAGCTGCACAAGGCGCTGTTGATCATGCATGCGCCGACCGACGACACTGTCGGCATCGAGAACGCCACCAAGCTGTTCATCGCGGCAAAACACCCCAAGAGCTTCGTCTCGCTCGCCGACGCCGATCATCTCCTCGCAGACAAGCGAGACACCAGCTATGCCGCCGACGTTATCGCGGCCTGGTCGGAGCGCTATGTCGGGCCGGCGGTGCTCGGGCCTCCGGTAGATCTCACCGAGGCGCCGCGCCGTGTCGTGGTGCGCGAGACGCGCGACAGCAAGTTCCAGCAGATCGTCACCGTCGGCCCGCACCGATTGCTGGCGGACGAACCGGCCGCCGTCGGCGGCAAGGACTCAGGGCCCGGCCCTTACGATCTCGTGCTCGCGGGACTTGGCGCCTGCACCTCGATGACGATACGCATGTACGCCGACCGCAAGGCGCTGCCGCTCGATCGCGTCACGGTGACGCTGACGCACAGCAAGATCTACGCCAAGGATTGCGCGGAGTGCGAGACGCGCGACGGCATGCTCGACCAGATCGACCGTGTCATCGAGATCGATGGCCCCTCGCTCGACGACGACCAGCGCAAGCGGCTGATGAAGATCGCCGACAAGTGCCCGGTGCACCGCACGCTGACGTCGGAGGTGCGGATCGTGACGAAGGCGGCGGATTGAGAAAGTCTTGCACCCGCTAGCCGCCGGACATTGGCGTCATTGCGAGCGAAGCGAAGCAATCCATCTCGCCATTTGCTGAGGCATGGATTGCTTCGTCGCTTCCGCTCCTCGCAATCACGGCGTCAATCCATCACGGCCGCAGGATCACGCGGTCTCGCGAGGAGCCGGCGACGGCGAAAAACGCTGATCGCGCCTGCTCCAGCGGATAGATCGCGCTCGCTTTGATCGGAAACGGCCTCAGGTGCCCGCTCGCAAATCCGGGGCCGAGTTCACGCAGCACAGCGCCGGTCGCAATCGACGACAGGCCCAGCGTATCAATGCCGACATAGGTGTGCTGACCGCGATAGAATTCGAGGATGTTGAACTGTACGATGCGGTCAACCGCCGCGATCAGGATCTGCCGCCCACGCAGCGCCAGAGATTTGTGCGCGGCCTGAAAATAGGGATCGCCAACCGTGTTGAAGACGATGTCGGCGCCCTTGCCGCCGGTGAGTTCGCGCACGCGCGCCGCCACATCGGTGCTTGAGGCATCGATCATCTCGACCTTCGCGTTGCTGTGGCCTTCGTAGGGCTCGCTCTTGCGGGCCACCCCGATGACACTCGCACCTTGCCAGGTCGCGATCTGCACCGCTGCCTGCCCGACCTTGCCATTGACGCCCATCACCAGCACGGTCTCGCCTGGCTTCGGCAGCCCGGCGCGGCGAAAGCCTTCGATCGCGGTCACAAAGGGCACGCCGATGCCGGCGGCCTCCTCCCATGAAATGCCCTTAGGTTTTTCCACCACTGCGTCTGCCTCGACCACGAGATGCGTCGCATGCGTGCCATCGCGACGAATGCCGAGATCGCCGGACGAGCCGAACACCTCGCGCCCGATCCATCCCTCGGGCCCGTCGATCACGACACCGGCATAGTCGCGGCCCGACGTGCGCGGAAACACCGCGTAAGGCATCAGCCCGGTCGCGGCCTTCACATCGGATGGATTGACGGCGGCAGCCTTGATCTCGATCAGCACCTCGTTCGCCCCGCGCGCCAGCGCGTGCGTCTCCACGCTCGGCGCAAGCGCGGCGGGGTTGTCGGCTTTGGCCAGCAGGCGAACGCAGCGGGCTTGGATTGATTGGTTGCTTGATGTCGGCATTGAGGCGTTGGTCCGTTACGGGGTTGGGTGGTACCAGCCCGTCATTGCGAGCGGAGCGAAGCAATCTACGTCTCCACAAGCGGCGCGATGGATTGCTTCGCTCCGCTCGCAATGACGGGAACCTACCCGATCATCCTGAGCTGCCAGTTGCTGTGCGGGTGAGAATTACCCCCTCGGTCGCTTGTCGTAAACCCGTTTGGCCTTGCCGAGCGAACGCTCCAGGGTTTCGGGGGCGACGGCTTGAACGCGCACGGTGATGCCGATCGTATTCTTGATGAAAATCGAGACCTTCTCGGCATGCACGGCAAGGCCGCTGCCGTCCCAGCTTTCGGGGCGGGCTTCGGCGAGCACCGTCATCTCGTCCATGCGGCCTCCGCGCGACAGCTCGATGATGAAATGGCCGCCGCACCAATCGGTCGCGAGCAGCGCCTCCTCGATCTGGGTCGGAAACACGTTGACGCCACGCAGGATGATCATGTCGTCGGAGCGGCCGGTCACCTTCTCCATCCGCCGCATGCCCGGCCGCGCGGTGCCCGGCAGCAAGCGCGTGAGGTCGCGGGTGCGGTAGCGGATCACGGGAAAGGCTTCCTTGGTCAGCGAGGTGAAGACCAGTTCGCCCTTCTCGCCGTCGGGCAGCACTTGTCCGGTCTCGGGATCGATCACTTCAGGATAGAAATGATCTTCCCAGATGTGCAGCCCGTCCTTGCTCTCCACGCATTCCTGCGCAACGCCGGGGCCGATCACCTCCGACAGGCCATAGATATCGGTCGCGTCCATGTCGAAGGCGTGCTCGATCTCGGCGCGCATCGCGTTGGTCCAGGGTTCGGCGCCGAAGATGCCGAACTTCAGCGAGGAGTTTCGCGGATCAAGTCCCTGTCGCCTGAACTCGTCCAGGATCGCCAGCATATAGCTCGGCGTCACCGTGATGATGTCGGGCCGGAAGTCGTTGATGAGCTGCACCTGACGTTCGGTCATGCCGCCGGAGACCGGCACCACGGTGCAGCCGAGCTGCTCGGCGCCGTAGTGCACGCCGAGGCCACCGGTGAACAGGCCATAGCCGTAGGCATTGTGGATGATCATGCCGCGGCGGCCGCCGGCGGCGCGGATCGAGCGCGCCATCACGTCCGACCAGATGTCGATATCGGCCTGCGTGTAGCCGACCACAATCGGCTTGCCTGTCGTGCCGGAGGAGGCATGGACGCGCACCAGCCTTTCGCGCGGCACCGCGAACATGCCGAACGGATAATTGTCGCGCAGGTCGGTCTTGGCCGTGAACGGGAATTTCGCGAGGTCGGAAAGCTCCCTGAAATCGGACGGATGCACGCCGGCTGCATCGAAGACGCGCTTGTAATGCGCAACGTTGTCATAGGCGTGCTGCAGCGACCATGCCAGCCGCTTGGTCTGCAGTGCCATGATCGCATCGCGCGAGGCGCCCTCGATTTCGTCCATCTCAGCGCTGTAACCACTTCCCGTCGACTTGAGCTTTGGCACGGCCATGGCGCGTTTCCTTCGATCGTCTATTTTTGCTTGGTCTCGTTGTCCGCTGTCGGCAGCCATGAGCCGCCGATCACGCGAGAATGGCCGCGAAATTCGGCGATCACATCATCGCCTGCCGTGACGCGGACGTCATAGATTCCGGACCGTCCGTTGCGCGAGATCTCGCGTGCGGTGGCGATCAGGCGGTCGCCGAGCTTGCCGGGCCGGATGAAGGTGATGCCGCCTTGCGCGGCGACGACGCGTTCATTGTGGCTGTTGCAGGCAAAGGCGAACGCGGAATCGGCCAGCGTGAAGATGAAGCCGCCATGGGCGATGCGTTGGCCGTTGACCATGTGCGGCGCGATCGTCATCGCAAGCGTCGCCTGCCCCGGCTTGATCTCGACGATCTCCATGCCGAGGCCCTTGCTGGCGTCGTCCTCCTTCCACATCGCCTCGGCGCAGGCGCGGGCGAGGTCCTCAGGCGAAAGCGTGGCCTTGACGTTCACGTTCAACTCCCTGTCGCCGGGCCCGTTACATGGGCCTCTTGGGATGATTTGTGAGACGCGCTGCCCTGCCTGTCAACGCGACTTGAAGCTCTATACGTGGTCGTAATCGACCACGACCTTGTCCGAGCACGGCCGCGCCTGGCAGGTCAGGATGAACCCGGCCTGCAATTCCCACGGCTCCAGCGAATAGTTCAGCTCCATCTCCGCCTTGCCTTCGACCAGTTTGGCGCGGCAGGTCGAGCACATGCCGCCCTTGCAGGCGAAGGGCAGATCGATGCCCGCACGCAGCGCCGCGTCGAGGATGGCTTCGCCGTCCGCAACCGGCACCTCGCGCCGTTTGCCGTCGATGATCAGCGAGGCCAGCGCCTTCGGCGGTGCGCCCGGCTCCACGATCTTTTTCGGCCGCGGTTTGCCGCCGAACTCGGAGACGAAGCGCTCGACGTGGATCTTGTCATCGCCGAGGCCAAGGTCGCGGCAGGTCGCCTCGATCTCCTCGTTCATCCCGATCGGGCCGCAGATGAAGACGTGATCGACACTTGCCGCCGGCACCAGTGAGCGCAACAGCACCCTCACCTTCTCGCCGTCGAGCCGGCCGTGCAGGATCGGAATGTCCTGCTCCTCGCCCGAGATGACGTGGAACAGCGAGAACCGCTGCAGGAAGCGATCCTTCAATTCCTCCAGCTCTTCGAGGAACAGCATGCCTGAGGTCGAGCGGTTGCCGTAGAACAGGAAGAAGCGGCTTTGCGGCTCGCGCGCCAGCACGCCCTTGACGATCGACAGGATCGGGGTGATGCCGCTTCCCGCGGCAAAGCCGACGTAAATCCGGGCCTCCTCCGGCGCCGGCGCGACGCCGAAGCGGCCGGTCGGCGTCATCACATCGAGTTCGTCGCCGGCTTTAAGGTCTTCCGCCGCCCAGTTCGAGAACGCGCCGCCATCGACCTTCTTCACGGCAATGCGCAATTCGCCATCATCAGGGCCGGAACAGATCGAATAGGATCGGCGTACTTCCTCGCCGTCCAGCATGGTGCGCAGCGTCAGATATTGACCAGGTGCAAAGCTGTAATCGCTTGCGAGTTCCTTCGGAATCGCAAACGTCATCGATATCGCGTCCGCGCTCTCGCAGCGCAGGTCGTTAACGGCAAGGCGATGGAATCGGGGTGCGAGTGACATGGTCAATGACACTTGAAATAATCGAATGGTTCGCGGCAACTCCTGCAGCGCCACAGCGCCTTGCAGGAGGTCGAGCCGAATTCGGACAGCAATTCGGTGTCTTCGGACCCGCATTGCGGACACGCCACCCGTTGCCGGCCGAACAGCGCGCGGCGTGAGCTGCCGGGCAGCGGCGGTGCGATGCCGTACTCCTTCAGCTTGCGGCGGCAATCCTCGCTCATCCAGTCGGTGGTCCAGGCCGGCGATAGCACAGTGCGGATCTTCGGGCCGCGAATGCCCTCGCGCTCGAGCGCCAGCTCGATCTCCAGCGCGATCACGTTCATGGCGGGGCAGCCGGAATAGGTCGGCGTGATCGCGACCTCGACCTGCCCGTCCTGAACCGCAACATCGCGCAGCACGCCGAGATCGGCGATGGTCAGCACGGGAATCTCGGGATCGACCACCTGTGCAGCCGCGTCCCAGGCGCGCCGGCGCAGATCGGCATTGCTGATGGCAGCGCTCACCATGTCGCCCCCGGAAAGGTTCGCTGCAGCGACTGCAATTCGCTGAGGAGATGGCCGAGATGCTCGCTGTGCCGGCCGCTGCGGCCGCCCTGCTGCATCCAGTTGCTCGCCGGCAAGCGAAGCGTCGCCTCGTCCACCACAGCGGTTATCGTCTTCAGCCATTGCGGATGCAGCAGCGCCGGGTCGACTGCGATACCGGCGTCGATCAGGCCGCGCTCAGAGTCGTCGACGGCGAACATCTCGCCGGTGAAGGACCAGAGATCCTCAATCGCCGTCTGTGCGCGGCGATGGCTTTCCTCGGTGCCGTCGCCGAGCCGGACGATCCATTCCGACGAATGCCTGAGATGATAGGCGCTCTCCTTCTCGGATTTCGCCCCGATCGCCGCGAGCGTCGCATCCTTCGACTGCATCATCGCACGCCAATAGAGATCGGCGAAGGCGGCATGGAAGAACTGCCGCACCATGGTGCGCGCGAAATCGCCGTTCGGCTGCTCGACCAGGAGGAGATTGCGGTACTGCCTGACGTCGCGCAGATAAGCGAACTTGTCCTCGTCGTTGTCCTTGCCCTCGACCTTGGCGGCGTAGCTGTAAAGCTCGCGCGCCTGTCCGAGGAGATCGAGCCCCATATTGGCGAGCGCCATGTCCTCTTCGAGCGTTGGCGCGTGTCCGCACCATTCCGACAGACGGTGGCCCAGGATCAGCGCATCGTCGGCGCGCCGCAATGTGTAGAGCACGAGCGGCGTTTCGGAGATTTGGATGTTGGCGACGGCCATAGCGATCCACCTGCTTGTTCAGTCGTCATTGCGAGGAGCGAAGCGACGAAGCAATCCACGTCTCCGCAAGTGGCACTATGGATTGCTTCGCTTCGCTCGCAATGACGGCTACATATGTCCGACTTCCTCGGGCACGTCGTAAAACGTCGGGTGCCTGTAAATCTTCGACTCCGCCGGTTCGAACATCATGCCCTTCTCGGCCGGGTCGGAGGCGGTGATCGCGCTCGACGGCACCACCCAGATCGAAAGGCCCTCGCCGCGGCGGGTGTAGATGTCGCGCGCGGCCTGCAGCGCCAGCGTAGCGTCGGCGGCATGCAGCGAGCCGACATGCTTGTGCGCAAGCCCGTTGCGACTGCGGATGAAGACTTCCCAGAGCGGACTATTCGGCGTGGCCATCTCGGCCTCCTTTATTCAGCAGCCTGCGCGAACTGCCGGCGCCTGCGCTTCTCGGCGTAAGCGGCCGCCGCCTCGCGTACCCAGGCGCCCTCGTCATGCGTCTTACGACGCGCAGCGAGACGATCGCGGTTGCAAGGGCCGTTGCCCGCGAGCACCTGCTTGAATTCCTCCCAGTCGATCGGGGCAGGCACCCAGTGGCCGGCTTCGTCCTGCTTCATCTCGGAATCGGGAATGGTGAGGCCCAGGAACTGCGCCTGCGGCACGGTCGCATCGACGAATTTCTGCCGTAGCTCGTCATTGGAGAAGCGCTTGATCTTCCATTTCGTCGAGGTGTCGCTGTGCTGGCTCACCTTGTCGGGCGGACCGAACATCATCAGCACCGGCCACCACCAGCGGTTCAGCGCATCCTGCGCCATTGCCTTCTGCTCATCGGTGCCGCGGCACAGCGTCAGCATGATCTCGAAACCCTGGCGCTGATGGAACGACTCTTCCTTGCAGACGCGGATCATCGCTCGCGCATAAGGGCCATAGGAACAGCGGCACAGCGGGATCTGGTTCATGATGGCGGCGCCATCGACCAGCCAGCCGATGGTCCCGATGTCGGCCCATGTCAGTGTGGAATAGTTGAAGATCGAGGAATACTTCGCCTTGCCCGTCAGCATCGCATCGACGAGCTCTTCGCGCGAGGTGCCGAGCGTCTCGGCGGCGGCGTAGAGATAAAGCCCGTGGCCGCATTCGTCCTGCACCTTGGCGAGCAGCGCGGCCTTGCGGCGCAGCGTCGGCGCGCGCGTGATCCAGTTGCCCTCGGGCAGCATGCCGACGATTTCGGAATGAGCGTGCTGGGAAATCTGCCGCGTCAGCGTCTTGCGATAGGCCGCGGGCATCCAGTCGTTCGGCTCGATGCGCTCGTCGGCATCGATGCGCGCCTGAAACGCGGTGGCGCGCGCGGCGTCCTCGACATTGCGGTCATCTGCGTCAGACGTATTCAGCGCCTGCGTGTACATGCCCGACCTCCCGAATTTTATTGTCTTTGATCTATATCAAAATTCCAGTTCTTACAAGCATTCTTGTAATATATTTACGCATCCTCAAACCGCCGTGAAAGTTCCACGCCGGGCTTCGGCAGCGGCCCGTCCTCAGTGGTCGCATGCCGGTCAAGCCATTGTTCGGATAAGGCCAGCACGCCGCGATAGATTTCGCCGCAGAGCTTTCGCGCTGCACTCCCCGGCCAGTCCTTCGGCAATAGCGCGGTCGGCAGCAGCGGATCGCGCAGCACCACGCGGCGGTAGTAATGGATCAGGAGGATGCGGGCCGTGAACGCGTCGGCGTCGGTGAGTTCCTCTCCACGCGCGAGCCAGCCGCGCAACGGCTCGAACGTCCTGATGAATTTCTGATAGGCATCCGCGGTGCGATCGAGCGGCCAACTCTCGCTGAGCAGCCGCCGCCCGTTTTGATCTTCGGCCGAAACGTCCAGACGGATGGCGCTAGCGGCCTCTTCGGGGATCGGCACGCCCGACGGCGCGACCCACACGCCCGGCAGCGGACTGCCGAAGCCGGAGTTCTTCAGCGCCTCGCGCGCGGCATCGCGATCCTCGCCATTGCCGATCAGCAGCAGTTCGAAACGCCCGGTCCAGTCCGACGGCGGCGGATCGTAGATGTGCCTGGTCGCGGTGTCGAAGGTTTGCCGGCCCCTCTCATTCAGTCGGTAGAAGCTGTTGCGGCCGACCTTGTTGCGCTCGAGCCAGCCGTCGGCGGCGAGCCGCGACATCGCGGTGCGCACCACGCCGCCGTCGATGTCGAGGAAGGCGAAGAAATCCAGCAGCGTGCCGAGCCACACGCAGCCGCCGCGCGGGACGATAGCGTCGCCGAACACGGTGATGACGATGGAGCCGGTGCGCGAGGGCTCGCGCTTCAACTGGTCGATGATGCGGTCAAGCGGCTGCGGCATGCGCCCACGCATACCGCGTTTCGCGTTGGGGCGACAATGGTGGCTCTGCTCCCTCGCCCCGCTCTTGCGGGGCCGAGACGAGCACAGCTCGCTCTGAGAGGGCTGGGGTGAGGAGCCGCCTCCGCAAATTCGATATTTCTGAGTGCGCGGAGACTCCCCTCACCCGGATTGCTTCGCAATCCGACCTCTCCCCGCAAGAGCGGGGCGAGGTGGGAACCTACCGGTTCGGATCCGGATAAACCATGGCGCGCCAGCCGCCACGATCGAACGGCGCCCACTCCCCTTCGCGCTGCGCCAGCCGGTCGGCGACCGCGTAGACGGCGGCGGGATGGTGGCCCATGCCGCAATGGCTGCTTTCGACCTCGATGCTTTCCGACATCGCCGAGGCCTGCTCGCGGCAGCCTTGCCAGGCGCAGATGCCATCGGTGCGGCTGAAGATCGCCGTGGTCGGCACCGGAGGCGCGCTGGCCAGCGATCCACCGAAGCGCGGGTCCTCTTCCTCGGCGCGGCGGCCGCTCGCGATCTCATAGACCTGCCAGGCGTTGGTCGATTTTGGCCCGGCCGCAAAGGGGCTGCCGAGCGTGATCACCTGGCGCACGCGCTCAGGCATCATCTTGGCGAGCTGGCGAGCATAGAGGCCGCCGAGGCTCCAGCCGACGAGCGAGACCTTGCGGCCATGGCTGTCGTTCATCTCCTGCACGAGATCGACCATCGCCTGCTGCACGCCCGCGCGCAGGCCGAGATTGCGGCCCTGGCGCCAGCCGCTGACCGCGTAGCCCTTGCTGCTCAGGAACTCGCGCAGCGGCCGCGTCGAGAGATCCGATGCGACGAGGCCGGGCAGCACCAGCACCGGATGACCATCGCCGCGCGGCGCGAGGCTCAACAGCGGCAAAGCGCCGAGGAAGGCGCCGAGTTCGTGGATGGCGCGCCCCTCCAACAGCATCAACGTCCTGGACGGCGGGCGAAGCGTCTCTGCGGCAAGGGGCACGGCATCTCCTTCCCGCCGGCCTTCGCATTGCGGCAGCCGGCCAACGGATCAATAGGCAATAAAAGCTAGGGAAACGGCTTTCTACTTTCAAGCTAACCAGATCACACAGATCACAACAAAAACGCTCGCGTACCCGATCGGTCACACCAGCCGCAGCAAATATTCGATGGTGTACAAGATCAATCCGGCAAGGCCGCCGATCAGCGAGCCATTGAAGCGAATATATTGCAGGTCCCTGCCGACGTTGATCTCGAGCAGCGAGATCAATTGCTGCATGTCCCAGGCCTTCATCTGATCGGCAATGAAGGTCGAAACGCCGCTCTTCTGGTCGGCGACCACTGTCCGCAGGATCGCGACCAACCCCTCGTTGATCTCGGCGCGCAGCTCAGTGTCGCCGGCCAGCGCTTCACCCGCCTCCACGAACATCCTGGCCAGATACTGCTGCAGGACCTGCGTCTCTCCAGAGGCGCTGCGTTCGATGAAGTCCTTCAGGTTCGACCAGATGTTGCGCGCGAGGCCTTCAAGTTCCGGCCGCGCCAGCAGATCGCGCTTCAATCGGTTGATGCGATCGGCAAAGGCACGATCGCTGCCGAGCCGCTCGACGAAAGACAGCAGCATGCGGTCGAACTCGCCGCGGAACGGATGCTTCGGATCGTCACGGACTTCCTCGAAGAATTTCGTCGCGGAGGCGATGATCCGGTTCACGACGAATTTGTCGGCGCGATAGAGTCTCAGGAGCGTCGGCATTTCCGCGCGGACCTTGTCGCGGATGACAGCCATGGTCTCCTTCGTCGTCAGCGTCTGGTGCAGGACGCGCAGGATGTCGTCGAGCAGGCCCTCGTGCTTTCCCTCCTGCACGAAGCCGCGCAGCGTGCCGGCGGCAAGCGGCGCCAGATCGATCGCCAGCAGTTGCGCGGTGACGCGGCGGCTGACGAACTTCATCAATCCCGAATTCTCCGTCGCCGAGAACGCCTCCGGCAACAGACGCAGCAGAAAGCGAGCGAGATCGGTCGAGCGCTTGCGGTCGCGCAGCCAGTCGGCGATGAAAGCGCCGAAATCGATCTCGCGCAGCTTGGCCTCCACCGGCCCTGCTTCGAGGAAATTCTTCTCGATGAATTCGCCGAGCTTCTCGGCGATGGGGCCCTGATTGCTCTGGATGATCGCGGTGTGCGGGATCGGCAATCCCAAGGGACGCTTGAACAAGGCGACCACCGCATACCAGTCGGCGAGCCCGCCGATCGTCGCCGCTTCCGCAAAGGCCGCGATGAAGCCGAACACGGGATGCACCGGCAACAACGCTTTCGCGACGAGGAACAGCACGAACGTCGCCACGAGCACCCCGGTCGCCAGCCACTTCACGCGCCGCAACTCCGCCGCGCGGATCGCGTCGGCGGGAGTGGCGATGGTGAAGGTGGCGGGAAGGGTCATGACGGCTCAACGACAGTTGGTTGGCTGCGATCATATCGCGCCACACCCACCGCCGTCATGGCCGGGCTTGTCCCGGCCATCCACGTTTCAGTGCATGCGGCAAGAAAGCACGTGGATGCCCGGGACAAGCCCAGGCATGACGGAGCAACAAAAAAGAAGGCCCGCAACCGGCGGGCCCTTCGGAAAACCAGAGTTGGCAGGCCTGACGCGATCAGGCCGTCTTGTTGTAGACCTTGGCGAAATTGTCCTGCGCGGACTTCGCACCTTCGATGACGAGCTTGCCGACATATTCGGTCGCAGACTTGGCCCGCGACACGAACACTTCGCCGCGCGCACGCACCAGGTCCGACTGGATCTGCACCGCTTCGTTCAGCGACTTGGCGGAAGCCAGCTTGTCGATACCGTTGAAGAACGCTTCCGCGTCCTGATAGATCGCCTCCTGGATATTGCGGCTGATCTTGGCGGCCTCGGAAACCGAACCGGCAACGGCGGATTCGATCACGGCGGTCACCTTTTCCGAGCCGGCGTGCAAGTCTGCGGCACGAACCTTGGCGGTCTCGGCCTGCTTCTTCACGAACTCACGGGCGGCTTCCGGCACTTCCAGGTTCTGCAGCTTGGTAAAAGCTTCGGTCACAGGCGCAAAGGCCTGCTTGACGCTATCAAAAACGGAATTGGTCTCGGTGGTCATAGGGTCTCTCCATCCTCGGTTAGAGCTATGGGCTCACCCCGTCCAAATCTGGCCCAGGGCGTCATCCTTATGCCATGGTTAATGGTGCATCGCAATATATATGTTGCGATGCAATATCACAAATCTGTGAACAGCCGTAATATCGGGCGAATTGCCCGTCAGGCAGGCTGGTCAAACCTGCGGCTCGACCGCCCCTGGCAGGCCGTAGGCCTCCATCTGAGCCCGGACCTGCGCCACATTGTGCCCGAGCACCACGATGTCGTGGGTCGCGCCGGCGACATCCCGGACATGGTCGCGCAGCAGCGCCTCGGCCCGGAAGCCGAGGCCCTCGAAGAGGGCAATCGCGCTGCGCTGGTCGACCGTCATCTGCACCGATAGCTTCTCGAGGCCGGCGCTGAGCGCAATGGCAAACGTCTCCTGCGCCAGCGCCCGCCCCACCCCCTGCCCGCGGACGTCCAAGGACACCACCATCCGGATCTCGCCGACATGGGGCGACCAGGAGTGACGGTCGCGCACCAGCGTACCGCAACCGATCACGACGCCATCCCTCAGCGCCAGCAGGCTCATGATGTCGCCGCGGTCGATGTCGTTGAGCCACGCCGATAGCACCTTCGGCTCGCTGATGTTGCGCGGCAGGAACAGCAGATCATGCGTCGGCAGCTTTTGCGCGAAAGCCAGCACCGCGGCTTCGTCGGCGCGCGACATCAGACGGAATTCGATCTCGCCGGCCTCGGTCTTGACGCGCCGTGGATAAGGACGTGTCTCACTCATGTCGATCGCTGCCCCAGCCAGGAATCCAGTTTCGGCCACAGCCGCTTGATCGCATTGGCGCCGGCGACCAGGCTGACATGGCCACCTTTGAGGACCACCTCCTCCTTGTCGGTCGAGCCGACTTTCGCGATCAAGTGTCGCGCCGCCTCATAGGGCACGATGTGATCGTGCTCGGCGACAGCGTGCAGGATCGGCACCTTGACGTTCGCAAGCTTCGCCGGACGCCCGCCGACCGACATGGTGTCGTTATAGAGCTTGTTGTCCCACATCAGGTCCTTGGTGATGGTCCGGAAATAGTCGCCGGCGAGCGGCAGCGTGTCGGTCGCCCAGCGGTCGAACATCCGGTACGACTTCACGAACTCGTCGTTCCAGATGTTGTCCCAGAGCTGCACCTGGCTTGCCGCGCGCGAAGCCGGCCGCAGCATCTCGAACGATGACAGGATCAGTTCGGGCGGCATGTTGCCGACGCTATCGATCAGGCGGTCGACGTCGAAATAGCGCCGGTCGGCGAAATTCGAGAACAGCGTCATCTCGCGGAAGTCGATCGGCGTGGTGAAGCAGATCAAATTCTTCATCGGCCCGTCGTGGAAGATCGAGCCATAGAGCAGCGACAGCACGCCGCCGAAGCAATAGCCGATGACGGAGACATCGGTCTCGCCGCAATCCTGCTGCACCCGGCGAACACAGTCCGGAATGAAGTCGAGGACGTAATCCTCCATCCTGAGATTCTTCTCTTCCGGTTTCGGCGCGGTCCAGTCGAGCATGTAGACGTCGTAGCCGCGCCTGAGCAGGAATTCGATGAAACTCTGGCCGGGCACCATGTCGAGGATATAGCCGCGATTGGTGGTGGCCATCACGATCAGGACCGGCACGCGATAGATTTCATCCGCCAGCGGTCGATAGTGGTAGAGCTGCATGGTTCCACGGCTGGCCAGCACATCCTTTGGCGTAGAGCCGAGCGCAGGACCCGAGGTCGAGAAATATTCGACACCCTTGATGCTGCGCTGGATCGCCCGCTGCACCTCGGATTGAATGCGCTCCGCGATCGACGCTGCGTCGATCCCCAAGGACGCGTTCATCGAGGGCGCGTTCATTTTTGCGCTTTCTCCGCAGGCGGGCGTTTGGTGCGCGGCGGCCGCGGCTTGCCGGCTGTCGCACTTTCCACATTGCCCGCGCTGCGGTTCATCTCGCTCAGCAGTGCCTTGATCTCGTCGAGCTGGCTTTCGATCGATTGCAGGCGCTCGGCCATGCCGACGAGCTGCGCCCGGCTCGGCAGGTTCATGCCCACCAGATACTTCTCCATGAGCTCCGCGAACTGCTTCTGCGCGCCGGCCGCGACGCCGCCGGCCTGGTTCATCATCCGGCTGAATTCCGGCGTTCCCATTGCCTTGTTGGCGAAGGAATTGAATCCCTTTTCCAGCTCGCCGATCATCGTCTGCCAGACGACAGCAGGATCGTTGCCCTTGTCGGCCATTGGCGCTCTCCCACGTGCTTGCGAGCGCTTGCCACGCTTCTCTTTGCGCTCCATACGACACCGTTGCAGGCAGCCGGTCAACCCAAGCTGACATTGAACGCCGCGTCAGAAAGCTTCTGCGCTGCGGCAAAGCGTGGCATACAGTCGTCCATCAAGAACCCAGCCGAGGAGGCCCCGTGACCACCCTCGTCCACCGGCCGCCGCAGATGATCCGCGCCAATGGCATCGACATCTGCTACGAGATCTTCGGCGACGAGAGCGCCGAACCGATGCTGCTGATCATGGGGCTCGGCGCCCAGATGATCCATTGGGACGACGAGTTCTGCGAACAGCTCGCCGCGCGCGGCTTTCGCGTGATCCGCTTCGACAACCGGGACATCGGCCAGTCCGGCAAGCTCACAGGCGGCAAGCGGCTGACGGCGTTCGAAATGCTGAGACTGCGTCTGTTCGGGATCCCCGTCGCCGCACCCTACAGACTGATCGATATGGCCAAGGACACGGTCGGCCTGATGGACGGGCTCGGGCTGAAGTCTGCGCATCTGGTCGGCGCCTCCATGGGCGGCATGATCGCGCAGGAAGTCGCGATCTCGTTTCCGCAAGTCGTGCGCTCGCTCACCTCGATCATGTCGACGACAGGCAATCCGAAGATCCCGCCGCCGACCCGCGAGGCCGGGGCCATACTTATGGCGCCGCCGCCAAGGACGAAGGACGAATATATCGAGCGCTTCGCCAAGACCTGGAAGGTGCTGCGCGTCGGTTCCTTCCCGGAGGATGAGGCGCTCGATCGTTCGCGGGCGCTGCGCACCTATGAACGCGGCCTCAATCCCGCCGGCGTCGGCCGCCAGCTCCGCGCCATCCTCGCCTCCGGCAGCCGCAAGCAACGCCTCGGCGCGGTGAAAGCGCCGGCACTCGTCATCCACGGCACCGTCGATCCGCTGGTGCACCCGGCCGGCGGCAAGGACACCGCGGCCTCGATCCCGGGCGCGAAACTCCTGATGATCGAGGGCATGGGCCACGCATTGCCGATCCCGATGTGGCCAGAGATCATCGACGCCATCGCTGAGCATGCGCATGGAGCTGCGGCGAAGGCGGCGTGACGGATCGTAGGATGGGTAGAGCGCAGCGAAACCCATCATTGCCACCAAGCGCATAGACGCGATGGGTTTCGCTTCGCTCTACCCATCCTACAATTTGTGGCTATCCGCCCGCCCAGACGTCGAGCACGTAACGGTTCTTCGCGCCGAGGTCCTCGATCCAGCGCGTCGCTGCGCCGGCATCGTCCCCATTGTGCTCTCGATGGATCGACATCAGGGTCGCCTTGACATCCGGCTCCATCTTGCTGCCGTCCCCGCAGACATAGATGATCGCGCCCTTCCCGATCAGGTCCCAGACGCGGTTCTTCTGGGCGGCAATCAGGTCCTGCACGTAGGTTTTCGAGCCATTGAGCCGCGAGAACGCGATGTGCAGCTCGGTGACGCCATCGGCGGCGAACGCCTTCAACTCGTCGGCATAGATGAAATCCTGATCCGGATGGCGGCAGCCGAAGAACAGCATTGCCGGCCCCAGATTGGCGCCCTGCGACTTGCGATGCGCGCGCTCCTGGAGGAAGCCGCGGAACGGCGCCAGGCCCGTCCCGGGGCCGATCATGATCAGCGGCACCGACGCATCGTCGGGCAGGCGGAAGCCGGCCTTGGTCTCGCGCACGGTGGCATGGATGGTGTCGCCGACGCGGCGGCCGGAAAGATAGTTTGAGCAGATGCCCTTATAGATGCCGCGGCCCGAATTCGCCGGCGCCTCCACGACGCCGACGGTGACGCTGCAGCGCGCGGGATCGCCCGAGGGCGAGGACGAGATCGAATAATAGCGCGGCGCCAGCAGCGACAGCATTTCCAGATAGATGTGGAACGGCAATTCGCAGGCCGGATGCTCCTCCAGGAGATCAAACACCGATTTGCGCTTGTCCATCACCTCGCCGCGATAACGTTCGCCGGACGCATCGTCGTCGCCGACGTAGGCGAGCAGCTTCGGCTTCGTCATCGGGCAGCGCGTATGCTCGGCCATCACCTGGATCTGCTTGCGGGTTGCGACCTGCTGCAGCTCCACGAACTCGGTGAGCAACCGCCCGATAGAGATCGCATCGCCGACCGGCAGCTGCGCGCGACGGCCTTCCGTCACCTGCAGCCTGATCTGGTCCGCCGGCAGGAAGCCGAAGCGGCGCGCGACCTGGTCCACCAGCGTCGGATCGTTGCGCGGCACCACGCTCAAATGATCGCCGACGCGGTAGGTGATGCCGGGCGGTAGTTGCACCTCGATGTGCCGTGTCGAACGCTCGGACGGATTGGCGCCGGACTTGTTCTGCAGTTCCGCATTCTCCAGCACCTTCATCGCCACCGCGCCGCCCTGCGCGACGATGGCGTTGACCGAGGCCGGTGCTACCGGCTCGACCGCATAGAGCGGCTCGTCCTCTGGCGTGCGGGTGAAGTTCCAGTCGATGCCGAATTCCTTGGTCGCGACCTGCGCGGCAGCCGGAAACCACTTCTGGAACTGGCCGTCGAGATCGGCCCTAGCATCGCCCTCGCCGCGCGGATAGACGGCGCGGGCGCCGCGGGCGGTGAGCTGCTCGTCGATGAAGCGCGGCACCGACTGGTACGTCGCCGCCCAATCGCTGTTGCCGCAGCCGAACACTGCGTAGCGCACGCCGGCAAACGCGTCCTTCGGCAGATCGCTGCCGAGCCATTTGACGAACTCCGTCGCGTTGTCGGGCGGCGCGCCATTGTAGGAGGCGCAGATGATCAGAACGCCACCTTCCTTCGGCAATTTCCCGACATAGTCGTCGAGCGGACCGAGCTTTGTGTTGAAGCCATTGACCTCGGCGAGATCGGCCATCCGTGTCGCCAGTTCTTCGGCCGAGCCGAGATTGGAGCCGTAGAGCACCAGCATCGGCGTGTTGTGTCCCAGGCGCGGTTTCGGCCGAGGCGCCCTCGGCGCGGCCGACGCCGCCGCGGCCGCGCCAGCGAAGACGCCGCGCTCCCTGTCCTCGCGCGGGCGCACCTTGATCTTGAAGCCCTCGGGCTTGATCGTCAGCGTTTCCTTCAGATGCATCTGGTAGCGATGCACATCGATCAGTTTGAAGCGCTGCAGGATCATGCCGAGTGCGAGCGCTGCCTCATGCATCGCAAAGCCGCGGCCGATGCAGGCGCGCTGTCCGTTGCCGAACGGCTTCCAGGCGTTGATCGGGCGCTTGGCCTCGGCCTCGCGGCTGAAATTCTCGGGATCGAAGACATCAGGATTCGGTCCCCACACGTTGGGGTCGCGATGCAGTGCCATCACGAGAACAGTGATGAACGTGTTCTTCTTCAGCTTGTACTTGCCGCCGATGGTCTCGTCCTGCAGCGGTGCGATGCCATAGGCCGGCGCCGGCGGCCACAGCCGCAGCGCCTCCTTCAGGACTTGCGTGATGTAGGTGAGCTGGGTGACCTGCTGATAGGTCGGCCTGGCGTTGATATCGGGGCCGAGTACGCGGTCGACCTCTTCATACGCCTTCTTCAGCACCTCGGGATGTTTCAACAGCGCATAGATCGTGCTCGACAACAGACCGCTCGTGGTCTCATGGCCCGCGATCAGGAATGTGTTGATCTGGTAGCGGATGTTGACGTCGTCGAGCTGCTCGCCGGTGACGCGGTCGATGCCGGTCATCATCGCCGCCAGCATGTCCTTCTGGCCCTCGCCGACATCGGACTGGCTCCGCCTGCGCTCGGCGATGATCTCGTCGACCATCTTGTTCATGAACGCGACGTCCTCAGTGAGCGTCTTGCGTCGCTGGCGCATCCACAGGCGCTCCAGCGGCAGGCCGCGGGTCATCATGATGGTCTCGAGGGAGCGCACCAGCGACTCCACGAAGGGGTGATAATCGCGGCGATAGAACGAATTGAAGCGATAGTCGAAGCCGCAGAGCCCGATCGTGTCGAGCGTCAGCGCCGTCATGTCGTGGACGACATCGATCTCCTCGTCGGCGTTGAGCCGCTCCCATTTCTTCACGAGCTGCTCGGCGATATCGACCATGCTCGGATGGTAGGACTGCATGGCGCGGTTGCCGAATGGCTGCAGCAGGATGTTGTGCGCCTTGCCCCAGTTCGGCTCCTTGGTGTCGGCGGTGAACAGGCCGTCGCCGCCGACCGCGCGCACACGCCGCAGCGAGCCGCGCACCGCTTTGTCAAAGCGCTTTTCATCCGAGAGCTCGTCGACAAGGTCATGGCCGGAGACGATCACGAGCGGGGCGCCCATCATGTCGAGCCAGTAGATCGGCCCGAGCTCTTTGGCGAGCCGCACCAGATGCTGCACCGGAGCGGTCGAATCCAGCGACAGCATGTTGCCGACCACGGGCATGGTCGGCGGATGCGGGATCGGAGCCAGTCGGTTGCCGGATGGCATATGGGAATGTCTCCTGCCCTATTCTCGATCTCTCATCCTGTCATTCCGGGATGCGCCTCTTGGCGCAGGCCCGGAATCCATTGCGCCTCCTCGCATGCGGCCCGATGGATTCCGGGCTCGCGCTACGCGCGCGCCCCGGAATGACCATCGAGGATGCTGGAAGCGCCTGCTCTACCCAAACCGCCTTCTACGCCATTCGATCAGCTTGGCGCTGACTTCTTCCGGCTTCTCCTGCTGCGTCCAATGGCCGCTGTCTTTGACCAGGTATTTCTCGAGATCCGGGATGAGCTTGTCCATGCCATCGGCCGACGACGGCGGCAGCACCGCGTCGTTCTCGGCCATGATCATGAGCGACGGCACGCGCACAATGTGATCGAGCCCTTCGGAGCGTTGCCAGTTGCGCGACATGTTGCGATACCAGTTGATGCCGCCGGTGAAGCCGGTCTTGGTGAAGGCATCGACGAACACCTGCTTTTCTTCCGGCGACAGGATCGGCGTGCGCGGATCGTGCTGGGCATCGTAATTCGCGATCATCTGCGGGAAAGCCAGGTTGAGCCGCGGCGAGGCGCCGACGCCAGCCACGACCTCCTCCGCCGGAGCGTCGGGCCGCCGTGCGGGCTTGCGCATGAAGGCATCAAAGGTCTGCTCGACCCGGCTGCCAAAAATCTTGTCCGGCTCATGCGCGGGGTCCTGGAACTGGACGATATACATGTGCTCGCCGAAGCGCTTGCGCAAAAGCTCGATCGGATCGGCCCAGGCACGGTTGGTATGCGGGGTATTGATGCCGACCACACCGGCGACGCGGCCCGGATGCCGCAGCGGCATCTGCCAGACCACGAAGCCGCCCCAGTCATGGCCGACGAAGATAGCCTTGTCTATGCCGAGATGATCGAGCAGGCCGACGAGATCGGCGGTCAGTTGCTCGATATCATAAGCCTCGACCGGCTCCGGCCGGTCTGTGACGCCATAGCCGCGCTGGTCCGGCGCGATCACGCGGATACCGGCTTCGCTCAGCGCCTTGATCTGGTGGCGCCAGGAGAACGCGAGCTCCGGCCAGCCGTGGCAGAGCACCATCGGCGGCTTGTCCGTGTTGGGTCCGGCTTCATAGAAGCCCATGCGGATGCCGTTGGTCTGGGCGAATTGCAGCGGGGGCATTTCCAACATCGAGACAATCCTTATTCAGCGGCGCTCTTGGTCTCGGCTGGTGGCGGCACGAACGCCGCCTCCAGCGCCTCGAATTCGGCCGGCAGCATGTCGCACAAAACCTGCACATGCGGAATGATGTTGGCGCCGGCGACGAAACCGAAGTCGAGCTGGTCGCGATAGCTCTGCACGGTGATGTTGAACGCAAGGCCGTGGGTTGCGATCGACACCGGGAAGATGTGCAGCAGCTCCGCGCCGGCCGCGTAGAGCGTCTGTCTTGGTCCCGGCACATTGGAGACGGTGATGTTGGCCGCCGGCGGCAGCACGTTCGACAGGTCCGAGCGGCTGTAGAGCAGCGCCAGGATCTGCACCAGGATCGGCGCGCCCAGCATCGAGACATTGGAGACCTGCGGCATGAACGCCCGCAGCGGATGCGACATCTCCTTCGCCTTGGTGGATTGCGCGATGATCGCTTCCAGCCGCGCCCTGGGATCCTCGACATTGGTCGCGATCGAGCAGATCATCCCGAACACTTGGTTGTTCGACTCGGTATTGCCCTCCTCGCGCAGCGAGATCGGCACCGCCGCGGTGAGCGACTTGCTCGGCAGCGCGCCCTGGCTGATCAAATGGCGGCGCACCACGCCGGAGGCGAGCGCCAGCACGACGTCGTTGAGCTTGCCGCCGGCCGCCTTTGCCACCGCCTTGGCGCGCGACAGCGAAACCGAAGTGCCGGCAAAGCTGCGCTCCGAGGAGATCGCCTTGTTCAGGATGGTCGGCGGCGACACCATGCTGGCGAGGCTTTCGCGCGATTTTGGATCGGAGACCTTGGTCACGACTTCCGACACGCTTTTCAGCATCGCCGGCACCGCACTTGCGAACTTGATTGCGTTCTCGATCTGGAACATGGCGTTGTCGAACAGGATCGAGCCGAGATCGCTCTTGCCCGAGCGCGGCAGCTCGATCGTCCTTGGCGCCGCCGCTGCATCGAACGGCTGGGTCCAGAGCAGCTGATAGGAATCGATCAGGTTGGCCGCAATGTCGCGTGGTTCCTGCGCGACCTTCCGCGCGGCCGGCGGCTCGACCTTCCTCGGGATCGGCGAGACGTCGTAGATCATGCTGGTGAGCGCAGCGCCCGCGCCGCCGTCGATGCAAGCATGGTGCATCTTGGAGTAGAGGCCGATCTCGTTGTTCTGCATACCCTCGAAGACGTAGAACTCCCACAGCGGCCGGGCGCGATTAAGCAGCTTGGCATGGATCCAGCCGACGAGGCGCTCCAGCGTGGCGCGGTCATGCGGCGCCGGCAGGCTGCCGCGGAAGATGTGGCGGTCGATGTCGAACTGGTCGTCCTCCACCCAGGAAGGATGGTCGATGTCGAGCGGTGCCTTCTCCAGGCGCGATTTCAGGATCGGCGCGATGTGCAGTCGCGAGGCGATCATCGCCTTGAAGTCTTCGAAGAAGTCGCCCTTGTAGTCGTCGGGCAGTCGGAAGATCGCCATGCTCCCGACGTGCATCGGCATTTCCGGCGTTTCCAGATAGAGAAACGACGCGTCCAGCGACGACAGTTTCTTGGCGTCGGCCATGGCTCCCTCCCGGTGATTGTCGTGCGGCGCCTTGGTGGCGCTCTCATTCGGACGGCCGCTTGCTGCGGCGTCGATCAGGATTGTGCCTGTTCCGGGGGTGGATAGGCAATGGCAAAGGGGCCGGACCGATCAAAATGCCTGAACTCGCCCTCCGCCTGCGCCAGCCGGTTGGCTACCGCCCAGAGCGCCGCGGGATTGACGCCGAGCCCGATATGGCTTGCGAGCAGCACCTCGATATTTTCGGCTGTTGCCGACGGACGCAGCACGCTGGTGCGCCAGTTCACGATGCCGTCGGCGCGCGAGTAGATGGAGGTCGTCGGCACCGGCATGTCGCCGGCGATCGCCTGCCGGACCTCGGGAATGTCATCGACGCTCTCGCCTGTCAGCGCCTCGTAGAGCCGCGTCGCGTTGGTGGCGCGGATATCGCCGGCAAAGGGGGAGCCGAGCGTGATGACGGAGCGCACCATCTCCGGCGCGTTCAGCGCCAGATCGCGCGCATAGACGCCGCCAAGGCTCCAGCCGATAACGCTCACCTTGCGTCCGGTGGAGTCAGTGATCCGCCGCAACAGATCGCGCAGCGAGGCGCGCATCCGGCTGAGGCCGCGGACATTGCGGCCAAAGCTCCAGGCATAGGTGTCATAGCCGAGCGCCTTCAGGTACCGCCGCATCGGCGCCATTGACAGGTCGCTTGCCAGGAATCCCGGCAGCGTCAGCACCGGATGGCCGTCCCCTCTCGGCGCACGCATCAAAAGCGGCAGCAGCAGGAGGCTCGAATTGAATTCGAACAGGCCCCTGCCCTCGGCCAGCATCAGACAGATGTTCGGTGGACGCAGCCGGCGTTCGCTCTCCTCACGGCTGCCATCCACAGCGGTCATCTATTTCCTGTCCTTCTTCGAGGTGCTGCCGAGGCCCGCCATCGCCACGAACATGTCCTGGAAACGCTCGGCCAGCTTGGGATCGAGCCAGCTCTGCATCAAAGCTTCCGGCGATACCTTCTCGATGTTCGAGGTCATCTGCTGCTGGAGCTTTTCCATGACCGCCGTCTGCATCGGCGCGACATCCGGCAGGCCGAAGAACTGCCGGGCTTCGAGCGGCGTGCAATCTATTTCGACATTGACCTTCATGACCGCTCCTCAATGCAGTTGACGCAAGAACATGACCCGGAATCGATTCTTCGAAAGGATCATGCCGTGGTGCAGTATCGCCGCGAGAGGGCTGGTCACGCAAGCGGGACGATGACGGCAGGCGGCAGGCGTCGCCTGCCAGGGTCAACCAAAGCGCTCGACCGCAAACGGCTTCGCATCCGCAAACGGCGTCTCGCCGGTCATCATCTCCGCAAGCAGCCGGCCGCTCACGGGCCCTAGCGTCAATCCGTGGTGCTGATGGCCGAAATCGAGCCAGAGCCCGGGGTGGCGCGGCGCCTTGCCGATCACCGGCAGCATGTCCGGCAGGCAGGGCCGCGCGCCCTTCCAGGGCTTTGACTCGACGGGATCGCCGAGTGGAAACAGGTTGCGCGCCCGCGGCACCGCCCGCTCGACCTGCACCGGGGACGCCGGTGCGTCGCGATGGGCGAACTCGACACCGGTGGTGAGCCGGATGCCGCGGTTCATCGGCGCCAGACAATAGCCGAGATCGGAATCGAGCACGGGATGATTGAGCACGGCGTTACCGCCCGGCTTCAGGTGCAAATGATAACCGCGCTTGACCTGAAGCGGGATCGCATAGCCGAGCGGACCGAATATCTGGTCGGACCACGGGCCCATCGCGACCACCACCTCGCGGGCGGTCACACTGCCCTCGCTGATGGCCAGCCGCCATCGTCCGCCGGACTGTTCGAGCGTGCGGGCGTCGCCGACAAAGAAGCGGCCGCCCCTGCGGCCGAACAACGCGGCATAGGCCTTTGCCAGCCCGCCGGGATCGACGATCGAGCCCGGCGCCGGCGAATATACGGCGCCGGCGAAGTCACCCGACAGGTTCGGCTCACGCGCGGCGATGCCCTTGGCATCGAGGACTTCGTTGGTGACGCCATATTGCTTCGCACGCTCAGTATCGCGCACGGCCTTGGCGAAGGTCGCTTCGCTGCGATAGAGTTTGATCCAGCCGGTCTTGCGCAGCAATTCCGGAACGCCGGCTTCTGCAATCAACGCCTCGTGCTCGATCAGGCTCTGTCGGATCAACGGCATCTCGGCGAGCGCGCTGTGCAATGCACCCTCAGCCGAGGAGGCGAAGTAATAGCGCGCGAGCCATGGCAGGAAGATCGGCAGGTCGGCGAAGCGGTAGCGCACCTGCGGCGCGCGGTTCAGCGCATAGCGGAGCAGCTCCCCGAAATCCCGCGGGAACATGTAAGGAAAAACCGAGGCGCATTCGATGATGCCGGCATTGCCGTAACTCGTCTCCTCGCCGGCAACATCATGCCGGTCGACGAGGACGACATCGCGGCCTCGTTTTTGCAGATGCAAGGCGGCACCAACACCGACCATGCCAGCCCCCAGGACAACGACGTCGGCCCTCAGTTCCGCCATCAGTACTCCGAAAGTTCAATGCTACGCGCACGCCCGACCAGCGAGCGTCAAGCTAATGATTGCGGCACCACTGCGCAAACTGATCTCACGTCTTACGGGAAATCGCGCTTGCGCACCCGGTAAACTTTGGCAACATTGGCATGCAATATCCAAACAGCGCATCGCGGGGCCAAGACGGGGAACAGGTTCAAATGTCGGTACGCCAGTATCTGCTTGCGGCAATAAGTCTTGCCATCGTCGCGACGACGACATCTGTTTCAGCCCAGACGCTGCGCTACGCCAATCAGGGCGATCTCAAATCGCTGGATCCGCATACGCTGAACGAGACGACCACGCATGCCCATCTCGGACAGGTCTATGAAGGACTCACCGCGCGCGACAAGGATCTGAAGATCATTCCGGCGCTCGCGGAAAGCTGGGAGACGCCGGAGCCGACCCGCTGGCGCTTCCATCTGCGCAAGAACGTCAAGTTCCAAAACGGCGATCCCTTCACCGCCGACGACGTGGTGTTCTCGGCCGACCGCGTCCGCGCGAAGGGCTCCAACCTGCAGACCCGCATTCCTGCCGATGCCAAGGTCGTCAAGGTCGACGACTACACCGTCGATTTCATCCTGACCTCGCCCAATCCCATCCTGAATTCGCAATGGGATACCTGGTACATCATGGACAAGAAGTGGGCCGAGGCGAACAACGCCACGCAGCCCACGCCGGCATCAGCGACCACGCCGAGCTTTGCCTCGCTCAACGCCAACGGCACCGGGCCTTTCATGATCGAAAGCCATCAGCCCGGCGTGAAGACGGTGTTCAAGGTCAATCCGAACTGGTGGCAGAAGCCCGAACACAATTTGAAGGAAATTGTCTTCACCCCGATCGCCTCCGATGCGACCCGCGTCGCCGCGCTGCTCTCGGGCGAGGTCGACATCATCGAGCCGGTTCCGATCCAGGACATCTCGCGCGTCGATTCCAGTCCGAACGCGCAGGTGCTGAAGGGACCGGAGCTCCGCACCATCTTCCTCGGCATGGACCAGAGCCGCGACGAGTTGCTCTACTCCAACATCAAGGGCAAGAACCCGTTCAAGGATGTCCGTATCCGCGAAGCCTTCTACAAGGCGGTCGACATCGAATTGATCAAGAACCGCGTGATGCGCGGGCTGTCGACGCCGTCGGCGCTGATGGTCGCGCCGCAACTGTTCACGCTGTCGAAGGATTTCACCCGTCCGAAATTCGATCCCGACGGCGCCAAGAAGCTCTTGACCGAAGCCGGCTATCCCGACGGCTTCGAAGTCACCATGGATTGCCCGAACGACCGTTATGTCAACGACGCCGCGATCTGCCAGGCCGTGGTCGGCATGCTCGCCCGCATCGGCGTGAAGGTGAATCTGCTGGCGCAGCCGAAAGCGCAGTATTTTGCAAAAATCCTGAAGCCCGGCGGCTACCAGACCTCGTTCTATATGCTGGGATGGACGCCGGGCACGCTCGACTCGCATAACGTGATGTATGACATCATGGGCTGCCGCGACGATCCGAAATCGGCGCGCGGCGAGACCAATCTCGGCGGCTACTGCAACAAGGAATTCGACGCCATCGCCGACAAGGTGCTGCAGGAGACCGACACCGCCAAGCGCGACCAGTTGATAAAGGCCGGCTTCGAGATCGCGATGAAGGACTGGGCCTATATCCCGCTGCATCAGCAGGCGCTGGCCTGGGGTGTCTCGAAGAAGTTGAAAGTGGTGCAGCGCCCGGACAACCAGGTGCTGCCCTACTGGATGGTCAAATCGGAATAAAGCTTCGTCACTCCAAGGTCCCGGCAGCCCCGCGCTTCCGGGACCTTTTGCTTAGTGGCGGGAAATCGCCAACGCTTCGGGTGAAAGGAACAGATGCTCGCTTTCACGCTTCGCCGCGCCGTTCAAGCCATCGGGGTGATGATCGCCGTCGGGATCATCGCCTTCGCGATGTTCCGTTTCGCCGGCGACCCCGTCAGCCAGATCGTCTCGATCGACACGCCCGCGGCCGAGCGCGAGGCGGTGCGCAAATCGCTCGGGCTCGACGATCCCGTGCTGATCCAGTTCGCGCGCTATTTCGTCAACGCGGCGCAGTTCAAGTTCGGCGTCTCCTATCAGTTCCGGCAGCCGGTCTCGACGCTGCTGGCCGAGCGGCTGCCGGCGACCCTGGAGCTCGCGGTCTGCGCCACCATCTTCGCGATGGTGTTCGGCATCCTCATGGGCGTCTATGCCGCGCTGAGGCGCGACACCTTGCTTGCCAAACTATGCCAGGCGGTGTCGCTGATCGGCATCTCGCTGCCGACCTTCCTGATCGGCATCCTCCTGATCTATTTGTTCGCGGTGACCCTGGGCTGGCTGCCTTCATTCGGCCGCGGCGAAGTAGTGCGGATCGGCTGGTGGACCACTGGCCTGCTCACGGTGTCCGGACTCAAGGCGCTGATCATGCCCTCGATCACGCTCGGCCTGTTCCAGATGACGCTGATCATGCGGCTGGTGCGCGCGGAGATGCTGGAAGTGCTGCGCGCCGACTATATCCGCTTTGCCCGCGCCCGTGGACTGACCACGCGCGCCATTCATTTCGGTCACGCGCTGAAGAACACGCTGGTTCCCGTCATCACCGTGGCCGGCCTGCAATTTGGCTCGGTTATTGCATTCTCAATCATCACCGAATCCGTGTTCCAGTGGCCGGGCATGGGATTGATGTTCGTGCAGGCGGTGCAAAACGTCGATATCCCGATCATGGCGGCGTATCTTCTGATGGTCTCGCTGATCTTCGTCACGATCAACCTCGTGGTCGACATCCTCTACACCATCGTCGACCCGCGCCTGCGCGCCACCGTCAGCCGTCCGGCTTGAGGGCCACAGCATGTCCGACTCAGTCGTCCAACACCAGACCGAAGCCGCGCACGCTGGTGCAAGCTGGTTCCGTCGCGCCGTCGACAGCGACCTGTTCTATTCCTTCCGCCGCTCGAAGCTGACGATGCTCGCGGCCGCCGTCACCCTGCTGTTCTTCCTGCTCGCGATCCTTGCTTCCGTACTCGCCGTGCAGAACCCGTTCGATCCGGCGCAGCTCCAATTGATGAACTCACGCATCTCGCCGCTCTGGACCGTGGACGGCCAGAGCCCGTTCCTGCTCGGCACCGACGAACAGGGCCGCGATGTGTTCTCCGCCATTCTCTATGGCTTGAGGATTTCGCTTATCGTCGGCGTGCTCGGCGTCGTCTTCGCCGGCGCGATCGGGATCACGCTCGGGCTGATCGCGGGCTATCTCGGCGGCGCCGTCGACGCCGTGATCATGCGGATCGCCGACGTGCAGCTCACCTTCCCGGCGATCCTGATCGCGCTGATCGTCAATGGCGTCGCCAAATCCGTGTTCGGCAACCGGCTCGATCCGATGAGCATGCTCGCCGTCCTCGTGGTCGCGATCGGGCTGAGTTTCTGGGTGCAATATGCCCGCACCGTGCGCGGCTCGGTCATGGTGGAGAAGAACAAGGATTATGTCGCCGCCGCGCAACTGATCGGTCTGCCCGCGCCCAAGATCATGCTGCGCCATGTGCTGCCCAACACGATGGGCCCGATCCTCGTCATCGCCACCATCAACCTGGCGCTCGCTGTTATCACCGAGGCGACGCTGTCGTTCCTGGGCTCAGGCATGCCCGACACCATGCCCTCGCTCGGAACGTTGATCCGGATCGGCAACAATTATCTCTTCGCCGGCGAATGGTGGATCGTCGCCTTTCCCGGCATTGCGCTGGCCGGCTTGATCCTCTCGATCAACCTGCTCGGCGATTGGCTGCGCGACGCGCTCAATCCGAAGCTCCGATGACCGTGCCTGTCCTCTCCGTGCGTGACCTGAAGGTGGAGTTCGTCACCCGCCGCGCGACGTTGCGCGCGATCGACGGCGTCTCCTTCGAGATCGCCAAGGGCGAGGTGCTGGGCGTGGTCGGCGAATCCGGCGCCGGCAAGTCGGTCACGGGCCTTGCCGTCATTGGCCTGATCGATCCGCCCGGCCGTATCTCCGGCGGCGAGATCCTGCTCTCGGGCATGCGCATCGATCATTTGCCGCCGGAGGAAATCCGGCGCGTGCGCGGCAAACGCATCGGCATGATCTTCCAGGATCCGCTGACGAGCCTCAACCCGCTGTACCGGATCGGCGACCAGATCGTCGAGACCATCCGCACCCACACCAACCTCTCCGAGAGCGCCGCGCGCAAGCGCGCCGTCGACCTGCTCGCCGAGGTCGGCATCCCCGCGCCGGAAAAGCGCGTCGACGGCTATCCGCATGAATTCTCCGGCGGCATGCGCCAGCGCGTCGTAATCGCGCTCGCGATCTGCGCCGAGCCGGAACTGATCATCGCCGACGAGCCGACCACCGCGCTCGACGTTTCCGTACAGGCGCAGATCATCGCATTGATCAAGCGGCTCGGCCGCGATCATGGCACCGCGGTGATGCTTGTGACCCACGACATGGGCGTGATCGCCGAGACCTGCGACCGCGTCGCGGTGATGTATTCCGGCCGCATCGCCGAGATCGGCCCGGTGCAGGACGTCGTCCGCAATCCGCTGCATCCCTACGCCAAGGGCCTGATGGGCGCGATCCCGACGCTTGCCGGCGAGGACAAGCGATTGGTGCAGATTCCTGGCTCGATGCCGCGATTGTCGGCGATTCCGCCGGGCTGCCCGTTCAACCCGCGCTGCGCTTTTGCCTTCGACCGCTGCCGGGTCGAGCGTCCCGAACCGATCCGCCAGGGCGCGCAGGCCGTCGCCTGCCATCTCTACGACCACGCCGCGAAGGAGAGTGCGGCATGACATCGTTCATCGAGGTCAAGAATCTCCGGCGCGTGTTCGACGTATCAAAACCGTGGCTCAATCGCGTGCTCGAAGGCGGCCATCTCGAATTCCTCAGGGCGGTCGACGGCGTCACCTTCGATATCCGCAAAGGCGAAACCTTTGCGCTTGTCGGCGAGTCCGGCTCCGGCAAGACCACGGTGGCGCGCATGGTGGTCGGGCTGTTGCCGCCGAGTTCGGGCGAGGTCGTGATCGACGGCGTCTCGATGACTGATCCGAGGCAAGCGCAGGCGCGCCAGCGCTTGCGCCGCCGGATCCAGATGATCTTCCAGGATCCCTATGCGAGCCTCAATCCGCGCTTCCGGGTCGATGCCATCGTCTCCGAGCCGATCCGCGCCTTCGAGCTGATCCAAAGCGAGCGCGACATCCGTGCCCGCGTCGGCGAGTTGCTCTCCCTGGTCGGACTGCATGCCGATGACGGGCTGAAATATCCGCATGAATTCTCCGGCGGCCAGCGCCAGCGCATCGCCATCGCCCGCGCGCTCGCCTCTGAGGCCGAGTTCATCGTCTGCGACGAGCCGACCTCGGCGCTGGATGTTTCCGTGCAGGCGCAGATCCTCAATTTGATGCGCGATCTGCAGGACAAGTTCGGCCTCACCTACCTCTTCATTAGTCACAACCTTGCCGTCGTGCGCCATATGGCGAGCCGGATCGGCGTGATGTATCTCGGCCGCATCGTGGAGGTCGCGGAGGGCCGCGCGCTGTTCAACAATCCACGCATGCCCTACACCAAGATGCTGCTCGGCGCGGTTCCTGATCTCGCAATGAGCGGCCGCCAGCGCATTCCCGTCAAAGGCGAAATCCCGAACCCGATCGATCCGCCGCCGGGATGCGCCTTCAACCCGCGCTGCCCGCTGGCGTTTGACCTGTGCCGCCAAAAGGCGCCGGAATTGATCGACGGCGTGGCCTGTCACGCCGTGAACGCCCCCGTCGAAGCTGCCGCACCCGTGTGAACACAACGATGCGAGGTAGCCATGCCGGCCGCGCCGTTGGCAGCGGCCCGCGCCTGTGATCAAGTGCGCCCGCAAAGAACAACTGGTGGCCAACGATGAGCAATATCAACCCCGATCCGTTCACGACGCGTCCCGAGATCGAAGGCACGTTCGGCGTCGTCACCTCCACGCACTGGATCGCGACCGCGGTCGGGATGGCCACGCTGGAAAAAGGCGGCAACGCCTTCGATGCCGGCGTCGCCACTGCGTTCACGCTACAGGTGGTCGAGCCGCACCTGAACGGCCCCGGCGGCGACGTGCCTGTCATTGTGCACGATGTCAGGCGCGGCAAGACCGAGGTGATTTGCGGCCAGGGCCCCGCGCCGGCGAAGGCGACGATCGCGCATTATCGCAGCGAGGGGCTGGAGATGGTCCCCGGCACCGGCCTCCTCGCCGCCTGCGTGCCCGGCACATTCGAGTCCTGGATGCTGCTGCTGCGCGATTACGGCACGCTGCGGGTGCGCGACGTGCTGGAGCCCGCGATCGCCTATGCCAGCGAAGGCTTTCCGCTGGTCGAACGCGCCTCCGCCACTATCAAGACCGTCGAGCAGTTGTTCCGGAAATACTGGACGACGTCGGCCGAGCTCTATCTGCCCAACAATGAGGTGCCCAAGCCCGGCACGATCTTCACCAACAAGCGCCTGTCCGAAACCTACGCCCGCATCCTGCAAGAGGCGGAAAGCGCTGGCAGCGACCGCGTCGCGCAGATCGAGCGCGCGCGTCGGGCGTGGTCGAAGGGTTTTGTCGCCGAAGCGATCGACAAGTTCTGTCGCACCCAGGACGTGATGGACGTCTCCGGCTCGCCGCATCGCGGCGTGCTGTCGGCTGACGACATGGCGCGCTGGCAGCCGACGATCGAAGCGCCGCTGACCTACGATTACGGCCGCTACACCGTCTGCAAGGCCGGTGTCTGGAGCCAGGGCCCGGTGATGCTGCAGCAGCTCGCATTGCTGAAAGGCTTTGACCTCGACGGCCTCGATCCCACCAGCGCCGATTTCATCCATCTGCAGATCGAATGCGCCAAGCTCGCTTACGCCGATCGCGAGACGTTCTACGGCGATCCGAACTTCACGGATATCCCGATCGAGACGCTGCTGTCGGATGCCTATAACGACGAGCGCCGCAAGCTGATCTCGAAGGACAAGGCTTCGCTCGACTTCATCCCCGGCTCGGTCGAAGGCTTTGGCGCGATGGTCAAGCTGCGCCGCGCCGAGGGCCATCGCGAGGCGGTCGGCGCGATGGGCGCGGGCGAGCCCACCGTCGGCCGCTTCGGCGAGGTGCGCGGCGACACTGTGCATTTCGACATCATCGACAAGGCCGGCAACATGATCTCGGCGACGCCCTCCGGCGGCTGGCTGCAATCCTCACCTGTCATCCCCGAGCTCGGCTTCTGCCTCGGCAGCCGCGCGCAGATGTTCTGGCTGGAGGAGAACCATCCGGCCGCGCTGGCGCCGGGCAAGCGCCCGCGCACCACGCTCTCGCCCACCATGGCGCTGCGCGACGGCGAGCCGTATCTGGCCTGGGGCTCGCCGGGCGGCGACCAGCAGGATCAGTGGATCACGCAGTTCTTCCTGCGCCACGTCCATGCCAAGCTCAATCTGCAGGAGGCGATCGACGCGCCAGCCTGGCACTCCGAGCATTTCCCGATCTCGTTCTGGCCACGCACCGCGCGCCCCGGGGTGCTTGTGGTCGAGGGCCGCGTGCCCAAGGCGAGCATCGACGAGTTGCAGCGTCGCGGCCACATCGTCGAGGTCGGCCCGGCCTGGTCGGAGGGCCGGCTGACCGCGGCTTCACGGTTGGGCCGCAAGCGCCGCGCTGCAGCCAACCCGCGCGGCATGCAGGGCTACGCCGCCGGAAGGTAGCGGGCGCTCACGCCTCTCTGAGCGTCATTGCGAGGAGCAAAGCGACGAAGCAATCCATGCCTCCACAAGCGGCGAGATGGATTGCTTCGCTCCGCTCGCAATGACGAGGAGAGAGACGCGCCTTAAATCACCAGCTCTCGCAGCACGCGGCGGCAATCCATCTCGTATTCGAGATCGACCACCGGCGGCCGGGCGAAGTGCCAGGTCAGGCCGGCGCGGGTGGCGCCGCGGCGCACCAGTTCATCGGCGAGATGCGGATGGAAATCGTGCACGGTGTAGACCTGCACGCCGGTGGTGTCCTGCCAGGTGGAACCGAATTCGGCGAGCCGCCGCTCCATTTCGCCGACGGTGAAGCGCACCTTCTCCTTCCAGGCTTCCGCGCTCATGTCGCGATAGCGCACGATGCGCTCGGGATAGCTGCCGGTACCGCCGCGCGCCTCGGCGCCGCCGGCGATGACGAAGGACGGCGAGGTTCCCGTGCTCGGGCGTGTGAACGAGAATGCGTAGAATGACGGCTCGGCGGGAGGATCGATTTCGGGACAGACATTGCTGCGCGCCACCGGATTGGTGCTGCCATCGAACAGCCCCCATTCCGCGAGCGTCTTCACATAATGCTCGTTGAAGGCGCGAAAGCCCTGCTCCGACACCGCCGTCGGCGAACGCAATTCGCAGGCGCAGAACGAGGTCAGCGGCCGACCCGCCGCCTGGATATGACTTGCGATCCGCGCAAAGCCTTCGGCAAGCGGCACCAGCCTGTCAAAGCGCACGCGTTCGACCTCGAATCCGGGATCGGCGGCCGCGCCGCTCGAATACTGGAATACGGCCGGAATGAAGCGATAATTGCCGGGCGCGAAATCGCTCACCATGTCTGTTTCCCCTAAAGCTCAGTTGTTTATGCGCGCATGCTGTAGAGCTTGCGACTTTCTAGCAAGGAAACTCGCCGTCGTCCCGGACAAGTGAGCGAAGCGAACGCCGATCCGGGACCCATAACCACAGGCCCATGCGATGGGCCAAGCTATAACCGCTTGCTCGCGTACAACACCTCCCTGTGGTTATGGGTCCGGGTCAAGCCCGGGACGACAGCAGACATGCTTCCACAAAAACCAAAAGGGCAGCAACGGTAGAACCGTCGCCGCCCTTTCGCTGAGACTTTGGGGCCAAGAAGTCTCAGGTAGGCTTGAGCGCTCCGCTATCGCCGAGCTCGTAGTCGGCGATCTGCTTGTTGCGCTCTGAAGTCGCTTTCGCCCGGTGATCGGTGGCGATCGTGACATAGACCGCGGGCAGCACGAACAGCGTGAACAGCGTACCGATCAGCATGCCCGCGACCACGACGAGACCGATCGAGAACCGGCTGGCCGCACCGGCACCCGACGCGGTCAACAGCGGGAGCAGGCCGGTGACCATCGCCGCCGTCGTCATCAGGATCGGACGCAGCCGGATGCGGGCCGCCATCTCGATCGCCGAGCGGCGGTCGAGCCCCTCGTTGAGCTGCAGTTCATTGGCGAACTCCACCATCAGGATGCCGTGCTTGGTGATGAGGCCGACCAGCGTCAGCAACCCGACCTGGGTATAAATGTTCATCGTCGCGACGCCGAAGAACAGCGGGATCAGGGCGCCGACGATCGCCATGGGCACCGAGACCATGATGACCAGTGGGTCGCGCAAGCTCTCGAACTGCGCCGCCAGCACCAGGAAGATGATGATCACGGCGAACGCGAAGGTGATGACGAGCTGGTTGCCCTCCTGCACATATTGCCGCGAGTCCGCCAGATAGTCATGGCCGAAGCCGGCCGGCAGTTTCTTGGCCTCGCCTTCGAGGAAGTCGACCGCCTGGCCCACCGTCACGCCCGGCATCGGCACCGCCGAGAAGGTCGCCGAGTTGAGCTGGTTGTAGTGCGTCAGCGCGTTCGGATCGGTGCCCGTCTCGATCGAGACGACGGTCGAGATCGGCACCAACTGCCCGGTGTTGGTCGGCACGTAGTAGCCGCCAAGCGCCTCCGGCGACAGGCGGACGGCACGCGGCACCTGCGGGATCACCTGGTAGGAACGCCCCTCCAGATTGAAGCGGTTGACGTAGTTGCCGCCGAGCAGCGTGGCCAGTGTCGCGCCGACCTGCTGCATGTTGATGCCGAGGTCGCTTGCCTTGGAGCGGTCGACGCGGACGCGCACCACCGGCTGGTTGAAATCGAGATCGCTGTCGGAGACGATGAACATACCGCTCTTGCGGGCGGCTGCCTTCAACTTCTCCATCTGCTCATAGATGGCCTGGAAGCTGACGGTCGAATTGATCACCATCTGCACCGGCAGGCCGCCCGGACCACCCGGCAGCGGCGGCAGGTTGAAAGCGAAGGCGTTGACGCCTTCGATCTTGGACAGCTCCGCCTGCACCAGCGGCTTCAACGCAATGGCCGAACGCTTGCGCTCATCCCACGGGGTGAGCAGCATGCCGGCGATGCCGCTTTGCGCGCTCGGCGTGCCATTCAGGATGAAGCGCAGATCCGTCTCCGGAAACTTCTGGAACACCTTGTCCATCTTCTCGCCGTAGAAGTCGACGTAGTCGATGTTGGCGTATTTCGGCGCCTTCGTCAGCGCGAACACGATGCCCTGGTCCTCTTCGGGCGCGAGCTCCTTCATCGTGTGCATGTAGAGGAAGCCGACGAGGCCGAGCATGGTCAGCGCAAACAGGCCGGTGATCGGTCGGTAATCGAGCGAGCGGTCGAGCTTGCGACCGTACCAGCGCGTCAACGAACCGAACACGCGGTTAACCGCTCGCGCGAAACGCCCTTCCTCGGTGTTCTTCAGCAGCACCGAGCACATCATGGGCGACAGCGTCAGCGCGATCACGCCCGACACGATCACCGAGCCCGCGAGCGTGAAGGCGAATTCGCGGAACAACGCACCGGTGAGGCCGCCGAGGAAGCCGATCGGCGCGTACACCGCGGCGAGCGTGATGGTCATGGAGATGACCGGACCGACGATCTCGCGTGCCCCGATCAGTGACGCCTGTACCGGCGTCTTGCCCTCCTCAAGATGGCGGTGGATGTTCTCCACCACCACGATGGCGTCGTCGACCACGAGACCGATCGCGAGCACCATCGCGAGCAGGGTCAGGAGGTTGATGCTGAAACCCATGACCAGCATCAGGCTGCAGACGCCGACCAGCGATAGCGGGATCGTCACCACGGGGATGATGACCGAGCGGATCGAGGCCAGGAACAGGAAGATCACCACGATGACGATCACGACGGCTTCGCCGAGCGTCTTCTCCACCTCGTCGATCGACGATTGAATGAACTTGGTGGAATCGTAGGCCACCTTCATCTTCAGCGACGGCGGCAGGTTGCGCTCGAGTTCCGGGAACAGGGCGCGGACGCCCTTCACAAGGGTCAGCGGGTTACCTTGCGGGGTCGCGTTGATACCGATGAAGATCGCATGCTCGCCATTGAACGCGACGCTCGCGTCCGTGCTTTGGGCGGCAAGTTCGACTTGCGCGATATCCTCCATCCGGACGAAGCCGCCCTCCCTCGACTTCACGATCATGCGCTTGAACTCGTCGATGTTGCGCAGATCGGTGTTGGTCGAAACGTTGGAGACGATGTAGTAGCCCTTGGACTGGCCGGCGGCGGCCTGGAAGTTGTTGGACGCAATCGCCTGCGCAACATCCGTGGGCGACACGCCGCGCCCCGCCATCTTGATCGGGTCGAGCCATAGTCGCATCGCGAAGGTCTGGCCGCCGAGGATGTCGGCGGAAGCCACGCCATCAACCGTCGACAGCAACGGCTGGACCACGCGCGTGAGGTAATCCGAGATCGCCGATCCCGACAGCTCCTCGCTGGAGAAGCCGAGATACATCACGGCCGTGGTCTGGCCGGTGGTCTTGGTGACGACCGGGTCGTTCGATTCCTTCGGGATCAGGTATTTGACCGAGTTGACCTTGGCCAGCACCTCGGTGAGCGCCTGGTTCGGGTCGAAGTTCAGCTTGATGTAGACCTGGATCGTGGAGGTGCCGAGCACCGAGGACGAGGTGATGTAGTCGACGCCTTCGGCCGAGGCGACCGCCTGCTCGATCGGCGTCGTGATGAAGCCCTGGATCAGGTCGGCCGACGCACCGGGATAGCTGGTGGTGACGTTGACCACCGTGTTCGACAGTTTCGGATATTGCCGGATCGGCAGCACGGTCGCAGCCCGCAAGCCGATCAGGAGGATCAGCAGGCTGACGACGACCGACAGGACCGGCCGCTTGATGAAGATGTCGGTAAAGGACATTACGGGGTCCTGCTTCTCAGTAGCGCGGCGGTTCGGCCGGGATCGGCGGCGTCGGCTCGGTGGAGATCGCAACCGCGGCGCCCGACTGCAGCTTGATCTGACCGAGCGCCACGATGCGGTCGCCGGCCTTCAGGCCGCGGACGATCTCGGTGCGGCCGCCAAATCGCTTGCCGGTCTGCACGAAGGTACGCACCGCCGTCAGGCTGGTCTTGCCGTCGTTCTCCTTCTTCTCGGTGATCAGGTAGACCGAGTCGCCATAGAGCGAGTAGTCGACCGCGGTTTCCGGAACCGTGATCACCGGCGGCTTGTCGGGCAGCACCACCGTGGTGGTCGCGAACATGCCGGGCTTGAGGATCTTTTCGGGGTTCGCGACGGTGGCCTGCACGCGGATGTTGCGGGTGTCGGTCGCGACCTGCGGCTCGATCGTGGTCAGCTTGCCCTCGAAGACGCGATCCGGATAGGCGTCCACCTTGATGCGGACGGTCTGGCCGACTTTGAGCTGGCCGCTGTCCTTTTCCGTCACGGTGAAATTGTCGTAGAGCATCGACAGATCGGTCAGCGACACGATCTGGTTGCCAGCGGTCAGATATTGACCGACCTCGACCCTGCGCACGCCAAGCTCGCCATTGAAGGGGGCGCGGACCAGCTTCTGCGAGATCAGCGCCTCGGTCTTGGCAATACCGGCCAGGGCCTGGTCATACGCAGCCTGGGTCTGGTCGACCGTAGCCTGCGGCCCAAAATTGCGCGCGGCAAGCTGCTTGGCGCGATCGAGCGAAAGCTGCGCCACCGTCGCCTGCGCCTTGAAGCTGGCGAGATCGCCCTGCTCCGGCCCGTCGAACAACTGGAGCAGCGGCGCACCCGCCTTTACCTCGGCGCCTGCGGTGAACAGGATATCCGTGATGCGTCCCGAGACGTCGGAGGTGACGTTGACCTGGTGCACGGCGGCGAGTTCGCCGACCGCGGTCAACAGGTTCGGCACGACTTCCGATTTCGCCTCGGCCGCATTCACCGTCACCGGCGGCGGCTTCATGTTGGCGAAGAACTCGCCGATCATCTTGGCGCGGAAATAGTTGAACCAGACCAGGCCGCCGACGACGAGCGCCAGCAGCAATCCAACGATGATGAACCAGCGCCCCATCCTGACCGGCCGCTTGTGCGGCTTTTTATCGATCGGTTCGCCCTTGATGTTGGTTTCGGTGACGATGTTCATGTCATGCACTTTCTGCTGTTACCGATTGTCCCCGGCTCGGTGACGGCTGACGGTTCAAATAAAAGGAAATCGCGGCTTCGGTGAGCCCGATGCCGCGCAGGATGAATTCGGAAAGTTGGCGCTCGAGGTCGGGCGCGTCGCCGTAGCTGAGGCACGGCGTCGTCGGCAACCGCGTTAGCGCCGACATCAGCACGACGTGGTGCGCGAACCAGAACAGGTTGAGCGGCACGCTGCCGATGCGGGTGGCGTCGCCGGCGGCAACGGCGCGTTCCATCGATGCGGTGAAGACCGGCGCGATCAGTTCGCCGACCTTGCCGTATAGCAGGCGCGCGAACTCACCGTCGTCGAGGTGGCTGGAGGTCATCAGCCGCAGCCGCTGCGCCTCTTGCTCGTCCGGCCCCTGTGATACCTCCAGGAAATGCCCGACCATGCCCTTCACAAGTTCGACCAGGGTTGCGGTCGAGGGGTCCTGCCCGAGCAGGTGCGCGAGATCCGGATCGGCCTCGCACTCTTCGGCGAGGATCTCGGCGTAAAGCGCCGCCTTGGACGGGAAGTGCTTGAACAACAGCCCTTCCGAAATGGAAGCGGCGGCCGCCACGCTCTTGGTCGTGGTGCCGGCAAAGCCATGGCGGGCGAAGCACCGCTTGGCGGCGCTGAGGATCAGCTGACGCCGCAAGTCACTTGTCATGCGCAGGGTAGACATGCGCGTGAGTAATCACTCACCTTAAAGATTGTCAAGAATTTACGGCAGTGCAAAAATAGAACTTAAGGTTGGGTTACGCCCCCACCTCCCGATAAGGTCTTGTACCGTCAGGAAGATAACGCGATGTCACACTTGACAAAAATCGGCAGGCGCGCCCGCCGACCGCTACGGGAACCGTACTCCTCCCACGGAGAGGGTCGAGTCGCAAGCAATTTGAACGAATGCCGTGGCCCGGGTGAAGCGCCAGCATAACCCAGGGCCGCTCTCTCAACGTTGACTCAGGGATTCCGGGTTGCGCTGCCCTCCATCCGGGTTACGAAACTCCCTAAATCGGCTGGTAGCCCAGCGAGCCGCGCAGGCGGTTGACGATGAAGGTGCCGTCGCGGTTCGACAACACCCGCTCCAGATTGGCGCCGTCGATCTTCACATTGGCGAAGCGCGGACCGTCCGCTTCCTTCAGCGACAGCGCGAACGCTTCGACCTCGGCCATGGTGGTGATCGCGCGGCTGTCGGCGATGCCGCAGGCCTTGGCGACGCCGACCAGGTCGACCGAAGTGGCAGTATGGCTGACCTGTCCTCCGGTCTCGCCATAGGCTTCGTTGTCGAGCACGACGATGGAGAGGTTGGCGGGCTTCTGCGCGCCGACGGTGGCGAGGCTCCCGAGCCCCATCAGCATCTCACCGTCGCCGGTGATGACGATCACCGGCAGCTTGGGTTGCGCCAGCGCGAGCCCGAGTCCAATCATGACCGCACCGCCCATGGCGCCCCAGAGATAGAAATTGCGGGCATCATCGCCGGCGGCGGCGATGTCATAGGTCGAGGCGCCGAGGCCGCCGACCGCGATCGCGCCGTTACGGTCCTTCAGCAGGTGGGCGACGACTGCGCGGCGGTCCAGAAGATTGGCCTTGCTCATTTCACGAATACCTTTGCCCCGATCAGCCGCTGCGACAGCAGCACGGCGGTCGGCGTTGCAGCGTTATAAGCCTGCGCCGCGCCGGCCTCGACGACCTCGCGCACTTCCTCGGGATGCGTCGCCCGCAGCACCTTGACGCCGCAGAGCTCGAAGGCGGCCTGCGTGTTCGATCCCATCGGCACCTGCCACGGATTGAACTCGCCCCATTCGCCCCGCATCGTCACCAGCGTCAGGAACGGGAAGCGGAAGATCTGCGTCAGGGACAGCATGTTGATGCAGTTGCCGACACCGCTCGACTGCATCAGCAGCACGCCGCGCTGGCCGCCAGACCAGGCGCCGAGCAGCAGCGCCACGCCCTCCTCCTCCGTCGTCAGCGGAATGCCGCGCATGGTGGAGGAGCCGAGCACGCGCTCGATCAGTTGCGCGTGCCCGGCGTCGGGCACGTAAGGCACCTGGCGGACATCGAAGCGCTGCAATGTCGAGAAAATCTCTTCCGGCCAGGCCGGCTGGCTGTCGGAGGCAGTTTCAGTGCGGGCATGCATGGGCGTTTCCGAAGGAAGAAGCGAGGCAAGCGAACTGTAAAGCGGGCGGCACTTTCCGGAAGAACAAAAACGGCATATCAGTTCTCAAAAAGAGAATGGCAGCATGACAGGAAACGCACGAGAGCTGGCGGAGAGTTTCGACCTCGAACGGCTGACGCCGGAATTCTATGCAGATCCCTACCCGACCTATCGTGCACTGCGGGATAACGCGCCCGTCAAGCGCCTGCCCAACGGCTCCTACTTCCTGACCCGCTACGACGACCTCGTCACCGCCTATAAAAGCACGAAAGCGTTCTCCTCCGACAAGAAGAAGGAGTTTTCGCCGAAATACGGCGACTCCCTCCTCTACGAGCATCACACCACGAGCCTCGTCTTCAACGACCCGCCGGCGCACACCCGCGTGCGGCACCTGATCATGGGTGCGCTGTCGCCGCGCGCGATCGCCGCAATGGAGCCCGACCTGATCCGCCTGATCGACGGCCTGCTCGATGCGACCGCCGCCAAAGGCAAGGTCGAGCTGATCGAGGATTTCGCCTCTGCGATCCCAGTCGAGGTGATCGGCAATCTGCTCGACGTGCCCCACGACGAGCGCGGCCCCTTGCGCGACTGGTCGCTCGCGATCCTGGGCGCGCTTGAGCCGGTGATCTCATCAGAGCAATTTGCGCGCGGCAACAAGGCCGTGAAGGACTTCCTCGCCTATCTGGAGACGCTGGTCGAGCGACGGCGGGCCAAGCCGGGCAATCCCGAACGCGACGTGCTGACGCGACTGATCCAAGGCGAAGGTAATGGTGAGGACAATGGCGAGCGACTGACCGAGCAGGAACTGCTGCACAATTGCATCTTTCTGCTCAACGCCGGCCATGAGACCACGACCAATCTGATCGGCAACGGCCTGGTGACGCTGCTGCGCTATCCCAAGGAAAAGCAGCGGCTGATCTCGCAGCCCGACCTGATCAAGACCGCGGTCGAGGAGATGCTGCGCTACGAGAGCTCGAACCAGCTCGGCAACCGCATGATCGTGGAAGAGGTCGAGCTCGGCGGCATCAAGATGTCCGCGGGCACGCCGGTGACGCTCTGCATCGGCGCCGCCAACCGCGATCCCGCGCAATTTCCTGACCCCGAACGTTTCGACATCGCCCGCACCCCGAACCGCCATCTCGCCTTCGGCACCGGCGCGCACCAATGCGCCGGCATGGCGCTCGCGCGGCTCGAAGGCGCCATCGCGATCTCTCGCTTCCTCGCCCGCTTCCCGAATTACGCGCTCGCCGGCGAGCCGACCCGCGGCGGCCGCGTCCGTTTCCGCGGCTTCCTCAGCGTGCCGTGCACGGTCAATGCCTAGCGGCTGATCAGCTGGGGCTGCAGCTTTTCTGCGACCCATTCTTCACCGTCCCACCGCCGCCCCGTGGCCTCGCCGGAATAGTGCACTCCGAGCAGCATCTGGGGGTGAGCCAGCCCTCCCCTTGCGGTGCCGCCGTGCGCGGCTTGTGCTCGCCCGTCACCCTGCATTGCAATCGATGTGGGCCATACAAGCGATAAACGAACGATGTCTGCGCTTGCGCGTTGATGTTTGCGGGCGACCAGAGCCAGTAGGAGGGAGCTGCCATCATGCTTCCGCACGGCGTTCGCCTTACAGCGTTCTTAGTTGGTGTCTGCGCAATCGCTTGGAGCGGCGGCTCGTTCGCCCAGGGGACCAAGGCTTTCCGGGGTGGCGGGGCTGCACCAGCAGCCCGACCAGCAGGACCACCCCCCGCCATGGCCCGCCCCGCACCGCCGCCGGCAATGGCGCGACCTCCGGCAATGGCGCGGCCGGCCGCGCCGGCGATCCGTGCCGCTCCCCCGCCACAGCGGCCGACCATGGCACCGCGTCCGGCGCTGCATATTGCCGCACCTCCGCGCGCGGCTGCACCACGCGTAGCCGGGCCACGACCTGAGATCCGCCGACCCGACATCCGTCCTGGCCCGGCTGCGCCACCGCAGCGTCCGGCCACGGCAGGGCGTCACGGGCCCGACATCGCCGCACCGTCGCGGGCGGCCCCATCGCCCGCTGTGGGCGCGCGGCCGTCGCCACAGGAGCAGATCGAAACGCGTGAGCAGCGAATCCAAAAGCAACAGCAGATGGTGCAGGAACGGCAGCGTGAGATGCTTTCGCGCCAGAGCGCAGAGCGCCAGACCCGCATCGATCGCCTGCAGCAGCGCGTGCAGCAATTGCAGTCACAAAAGCCGGAAGGCGTGCGGGCGCAACGCGCGCAAGAGCGGTTGCTCCAGACCCAGAACCGCCAGATCCAGCGCGAGCAGCTTATGCAGCAACGTGATCAGGCGCGGCTGCAGCGGTTGGCACCGCAGCCTTCGGCCGAGCGACCTGCCGCTGCCGCGGCCCTTGAGGCTGCAGCACGCGGACGATTTGCCGCGCACTTCCGCAGTGATGCTCTGCAAGCCCAAGCGGCGCTCGCGGCCCGGGAGCAGGCCTGGGCGCCCCACCGTGCCTGGCGGCACGGCGAGCACGCGGTGTTTGTTGCCTGGCTCGGCCCGGTGTTCTGGCCCTATGCCTATTCCGACATCTTCAACTACACGTTCTGGCCCTATGCCTACGAGCCAGGCTATTGGGCTTACGCTTACGACGACTTCGTCGACACCGTATTCTGGGGTGCGGACAGTCCGTATTCCGCCTACGCCCGATACCCGGAGCCCGGCGAGGCGATCACCGGTTACCGAGGCCGCCAACGCCCAAGCGCGAGCCCAGAGACTCTGCGGCAAGTGTGCGAAGCACCGGACAAGGGCGTGACCGCCTGGCCGATCGCCGACATCACGCGGGCCGTCCAACCGACTCCGGAGCAGCGTGCTTTGCTCGATGAATTGAAGATTGCGGCGGCAAAGGCTGCCGATGTGTTCAAGCAATCCTGCAGCGAACCCTATGCGCTGACGCCGCCCGGCCGCTTGCGGGCGATGACGAACCGCATCACCGCCACGCTCGAGGCGGTGAAGATCGTGCGGCCGGCGCTGGAGAGGTTCTATGACTCGCTGAGCGACGAGCAAAAGGCGCGCTTCAACGCGCTCGGTCCCAATGTCGGCGATCGTTCGCAACAGCAGCCGCCGCGGGAAGCGTCCGAGGCCTGCGGCGATCCGAAGTCCAGCCTTACGCAGCTGCCGATCGAACGGATCGAAGCGGTGATACACCCCGCGGGCAAGCAAAAGGAAGCGCTCGATCGCTTAAGCAACGCGACGAAGAAAGCGGTTGCAGGGCTGCAAGCTGCCTGCCCGGACGAGGTGCCACTGACGCCGGTCGGACGGCTTGAGGCGATGGAAAAGCGGCTAGAGGCCATGCTGGAGGCAGCCGATTGGGTGCAAGCCAGACTGGACGAGTTCTATGCCACGCTGAGCAGCGAGCAGAAAGCGCGGTTCAACACGCTGCAGCAGACTGCAGGCCAATGACCACGCTTTCAGGGAGCCTTGAGTACCGCCCCTAAACCGCGGTCCGGTGCCTCTCGATGCAGATCCGCAAGACCTCATCCATCGGCCGGCTCCACCAGTCGTTGGAAAAGATCTCGATCTCCGAATAGCCCGCATACCCTTGTGCTTCGACCGCCGCGCGCACCGACTTGATGTCGATCACGCCGTCGCCCATCATGCCGCGGTCGTTGAGGATGTCCTTGGTCGGCACCAGCCAGTCGCAGACATGGAACGCAAGCAACCGGTCCTTGCCCGCACGTGCGATCTGGCCCATCAACTCCGGATCCCACCAGATGTGATAGACATCGAGCGCGACGCCGAGCATGCCGCTGCGCTGCGGGTCCAGCGTGTCGCAGATATCAAGCGCCTGCCTGGTGGTGTTCACGCAGGCGCGGTCGCCGGCATAGGCCGGGTGCAGCGGCTCGATTGCAAGCGGCAGCTTTGCCCCTCTCGCATATTCCAGCATCTCGGCGATGCCGTCATGCACCTGCGTGCGCGCTGCCGCTATGTCCTTCGAGGCCGCGCTGCCCGGCCGCGAATATTGCGGCAGGCCGCCGACCACAAGGACGATGCAGGAGGCGCCGAGCGCGGCGGCCTCATCGACCGCGCGGCGGTTGTCGTCGCGCGCCTCAAGCCGATGCGCAGCGTCGGCAACGAACATGCCGCCGCGGCAATAGCCCGACAATTCGAGCCCCGCGTCGCGCACCGCGCGCACAGCGCGATCGAGGCCGACGGCCGCGACCTGATCGCGCCAGGGATCGATGGCGCGGATGCCGTGGCGCGCGCAGGCTTCGATGATCTCGACCAGGTTGCCCTGCTTGCGGACCGTCGCCGTGTTCAGCGACAGCCAGCGGTGATCGGAAGAAAAATCGCGCATCAGGGTTCAACGCCGCGCGTTGCCAGCACCGTCTTCATCCGCCGCGTCGCCAATTCCGGATTGGCGAGCAGACCCGCAGCATCGGCGAGGCGGAACAGTTCGGCGAGATGCAGCGTCGAGCGCGTGCTCTCCTGCCCGCCGATCATGGTGAAGTGATCCTGGTGACCGTTGAGATAGGCCATGAACACGATGCCGGTCTTGTAGAACCGCGTCGGCGCCTTGAAGATGTGGCGCGACAGCGGCACCGTCGGCCCCAGCACGTCGTGGAAGCCGGCTTCATCGCCCGCAGCCAATCGCGACAGCGCATAGGATGCAGCCGGAGCGATCGCATCGAAGATGCCGAGCAGCGCGTGCGAGAAACCCTGCTCGTCGCCGGCGATCAGTTCGGCATAGTTGAAGTCGTCGCCGGTATACATCTTGACGCGCGGATCGAGCCTCCGGCGCATGTCGATCTCGCGCTGCTTGTCGAGCAACGAAACCTTGACACCGTCGACCTTACCTGCGTGAGCGTTGATGATGGCAACCGCGGTGTCCATCGCCTTGTCGAGATCGCTCGTACCCCAATAGCCCGCAAGCGCCGGATCGAACATATCGCCGAGCCAGTGGATGATCACGGGCTCGCGGACCTGCGACAGCACGCGGCCGTAGACTTTGGCGTAGTCGTCCGCACTCCGCCCGAGCTTTGCCAACGCCCGCGAGCACATCAGGATGATGCGGCCACCGACCTTCTCGATCGCGGCGATCTGCTCCTCATAGGCGCGGATCACATCGTCCAGCGTCCTGGCGTCCTCCACCGCGAGGTGGTCGGTGCCAGCGCCGGAAAACACCAGCGCATTGCCTTTGGCCTTCGCCGCGCTCACCGAGCGCCGGATCAATTCCAGCGAGGTATTCCAGTCCAGTCCCATGCCGCGCTGCGCGGTGTCCATCGCCTCCGCGACGCCCAGTCCCAGATCCCAGACATGTTCGCGGAACGCGATCGTCCTGTCCCAGTCGACCGCGGCGGTCAGCCACGGATCGACATCGGCGCGCGGGTCGGCGACGACATGCGCCGCCGAGAACGCGACGCGGTTCAGCGTTCCCTCGAGCTTGGCGGGAAAGGTCCGCGACGCCGCGAGACGATAGGTCTCGAGGCCGCCGCCGGAGGTCGGCAGTTTCAGGGAGAGCGAAGAGATCGGCGGGACGAGCCTGTTCATGATCCTGCCCTCACAGCCTGATCGGTTCGACGTCGATCCAGCGCCGCTCCTTCCAGCTTCGAAGCGCGCATTCGGCGAGCTGCACGCCCTTGGCGCCTTCGAGCAGCGTGTATTTGTAGGGCGCGTCCTCGCAGACGTGGCGGATAAACATCTCCCACTGCTCCTTGAAGCCGTTGTTGTAGACGGCATTCTCAGGCAGCTTCTGCCAGTCGGCATAAAAATCGTGCAGCCGCTTCTCATCCGGATTCCACACCGGCCGCGGCGTCGCCTGCCGCGCCTGGATCACGCAGTCGGTGAGCCCCGCCACAGCCGAGCCATGGGTGCCGTCGACCTGGAAGGTGACGAGGTCGTCGCGATAGACGCGCGTCACCCAGCTCATGTTGATATGCGCGATCACGCCGCCCTTGAGCTGGAACGTCGCATAGGCGGAATCGTCGGCGGTGGCCTTGTAGGCCTTGCCTTTCTCGTCATAGCGCTCGGGGATATCGGTCGTGCCAAGGCAGGAGATGCTCTGCACTTCGCCGAAAAGGTTGTCGAGCACGTAGCGCCAGTGGCAGACCATGTCGAGGATGATGCCGCCGCCGTCCTCAGCGCGGTAATTCCACGACGGTCGCTGCGCTTCCTGCCACCCGCCTTCAAACACCCAGTAGCCGAACTCGCCACGCACCGAGAGCATGCGGCCGAAGAAGCCGGAGTCGCGCAGGAAGGCGAGCTTCTTCAAGCCCGGCAGGAACAGCTTGTCCTGCACCGTGCCATGCTTGAGGCCCTTGGCGTTGGCGAGCTTCACCACCGCAATCGCCTCTTCCAGATTGGTCGCGATCGGCTTCTCGCAATAGACATGCTTGCCGGCATTGATCGCCTTGGCCAGCAGCGAGGGCCGCGCCTGGGTGGTCGCAGCGTCGAAGAACACGGTGTCGTTGGGATCAGCCAGCGCCTTGTCCAGGTCGGTGGTGACGCGCGCGATATCGAAGCGCTTGGCAAGCGCGCCGACCTTTTCGGCGTCGCGGCCGACCAGGATCGGATCGGGCATGATGCGGTCGCCATTCGACAGCAGCACTCCGCCTTGGTTGCGGATCGCGACGATCGAGCGGATCAGATGCTGGTTGAGCCCCATCCGGCCTGTGACGCCGTTCATGATCAGGCCGAGACGTTTGGTGGTCATAATGCTTGCTCCTGCAGAATTCTTGCTATTGGCCGCGCCAGCGGCGACAGGGTGGACCAGTCCGGATGCACTGATGTGGCAAAGCCCGGCGTCGTCAGCGATCCCGTCATGAGATCGCCGTCATGGATAGCGAGGCGCACTTTGCGGTCGCGGGCGTAGAGATCGGGATGCGCCGACAGGAATGCCTCTGCCTCGGCAATGGGCGTCTCGGCAAAGCCGTCGACATAGTGATGCCCGTTGCGCTCGGCATGGGTGACGCCGATCAGCGCGCCGAGCGCCAGATCCTGCTGCACGGCAAGCCCCGCCTGGCAGGTCAGGTCCTCGCCGCTGACGAAATATGCTTCGCCATCCGCGCTCCATTTCGCCGCGCGCGTCGCGTTGACGATCGACTTGTAGAGACCCTTGCAGGATTTCGAGGAGATGCCGCGATAGCCGAGCGCCCGCGCCGCCGGAAACGCATCGTAGGAATCATCGGCCTCGTCAATGATGAAGCCACCTTTAGCCAGCGCGCCGAGCGGCGAGGCCTTGGTGATGTCGCGCGGCATCGGCTGCTCGATATAGAGCAGCTTTGCAGCGATCGGCTGCATTGCGTGATCGCGGTCGAGGCGGTCGACCAGAGTGGCGAGCGCCGCAAGGTCGGCATATTGCTCGTTGGCATCGAGCGTAACCTCGTAGTCGTAAGGAAGCGTCGCCAGCTCATTGCCGATCCGGATCAGCCGCGCCGCATCATGTTCGGGATCGCCGTTGAGCTTGAGCTTGAAATAGCGCGCGCCGGCGTTTTCCCTTGCGTCGGCAACACCGCCCTCGCCTTCGATCTTGTCGTCGAGACCAACGGTGTGCCGGATCGCGACCCGCTCAAGCCGCTTGCGCCCGGCGAGGAAAGCCGCGATTTCACCGTCAGCCAGATCGGGCGATAGCCGTGCATCGATGCCGGCAACGTTCTGCGCCATGCCGTCGAAGAAATTGACGCCGACGGAGCGGAGCAGCGCATCCAGGATCGCCTTGTCGATTTCCGCCGGTCCATAGGCTGCCGCCAACGGTGGAATGTCCTCGCGTGCGCACGCCGCGACTTGCGCGCCGATGCAGGCCGCATGCAGGCCGAACGCGGTGTCAAAACCGGAATGGGCGAGATAGAACTCGCGCGCGATCAAGAGCGACCGCCGCAGCTCCTGCACCGTTTCGTCCGGCGTAAGCTCTGGCCGCTTGTCGAACCATTTCGGCACAAGGAATTCGGCGCTCGCACCTAGCGCCCGGCTCTTCCCCTCCACCTCGATCTCGACCCGCACGAAAGCCTGCGGCGTCGCATTGACCACGACCGCGCCGAAGCGGAACGGCCGGGCAAAGCTGACCGGACGTTCGAACAGGGCAATATCTCGGACAACGAGACGGGGCGGCATCAGCTTCAAACCTCGGCAGTCTGATGCATTTTGGATGAACGGATCCGCGGGCCCCCACCTCTCCCCAGCGGGGAGAGGTCGAATTGCGAAGCAATTCGGGTGAGGGGGCTCAAGTCCCTCGATAGAGCACTCCCCCTCACCCGGAACGCATCTATCGATGCGTTCCCACCTCTCCCCGCTGGGGAGAGGTGGGAGGATGCCGCGCCAGGGTGACTCGATCCCTGCATGTCCTAGTCCAGCGATCCCTGGGTGAAGAAGTGCTTGCGGATGCGCTGCACCAGCTCGGTGAAGACCGGATCGGACATTGCATCCAGCGAGCGCGGCCGCGGCAGCGGCACGTCGTAGATCGCCGCAATCGCGCCGGGACGCTCGGTCATCACGAGCACGCGGTCGGCAAGGAACACCGCCTCGGGAATCGAGTGGGTGATCAACAGCACCGTCTTGCCGGTCTCGCGCTGGATCCGCATCAATTCCACGTTCATGCGCTCGCGCGTCATCGCGTCCAGCGCGCCGAACGGCTCGTCCATCAGCATGATCTTCGGGTCATACACCAGTGCGCGGCAGATCGAAGCGCGCTGCTGCATGCCGCCGGAGAGCTGCCATGGCAGCTTCTTCTCGAAGCCTTCGAGGCCGACCAGCTTCAGAAGCTCTTTCGCCCGCGGCAGATACTTTTCCCGCGGCAGCTTCTTCATGTCGATCGGCAGCATCACGTTGGAGAGGATGTTCCGCCACGGCAGCAGCAGCGCGTGCTGGAAGACGATGCCGACATTGCCGTGCGGCTTCGTCACCGGCTCGCCCTCGACCAGGATCTCGCCTGATGTCGGCGGCAGCAGCCCGGAGATCATCTTGAGCAAGGTCGACTTGCCGCAGCCGGACGGGCCGACCACGACGAAGAACTCGCCCTGGTTGATGTGGAAGTCGAGCGGCCGCAGCGACGGCACGTCGCCGTCGCGCGAGCGGTAGGTCTTGGAGACGCCGGACAGCTTGATGCCGGACGCATCGCCGGCGGCACGGTCGGACACCAGCCGCAGATGCGCGGCTGGTTGATCCATATTGATTTTAGTCGCCGGTTTCATGAAGTCAGATCCATCCAAGCCAGATGAAGCCCATCATTGCGAGCGAAGCGAAGCAATCCATAGTGCGGCATAGTGGATAGATGGATTGCTTCGTCGCTGTCGCTCCTCGCAATGACGTCGAGGTAAATTTTCACGAGTCGCCCTTCGGCAGATAGTCGTTGGTGTAGAAGGCCTTCGGATTGTCCTTAGCCTTGGCATCGAGCCCGCCATATTCGACCATGAGTTCGACGGAGTCTTTCATGTTCTGGTCGGTGACCTGGAACGGCCGCTTGGTCTTGGTTTCATCGGTGCGATAGAGCGGGATCGTCAGTTCAAAACCCTGCGTCAGCGTGTCGATCTTGCCGCCCTTGGGGTTGGCATCGAGGATCGACTGCGCCGCCGCCTTCGGCTCCTTCTCGGCGGCTTCCACCGCCTTGGTCGTCGCCGACATGAAGCGGCGAACGAGATCGGCATTCGCCTTGACATAGTCGCTGTTGGCGATGATGCCCGAGGAGACCAGATGGATACCGTAATCGGCGAACTTGATCGGATAGACGTCCTTGCCGGTGGCGTCCTTGATCTTCATCGACTGGTCCATGACATAGCCGAGCAACATATCGGCCTGACCGTTGATGACCGCATTCAGCTTGGTCTGGCCGTCGCCGGCAACCGTCTGGAAGTCGCTCTCCTTCAGGCCGGTCTTCTTCAGGAACAGCGGCCAAATCTGCGTCATCGAATCGGCCGGCGTGATCGCAACCGTCTTGCCCTTGATATCCTCTGGCTTCCTGATGTTCTTGTCGACGAAGCCCATCGCCGACATCGGGCTGGTCTGCAGGAGCACGCCGGTCGCGATGACGGGCGCGCCCTTCACCGCCGCGCGCATCATGGTGGGAATGTCGACATAACCGAAATTGGCGGTCTTGGCCGCCACCGCCTGCGTGGTCGCGGCCGAGCCGCGGCCTTCCTGGATCTCGAGATCGATGCCCTCGGCGGCATAGATGCCCTTGGCCTTGCCGTAATAGAACGGCGCGTGCTCGCCATAGACATACCAGTTGAGCATCAGCACCACCTTGTCGGCGGCCGATGCCGGAAGCACCGACATCGCCGTCCAGGTCAGCGTCGCCAAGACCACAGCTATCAATCGCATCTTGTTCTCCTCCCTCTCCCCGTCATTGCGGGCGAAACCTCTTGTTGTTGTCCTTCCGGATAACTCACGAAGCGAAAATAATGTCCTCGCGCTGGCTGACATGCCAGGGAATAACCAGGCGTTCGATGCGGTCGACGATCCAGAACAGGATGACGCCGAGCAGCGCCAGGATCACCAGCGCGGCGAACATCGTGGGCAGGTCAAAGGTTCCGATCGAGCGCTGCATCACATAGCCGATGCCGGAATTGGAGCCGACGAACTCGCCGACGACGGCACCAACCACCGCCAGCGTAACCGACACTTTCAGGCCGGAGAAGATCGCGGGCATCGCATGCGGCAGGTTGACAGCACGGAACACCTGGAAGCGGCTGCCCTGCATCGCACGCGCGAGATCGACCATATCGGGATCGACAGACTTGAATCCCTGCACCGCCGAGACCACCACCGGGAAGAAGCCGAGCAGGAACGCCGAGATCACTTTGGGGATGATGCCGAACCCGAACCAGACCACGAACAGCGGCGCGATCGCGATCTTCGGCACCGACTGCGAGAACACCAGAAGCGGATAGACATAACTCTCCACCGTCCTCGACCCCGCGATCAGCATCGCGACGGGAATGCCGAACAGTGCCGACAACAGGAAACCACAGACCGTCGCATAGGTCGTCGGCCACGACTGCCGCAGCAGCTCCGGCCAGTCCGTCTGCAGCACGGCGACGACGTCGCCCGGCGACGGGATCTGGTAGGCGGGAATGTGGAACAGGCGGATGGCGAGGTCCCACGCCGCCACAATGAACACCAGGAACAGAAATGGGCGCACCCACGCCGCATTCAGCAGCCTCGACAGGCCACCCGCTTCCTTGCTCTCCGCCACGTTCCGCTTCCCTGCTTGACCGTTTCTAGGACCGGAAATTAACCCGTTGGATAAATACTGTCCAGCCCGATTTCGCGCGGCATTTTGAGTGCATTTGGTCGTCATGCCCCAGCTTGACCCGGGCATCCACGCCTTATGGACTTGGAAAAACGTGGATGGCCGGGTCAAGCCCGGCCATGACGACGCGATGCAACAATTTCGAGCTTCGCTAAACCGCCTGCTGCGCGGTCACCTGCAGCTTCGGCGCCTTGCTCTTGCCGAACGCTGCGATCGACTTCCCCGTCAAGGCCGCCAGCACCAGCGCAATCATGTGCTCCAGCCGTTCATCGCGGGCGTCCTTCGACAAGAGATCACGGCCGAAGATCACGCTCAGCGTCGCGCTGTTGGAGAGATAGAAGAAGGCAAGCGCGGCGATCGAGATATAGAGCTGCACCGGATCGACCGCGGCGCGGAAATCGCCGCTCTTCACGCCGCGTGTGACCACCGTGCGGATCATCTCGACGAACGGCGAATGCATCGATTTGACCTTGGTCGAACGCTTCAAATGCCGCGCTTTCGCAAGATTCTCGGTATTCAGCAGCGCCAGGAATTCCGGATTGCGGATGAAATAGTTCCAGGTGAAATCGATCAGCCGCGCGATCGCCTCCGGCGGCTCGAGATGTTCGAGATCAAGCCCGCGTTCTTCGGCGCGGATCTTCTCATAGGCGCCTTCGAGCACCTCGAGGTAGAGGTCCTCCTTGTTGCCGACGTGGTAATAGAGCATGCGCTTGTTGGCGCCGGCCTTCTTGGCGATGCTGTCGACGCGCGCGCCGGCGAGCCCATGAGTGGCGAACTCGGCCTTCGCCGCCTCCAGGATGCGCAGCCGCATCCCCTCGGGGTCACGCTGCCACTTCAGAACTCGCTTTGCCTTGGCCAATCGGATCGCTCAATTCAGTCGGAATGTTGGATGTAGCACGGCCGACGGCGTTTGAGAATGAATCACGCATGCCCGCCAGCCGTCATTCCGGGGCGCGCGTACGCGCGAACCCGGAATCCATCTGGCCACAGCGCAGGCGGCGACATGGATTCCGGGTTCGTCCTTCGGACGCCCCGGAATGACGGCATCGTTCCGGGCTTTGCCCCGGACGACAACGGCGGGAGGCGTGAGTGAATCGCTACGCAGATGCAAGCGGCGACGGCTGCACGAGCAGCGTCGGCACGCTGCAGGTACCGGTACGCACGGTCATCACGCGCGTGCCCGGCTTGCGGCCGGTGCGGATTTCGGAGACGTCGACGCCGGCGGCAACGAGCCGCGCATGGGTGGCATCGATGTCGGTGACGCGCCAGCAGATGCCGCGCAGGCGGTCGGGTGCATCGGCCTCCGTCTTGCCGGGCTTGTGCGCGACCTCGACGATCAAATCGCCGCAGCGGAAGAACATCAGCCGGCCCCAATCTGCGTGCGAACGATCGAGCGCCATGTCGAGGCCGAGGCGGGCGCCATAGAGCGCGGCGGCGGGTTCGGGATCGGCGGTCGCAACCACCACGTGGTCCATCGCGGTGATGCCCGCGGGCTGGGTGCGGACCGAGAGCGGGCGCTCCAGCTCCCGCTCGAGGAAGAACATCCGCACCCCGCGCGTCGCATCGGTGGCGGCGCGGGTGCGCTTCCAGGACAACGTCGCGCCGGAGATATCGTCCTGGCTCTCCACCTCCGAGACCGGCTCCGGCCGCAGCGTCAGCCGCTCCAGCCTGCGATGCATCTTTTCGATATCGTTGGTGCGGAAGCACAGGCTCGCTAACCCCTCGCCCTGCGATGCCAACACGGCGCGAATCCGGCCCGCATTCTCGCCCTCGCCGCTCGGCGCCATCAATTCCACCGATGTGTTGTCCAGCGTGAACAGCACCCGCGCCGCGCCGTCGCTGACGTTCTTCCACGCTGGCGAGCGTGCGAACAGCGTCTCATAAGCCGCCGTCGCCGCCTCGATATCGCCGGTGAGGACGACGACATGGTCGAGCGCGGTGATCATGGGAACAGCCCCCGCGTGTTCTTGGCGGCACGGACTTTCTCCACGCCGATCGCCATCGCCGCAGTGCGATGCGGGATGTTGTCCGTCTTCGCGCGCTTCAGCATCGTCTCGAAGGCGCGGTCGAGGATCTGGTATTCGCGTCGCATCACCTCCTCCTCTTCCCAAAACAATTGCTGCAGATCCTGCACCCATTCGAAGTAGCTAACCACCACGCCGCCGGAATTGCAGAGGATATCGGGAATGAGGAATATTTCATCTCGACGCTTGTCCAGGACAAGATCGGCCTCCGGCGTGGTCGGACCGTTGGCGCCTTCCGCCAGCACGCGGCACCTGAGCTTGCCGGCGACGCGAGCGTCGATCACGCGCTCCATCGCGGCCGGCACCAGCACGTCGCAGGGCAGCGTCAGTACCTCGGCGGGATCGAAATGCAGTTCGTTGGAGAAGCCCGCGATGCTGCCATGGAGCTGCGCATGGTGCATCAGCGCCGGGATGTCGAGGCCCTTCTCGTCATAGAGCGCGCCGGTGTGGTCGGAGACCGCTGTTATCTTGAGGCCGTAGTGATGCAACTCCAGCGCGGCATAGGAACCGACATTGCCGAAGCCCTGGACTACGGCGGTGGCGCCGGAGAGATTAATCCCAAGCTCCTTCAGCACGCGCCTGGCGAGATAGGCGACGCCGCGGCCGGTCGCCTCGCGCCGGCCCAGCGTGCCGCCGGAAGAGACCGGCTTTCCCGTGACGATCTCGGTCACAGTCTGGCCCTGGTACATCGAGTAGGTATCCATGAACCAGGCCATCACCTGCTCATTGGTACCCATGTCCGGGGCCATCACATCGGTGTGCGGGCCGACGAAGGGAATCATCTCCTGCATGTAGCGCCGCGACAGCGACTCCAGTTCACGCTTGGAGATCTGCGTCACATCGACATTGACCCCGCCCTTGGCGCCGCCATAGGGAAGACCGACAAGAGCGCATTTCCAGCTCATCCAGATCGCGAGTGCGGCGACCTCGCCGATATCGACCGAGGGCGCAAAGCGGGTGCCACCTTTGGTCGGGCCCATGGTGAGATGGTGCTGAACGCGATAGCCCTCGAACACCGCCACCGTGCCGTCATCGCGGTGGATTGGGCAGGAGACGGTGACGGACCGCTTCGGCATCAACAGCCGGTCGCGCTCGTCCATGGGGATTTCGAGATGGTTGGCGATCACGTTGAACTGGTTCGCCGCCATCTCGAACACCGGCCCGGAATATACGGTCATCCCCTACCCCCTTTGTATTGCAACCAGGAACTCAGGACAGCCACCGTCCGTTATCGGACGGCATGCTGGCAAACGCCGGAACGGTGGTAGTCCGCTCACTTGGCCATCTCAAGCCGCAAAGACGGCATGGTTGCGAATAATTTCGGCGAACGCACATAATATCCGGTGCTAAGCTGAAGCTGCCGCCGGGACCACCCATCACCTCACGACGGAAAACGAATGCAGGCCCTCTTCATCGGACAGACCTATATCGACGTCACCTTCATCACCGACCATCTGCCGACCGGCGACGAGAAACATGTGGCCGACGCCTATGCGGTCTCCTTCGGCGGCAATGCCGTCACTGCGGCATTTTGCTGCGCCAAGCTCGGCATCGTGCCGGACCTGATCGCCACGATGGCGAATGATTGGCTCGGGCGGATGTTCTGGGACATGGCCGCGAAGTACGGAATCTCCGTCCATCCGCGCAAGGTCAACTCATCCTCGCTGTCCTTCATCATGCCGAAGGATGGCAAGCGCGCCATCGTCCGCTGCCGCGACGACGAGCATATTCATCCCTTCCCGCTGTTGAACCTGAAGGGCTGCCGCGCGCTGCATATCGACGGCCACCAGCCGGACGCTGCCATTCATTATGCAAAGCTTTGCCGCGAGGATGGCATCCTGACCTCGCTCGACGGCGGCGGCCTGCGCACCAACACCCATGAGCTATTGGAATATATCGACGTCGCGATCGTCGCCGAGCGCCTCTGCGAGCAGATGGACCTGACGCCGGAAAAGATGCTCGATTATCTCAAGGGCCGCGGCTGCCGGGTTGGCGGAGTGACGCAGGGCGAGAAGGGCCTGCTCTGGTATGACGAAGCCGGCGTGGTCCGCACCACGCCTGCGCTGCCGATCCCGCGCGAGCGCGTGATCGACACCAACGGCGCCGGCGATGTGTTCCATGGCGCCTATATCTATTCCTATCTCGCGCATCCCGGCAAAACCTGGAGCGATCATTTCGAGTTCGCGCGCGCGGCGTCGACCTACAAGATCCAGAAGCTCGGCAACGAGGCTGGCCTGCCGACGCTTACCGACATCGAGGCGGTGAAGCAGGAGTTCCAGATCAACGCGTAAGGGAGCGCTCTTGGCATGGGGCGGGTTTTCGTCGCCGGCAGCATCAACATGGATGTGGTCGCAACCGCCGAGCGTCACCCGCGCGTCGGCGAAACCGTTGCGGGCAGCGCTGTGCTCTATTTCCCCGGCGGCAAAGGCGCCAACCAGGCCGTCGCCGCCGCCAAGCTCGGCGCGCCAACCACGCTGATCGGCCGGCTGGGCAAGGACGCTTTCGGAGAGCAGTTGCGGACGTTCCTCGCAGCCCAAGGCGTCGACCTCAGCTTCGTCAAGGACACGCCCGAGGCGCATACGGGCACCGCGATCATCACCGTCGCGGATGCGGATAACACCATCGTCGTGGTGCCCGGCGCGAATGCGCTGGTCGATGCCGACGACGTCGCGATGCCTGTGCTGGCAAAGGGCGACATTGCGGTGAGCCAGTTCGAAATCCCGCAGGCGGCTATCACCGCCTTCTTCAGGAGCGCCCGCGCCGCCGGTGCTACCACGGTCCTCAATCCCGCACCGGCCAGGAAATTCGACGGCGAATTGCTCGACCTCGTCGATATTCTCGTCCTCAACGAAACCGAACTCGGCTTGCTGACGGGACGCGAGCTGCGCGACAGCGACGATTACACCCGCTTTATCGATGCCGCCCATTCATTGGCGGGAAGCGACAGAATCATCTGCGTCACGCTCGGCAAACGCGGCGTGCTGGCGCTGGTCAAAGATGAGCCGCTGATCGTGGCCGGGCGCGAGGTCAAGGCGATCGACACCACGGGCGCCGGCGATTGCTTCGTCGGCGCACTGGCCTCGCAACTCGCCGGCGGAAACAATTCTCGTGATGCGCTGGGTTACGCCAACGCCGTCGCATCCATCTGCGTGCAACGAATGGGCGCCGCGCCATCGATGCCGACTGCGGCAGAGGTTGCGAATATACTCAACACGTAGGAGGCAAAGCGTAGCGTGCCCACCATTTCATGCTGTGCTCTCGAAGGTGGGCACGCTGCGCTTTGCCCACCCGACAAATTCACATCAATGCGCTCTTGAGATCAAACGACGGATCGGCCGCCTGCTCCGGCGTGATCGAGCCGCCAGCGCCGAGCAATCTTCGACCGAACATATGGTCGCCGGCGCGGTTGACGGATTCGATGCCGACGAGATGGCCATCGCGATAGCAAAACGCCGAGAACTGTCCCTGCTCGCGATCACCGCGCACCACGACGCGATCATAGCCGGTGGTCAGGCCTGCCATCTGCAATTTGTCGGGCCCCTGGTCGCTCCAGAACCACGGCAGCCCATCATAGGCTTTCGCATGGCCCGTGAGCCGCGCGGCGACGCAGCGGGCATGGTCCGTCGCGTTCTGCACCGACTCCAGCCGCAGCGAGCCGCCGAACCGCTCGCTCCTGTAGAGCGCGCAATCGCCGATGGCCGAGATATTCGGATCCGAGGTGAGCAGATGCTCGTCGACGATGATGCCGGACGCCACCGGCAAGCCGGCTTCCGCCGCGATCTCGACATTCGGTAACACACCGACGCCGACCACGACGAGGTCGGCCGGGATATGCCGGCCGTCGCTGAGGCTGACGCCGGCCACCCTGGCGCCATCGGCCTCGATGCTCGTGACCTGAACGCCGAGATGGATGCGGATGCCGGCGGCGGTATGCCGCGACTGGAAGTAGCCGGAGATTTCCGCCGTCACCGCGCGCGCCATGACGCGTCCCGCCAGTTCGACCACATCGACCTCAAGCCCCTTCGCGCGCGCGGTTGCGGCGAACTCCAGTCCGATGAAGCCGGCGCCGATCACGACGACGCGCAGGCCGGGCTTGAGCAGATGTCGCAACGCTTCGCTCTCGTCCAGGGTACGCAGGTAGCGCACCGCTTCCAGATTGGCATTGGGGATATCGAGCAGCCGGTTGCGTGCGCCGGTCGCAAGCACCAGGTGCCCGTAATCGAGCGACGCGCCGGAATGGAGCATGATGTTTCGCGCAGCACGATCGATCGACACGGACCGATCGGTGATCAGTTCGATGCCCTGGTCGAGATAGAATTTTCCCGGACGGAACATCAGCGTCTCCGGCCCGCCGGTTCCCTTGAGGTAAGCCTTCGACAAAGGCGGACGCTGGTATGGCAGATGGCCTTCGTCATTGATGAGCGCGATGCGCTCGGCAAAGCCGTCCTGCCGCAGGGACGCCGCTAGCTGGAAGCCGGCATGCCCCGCGCCGACGATGATCACCGGTCCTCTCGTCATCGCAACAATCCAGTTACGAGCGCGCTGAAGCGACCCATGCCATTTCCTCACTTAGATGTCGGCTTGTTCGCGTCGTCCGTGCGGCGCTCGTGTCCGCGTCCCGAACGATGGCAGGCGCCATTTGGCCTCATGCTTTGCCGCGATGCAAGAGTGTTTTCCGGCGGCGAAACCAAATAAGGCGGCATTTTATGGAGAGTGGGATTGTCACCCCTCCGATCTGCGCCTTAAATGTCGGCCAACCATCCCGGAGGCCGCTCATGCCGACACCCGACACCACTGCCACCGATCCGGCACTGCTCACCATCGACGGCGCAATTGCGACGATCACGCTCAACCGGCCGGCGGCCTTCAACGCGATCGATCTGTCGATCGCAAAGAAGCTCGAGCAGTTTGGCGCTGAAGTTGAGCGCAACGACAACATCCGCTTGCTGGTGATCGAAGGTGCGGGCCGCGCTTTCTGCGCCGGCGGCGATCTGCAGACCATTGGTGCTGCGGTCGAAGCTGACAAGGTCAAGCCGGTGGTCGGCGAGCTGCTCAAGCACTACCACGCCTTCATCGCGGCTCTCCGGCGGATGCCCAAGCTCGTGCTGGCGAGCGTGCACGGTTCGGCGGCCGGCGCCGGCCTGTCGCTCGCCTTTGTTGCCGACCTCTGCATCGCGGCCGAAGACGCCCGCTTCACGCCGGCCTATGCCAAAATCGGCGTCTCGCCCGATGGCGGCGGCACGGTCGGACTTGCCGCGAGCGTTGGGCCTCGCCGTGCGCTGCAGATCTTCCTGGCCGAGGACGGTTTTTCGGCGGCGCAGGCTTACGATTGGGGCCTCGTCGCGAAGGTGGTTCCGGCAATCGAGCTGAAGGCCGCGACACGCGAGTTTGCGCTAAGGCTCGCGCAGACCGCGCCGGCAGGTCTGGCAGCGACCAAGGCCCTGATTCACCGCGCGCCGACGACGCCGATCCAGGCGCAACTCGACGCCGAGCGCGACGCCATCATCGACTGCATGCAGACGGACGAATTCCGCGTCGCCGTGAAGAAATTCACCAGCAAGTCGAAATAGGTGGAGTCCTACTCCTTCCCACCGACGCGCATGAAATCGAAATCGCAGCCTTCGTCGGCCTGCAGGATGGTCTCGTTGAAGAGGTGCGCATAGCCGCGCTTCGCCCAATCGGGCGTAGCCCGCGGGGCCAGCGCAGCGCGGCGCTGCTGCAATTCGGCCTCGTCGACCAGAAGATCGATGCGGCGCTTGGCGACGTCGAGCTGGATCATGTCGCCGCTCTTCACGAGCGCCAGCGGACCGCCGACAGCCGATTCAGGCGTGATGTGCAGCACGATGGTGCCGAATGCGGTGCCGCTCATGCGCGCATCCGAAATCCGCACCATGTCCTTGACACCCGCACGCGCAAGCTTCCTGGGGATCGGGAGATACCCCGCCTCGGGCATGCCGGGCGCGCCCTTGGGGCCGGCATTGCGCAGCACCAACACGTCGTCGGCGGTGACATCCAGTTCGGGATCATCAACGCGGAGCGTCATGTCTTCGACGGATTCGAACACGACAGCACGCCCGGTATGCTGCAACAGCTTCGGGCTCGCCGCGGACTGCTTGATGACCGCGCCGCGCGGCGCCAGATTGCCGTGCAGGATCGCCATCGCGCCCTCGGCCTTGATCGGATTCTGGCGCGAGCGGATCGCATCCTGCCGTGGCACGTCCTCGGCTGCCGCAACGACCTCGCGCAGCGTCTGCCCGGTGATCGTCTTCGCGTCGAGATCGATGAGATCGCCGAGCTGCGCCATCAGCTTCGGCACGCCGCCTGCATGATGGAAATGCTCCATGTAATGCTCGCCCGACGGCTTCAGGTCGACCAAAACAGGCACCTCGCGGCCGAGCTTATCGAAAGCTTCGAGGTCGATCTTGTGCGGCGAGCGATGTGCGATGGCAGTCAGGTGGATGAGACCGTTGGTCGAACCGCCGATCGCCTGCATCACGACCTGCGCGTTACGGAACGAGGCCGGCGTCAGGATTTCGCTCGGCTTCGGCCCTTTGGCCTTTGCCATCGCGGCGGCGGTCCTGCCGCTCGCTTCCGCGGAGCGGAAGCGCTCGGCGTGCGGCGCCGGGATCGTCGCACTCATCGGCAGCGACAGTCCGAGCGCCTCGGTGACGCAGGCCATGGTGGAGGCGGTGCCCATCACCATGCAGGTGCCGACCGAAGGCGCGAGCCGGCCGTTGACCGCCTCGATCTCGTTATCGTCGATCTCGCCGGCGCGATACTTGCCCCACAGCCGCCGGCAATCGGTGCAGGCCCCTAACACCTCGCCCTTGTGATGGCCGACCACCATCGGCCCCACCGGAATGACCACCGTCGGCAGGTCGGCGCTGACGGCGGCCATGATCTGCGCCGGCAGCGTCTTGTCGCAGCCGCCAATCACGACCGCCGCGTCCATCGGCTGGGCGCGGATCATCTCCTCCGTGTCCATTGCCATCAGATTGCGCAGATACATCGAGGTCGGATGCGCAAAGCTTTCCGCGATCGAGATCGTCGGAAACACGAATGGCATCGCACCTGACAGCATCACGCCGCGCTTCACCGCCTCGAGGATCTGCGGAACGTTGCCGTGGCAGGGATTGTAGTCGCTATAGGTATTAGTGATGCCGACGATCGGACGATCGAGCGCGTCGTCCGAATAGCCCATCGCCTTGATGAAGGCCTTGCGCAGAAACAGCGAGAACCCGGCGTCGCCATAGCTCGTCAGCCCCTTGCGCAGTCCTTCAGCCATTGTCTTCGTCCTCTTGTCTCGTTACGGGCACTAACGGCGTGCGGCGGTCATTGTCAACTTTGGATCCCTGAGTGCGTCACTTCCAATCGATGACCCGGCTTTTGTCACCGTCGAACTCCATGCCGCAGAACGCGCCGCCCTGATAGAAGTCGCTGACCGGATCGGGTGGCAGTTTGGCCTGCTCGACCATTGCGTGCTCGCGGAACTCCTCCGCGCGGCCGGTCGGGCGATAGCCGAGATCGTAGGCACGGTGATTGTCCCACCAGGCGCGTTCGTTGTGGGAGGCGCCGTAAAAGATCTCGAAATGGATATCGGGATGCTCGAGCCCGATGCGGCAGAGCTGCACCAGGTCCTCCGGCTTCAGCCAGATCGAGAGCCGGCGATGATCGAGCGGTTTGTCACCGAAATTGCCGATCCTCAGGCACGTCACCTTCAATCCGTGCTTGTCGGCATAGAGCGCGCCAACTGCTTCACCAAAGACCTTGCTGACGCCGTAGCGGCTGTCGGGACGCGCCGTGACATCAGTGCCGATGCGATGATGGCGCGGATAGAAGCCGACCGCGTGGTTCGAGGAGGCGAAGATCACGCGCTTCACACCCTTCTTGCGGGCGGCCTCGAACAGATTGTAGCAGCCGATGATGTTGGACTGCAGGATGGAGTCCCAGGGACCCTCGACCGAATAGCCGCCGAAATGCAGGATGCCGTCGATGCCTTCGCAGATCGCCTCGACCTGCGTGAGGTCGGCGAGATCAGCGGACTTGAACGTCTCGTTGGCACCGAGATCGACCGGCGTCTTGAGATCGCTGAGCACGAGGTCGGGATAGATCGGTGGCAGCAGCTTGCGCAGGCTGGTGCCGATACCGCCGGCCGCGCCGGTCATCAGGATGCGTGGCATTTCGTCCCCCGTTTCTTCGCTCGTTGTTTCCGCCGATTTGCGGTCGGTGTCTGACAATGATAGCAAAATGAGGCGCGAGGAAACATCACAACGAGAACAGCAAATGTCCGATACGCATCCCGCCGGCTGGCGTCCGGCGACGTTCTATCCCGATCCCGCGATCCATGCGCTCGATCCGCGCTTCGAGAAATACTGGCTCAAGCTCTCGGCGGTGGAACGGCTGACCACCGGCCTGCGCTGGGCCGAGGGCCCGGTCTGGTTCGGCGACGGGCGTTATCTCCTGTGCAGTGACATCCCCAACCAGCGCATCATCAAGTGGGAAGAGGAAACCGGCGCGGTCAGCATCTTCCGCAAGCCCTCCAACTTCGCCAATGGCAACACCCGCGACCGCCAGGGTCGATTGATCACCTGCGAGCACGGCGGCCGCCGCGTCGTGCGCACCGAGTATGACGGTTTGATCACGGTGTTGATGGACTCCTTTGGCGGCAAACGGCTGAACTCGCCCAATGACGTTGTCGTGAAGTCCGACGGATCGATCTGGTTCACCGATCCCATCTTCGGCCTGCTCGGCAACTATGAAGGCTACAAGGCCGAGCCCGAGATCGATGCCAACGTCTACCGGATCGACGACGAGACCGGCAAAGCGACCATCGTCGCCGAGGGCGTCCTGGGGCCGAACGGGCTGTGCTTCTCGCCGGATGAGAAGATCCTCTACATCGTGGAATCCCGCGGCGTGCCGAACCGCAAGATTCTTGCCTATGACGTCGCGCCTGGTGGCGACAAGATTGCCAACAAGCGGGCCTTCGTCGATGCCGGCCCGGGCACGCCCGACGGCATGCGATGCGACACCGACGGCAACCTCTGGTGCGGCTGGGGCATGGGCGATCCCGAGCTGGACGGCGTCGTCGTGTTCGCGCCCGACGGCGTCATGATCGGCCGGATCGCGTTGCCGGAACGCTGCGCCAACCTCTGCTTCGGCGGCCTCAAGCGCAACCGCCTGTTCATGGCCGCCAGCCAGTCGATCTATGCGCTTTATGTGAACACGCAAGGCGCGCTCGGCGGGTAGAAACACGGCGCCGGGGCGAAGGCCCCGGCGCCGCAATGGTGTCGTGAAAGGGTTTACGCCGCGTTGAAGCCGGCGACGGCCTTCACCTCGAGATACTCTTCCAGGCCGAACCTGCCCCATTCGCGGCCGTTGCCGGACTGCTTGTAGCCGCCGAACGGCGCGGTGCGTTCGTTCGGAACGCCCTGCAGGTTGACGTTGCCGGCGCGGATCTGGCGACCGACCTTGCGCGCGCGCTCAACCGTGCCGGCGGAGACGTAGCCCGCGAGACCATAGGGCGTGTCATTGGCGATGCGCACAGCGTCTTCCTCGTCCTTGGCGCCGATGATGGTCAGCACCGGCCCAAAGATTTCCTCGCGGGCGATCGTCATCTCGTTGGTGACGTCGGCGAAGATGGTCGGGCGGACGTAGAAGCCCTTGTTGACGCCCTCCGGCAGGCCCGGACCACCGGCGACGAGCGTGGCGCCTTCGTCGATGCCTTTCTGGATCAGCGCCTGGATCTTGTCCCACTGGCCGCGGTTGACGACCGGCCCGATGGTAGTGCCGTCGGCGCGAGGATCGCCGGCCTTGGTCTTGTCGGCGACGCCCTTGGCGATCGCGGCCACTTCCTTCATCTTCGACAGCGGCACGATCATCCGCGACGGCGCGTTGCAGGACTGGCCGGAATTGTTGAACATGTGCATGACGCCGCCGGTCACCGCCTTGGCGAGGTCGGCGTCGTCGAGGATGACGTTCGGCGACTTGCCGCCGAGTTCCTGGCTGACGCGCTTCACGGTCGGCGCGGCGCGCTTGGCGACGTCGACGCCGGCGCGAGTCGAGCCGGTGAACGAGATCATGTCGATATCAGGGTGCTCGCTCATGGCGGCACCGACTTCGGGGCCGAGGCCGTTGAGCAGGTTGAACACGCCCTTCGGCACGCCGGCTTCATCGAGGATCTCGGCGAAGATCAGCGCCGAGGTCGGCGTGAACTCGGACGGCTTCAGGATCATGGTGCAGCCGGCCGCCAGCGCGGGCGCGACCTTGCAGGCGATCTGGTTCAAGGGCCAGTTCCAGGGCGTGATCATGCCGATGACGCCAACCGGCTCGCGCACGATCACGGCGGTGCCCATGGTCTCCTCGAACTCGTACTTCTTGAGGACTTCTAAAGTGTTCATGAGATGGCCGAGGCCAGCGCCGGCCTGCAGCTTCTCCGCCATCGGCAGCGGGGCGCCCATCTCGTCGGAGACGGCGGCGCCGATCTCCTTCATGCGGCGCTTGTAGATCTCGACGATCTTGGTCAAAAGCGCGACGCGCTCCTCGCGGCTGGTCTGCGAATAGGTCTCGAAGGCGCGCTTGGCGGCAGCCACGGCCTTGTCGACGTCGGCCTTGGAGCCGAGCGCCACTTCATACATCGCCTCTTCGGTTGCCGGATTGACGACGGGGGTGGACTTCTTGACGACGGGATCGACCCAGGCGCCGTCGATATAGAACTGCAGGCGGTTGACCATCGGAAACCTCTTGTGCGGGGCGTATGGAGAACAGAACGGAAGCGTTCGGCAGGCATCCTTGCACGAAAGCTTGATCAGTTGAACCCGCCATATGCGGTGGCGCCGCGATGCGGCGGACACCGGATATAAGATCAGCCTTGCGATGGTGGCAAGACGGCTCGCTGTCGCTCCTTCCCCTCTCCGTCCTCCTGCCTTACACCGCCATTTTGCGGTGCCGCACCGGGGCCCCGATGGTTACCGCTTCGGCGGCGTCGATGATGGCGTTGGCGTCGATGCCGTGGTGGCGATAGAGGTCGCCGATCGTGCCGGTTTGGCCGAAATGCTCCACCCCCAATGCCTCGACGCGATGGCCGCGCACGCTGCCTAGCCAGCCGAGCGAAGCCGGATGGCCATCGAGCACGGTGACGAGACCGCAGTCGCGGTGCAGGACCGAGAGCAGCTTTTCGACATGGCTGAGATGCTGCACGCCGCGCCGGTCACGGCGCAAATTCCGTGCCGCGGTCCATCCGGCATGAAGCCGGTCGGCGGAGGTGATGGCAAGCAGGCCGACATCGCGATGGCTCTCGCCGATGAAACCAACCGCCTCGATCGCCTCCGGCGCAACCGTGCCGGTATAGGCAACCACGATATCACAGTTCGGCCCCGGCCGCCGCAGCCAATAGGCGCCGTCGGTGATGTCGCGCTGCAGTTCGCCCGTCATGATCCGCTGCGGCTGCTCGATGGTGCGGGTCGACAGCCGCAAGTAAACCGAGCCGCCCTCGCCGCCCTCACGCTGCATGTGCTGGAAGCCCCATCCCATCATCACCGCGAGTTCGTCGACGAACGCAGGCTCGAACGCGGTGAGCCCATCCTGGCCGATGCCGATCAGCGGCGTCTTGATCGACTGATGCGCGCCGCCTTCGGGCGCCAGCGTCACGCCCGATGGCGTCGCCGCCACCATGAAGCGCGCATCCTGGTAGCAGGCATAGTTCAGCGCATCGAGGCCGCGCTCGATGAAGGGATCGTAGAGCGTGCCGACCGGCAGCAGCCGCTCGCCGTTAATCTGGTGCGACAACCCGAGCGCCGAGAGCAGGATGAACAGGTTCATCTCGGCGATCCCGAGTTCGAAATGCTGTCCCTTCGGCGAATATTCCCAAGTGTAGGCGGAGGGAATCTTCTCCTGCCGGAACAGATCGTGGTTCTCCGCCTTTGCGAACAGGCCGCGGCGGTTGACCCAGGCGCCGAGATTGGTTGACACCGTGACATCGGGCGACACCGTGACGATGCGCGAGGCGAGCGCACTATCACCACGGGCGATCTCGTTCAGCACCAGGCCAAAGCCCTGCTGCGTCGACATCTGCGCCGACGGCTTGTAGGCAAGCTGCGGCGGCACCTCAATCTGAGGCGCCTCCAGCCGGCGCCGTCCCTCGCGGTTGAATGGCGCCTCGCCCAGGAACGCTTCGAGCGCGGCCGGATCCTGCGACAGGCCTTCGAACTTCTCCCACTCATGGCCCGGCCGGATGTTCTGGCTCGCGCGCCATTTCTCCATCTGCGCGACCGTCATCAAGCCGGCATGGTTGTCCTTATGGCCCTGGAACGGCAGGCCGACGCCCTTGATGGTGTAGGCGATGAAGCAGACCGGACGATCGTGATCGATCGCCTCGAACGCCTCGATCATACTCGCCATGTCATGGCCGCCGAGATTGGACATCAGCGCCAGCAGCTCCTCGTCGCTGCGGCGGTCGATCAGGGCCGAGACCGGTCCCTGGTCGCCGATGTCGTCCTGCAGATGCTTGCGGAAGGCAGCGCCGCCCTGGAAGCAGAGCGCGGCATACATCTGGTTCGGGCAATTGTCGATCCAGCGCTTCAACGCCTCCCCGCCCGGCTCGGCGAAAGCCTCGAGCATCAGCTTGCCGTATTTGACGATGACCACGTCCCAGCCGAAATTGCGGAACATGGTTTCGAACTTGGCCCACAATCCTTCGCGCACGACGGCATCGAGCGACTGCCTGTTATAGTCGACCACCCACCAGGTGTTGCGCAACCCGTGCTTCCACCCTTCGAGCAGCGCCTCGAAGATGTTGCCCTCGTCCATCTCGGCGTCGCCGACCAGCGCGATCATGCGGCCTTCAGGACGGTCCTGCATCCAGCCGTGCGATTTGACGTAGTCCTGCACCAGCGAGGCGAACAGCGTCTGCGCCACGCCGAGCCCGACTGAGCCGGTGGAGAAATCGACGTCGTCGACGTCCTTGGTGCGCGACGGATAGGACTGCGCGCCCTTGTAGCCGCGAAAATTCTCCAGCTTCTCGCGGGTCTGATGCCCGAACAGATACTGGATCGCATGGAACACAGGGCTCGCATGCGGCTTCACCGCGACGCGATCCTGTGGGCGCAGCACCGAGAAATAGAGCGCCGACATGATGTTGGCGAGCGAGGCTGATGATGCCTGGTGGCCGCCGACCTTCAGCCCATCCGCATTGGCGCGGATGTGGTTGGCGTGATGGATCGTCCATGACGACAGCCAGAGCACCTTCCGCGCCAGCGCGGACAACAGTTCCAGGCGAGCGGGCGCAATTCCCATGATCGTGCTCCGGGCGTGATTCAAATATGCGCCGATTTTAGCGGGGGAGCCATCGGCAAAAATCTCAAATCCTTGCGACAAACCGTCCGTGATTGGGATAAATTCCCACGTCCTGGTTCCAAACTGCGAGTCCATTCCAATGCCCGCGCTAGACGCCATCGACCGCAAGATCCTCAGCCTGCTGCAGACCGACAGCCGCATGACCATGCAAGAGCTCGCCGACAAGGTCGGGCTGTCGGTCTCGCCGTGTCACCGCCGCGTGAAGCTCTTGGAGGAGCGCGGCGTGATCACGCGCTATATCGCCACCGTCGACCAGAAGGCGCTCGGGCTGCATGTCAGCGTCTTCATCTCGATCAAGCTGGCGCGGCAGAAGGAGGAAGACCTCAACCGCTTCGCGCGCGCGATCTCGAAATGGGACGAGGTTCTGGAATGCTATCTGATGACGGGCAACCGTGACTATCTCCTGCGCGTGGTCGCCGCCGACCTCTCCTCCTATGAAGCGTTCCTGAAGAACAAGCTGACGCGGCTCGACGGTATCGCCTCGATCGAGTCGAGCTTTGCATTGAGCCAGGTGAAGTATTCGATCGCGCTGCCGGTGTGAGGCGTGTTGCGATTTCCATAGGATGGGTAGAGCGCAGCGAAACCCATCGCGATGGAGCAAGCTGCGCAATGATGGGTTTCGCTGCGCTCTACCCATCATACGCAGTGGTCCCCGCGAAGGCGGGGACCCATAACCACAGGGAGATGTTGTGGTGGGAGCAAGCGGTTGCGTAGGGTGGGCAAAGGCGCACTTGGGCCGTGCCCACCGTCCAGCGCCGCGCTCGCGATGGTGGGCACGCTTCGCTTTGCCCATCTACGGCATCGCCGCGAGTTGTGATTCACATTTCAAACAGCGGAAGGAATGTGAGTTCGCGTTCTCGCGACACGTTTGCGTCCGAGCTTTGCTTTACTTTCCACCCTCTCACCAAACAGAGGGCGCAGGGAAAGCCGGGTGCCGGTTGCACCCATGGGTCCCGTGCAACAAAAAGCACGGGGGTAGGACCACAGGTTCAACCGAAGCATTCCGGCTTTCCCTGCGCGATGGTTTTACGGTTTCCTTCGTGCTCTTCCCGGTGACCGGGCTTTCTTGCCACCGTCACTTCGTTAGAAGCTTAGCGCCAGCGTCGGGGCGCCAGAACCACACGACTTCGCCGTCCGCCGGTGTCGCGTTCGTCGATCGCGACACCTGCGTCCACCGCATCTCACCGCAACGTTCGTGACGATCGCGAGCCGCCCCTCATCCGCCGTGAGACGCGCGGAGTTAAATCACTGATTTGCCCGACGACGGAAGCGGAATGTTTTTCGCTGCAGGGCTGGACAGACTTTTGGTGATTTGCCCGTCGGGTTGATTTGTCGCGGGTCGCGTGCCAAATCCATGCTTGTCATTCCGGGGCATCGCGAAGCGATGAGCCCGGAATCCATTTCTCCGCTTGCGTCTACGGCTCGATGGATTCCGGGTTCGTGCTTCGCACGCCCCGGAATGACGGCGGAATTTGAGGCTCGAGAAGTGGTGGGTTACGCTTCGCTAACCCACCCTACGAACCACGGACTGCGAGGCTCTTCATCAGGGCCGATATCCCAAACGTCCAGGGTTCGCATTCGTCGCTTGAGCGCATGCGGTTGACGAGCTTGCCGAGCTCGGGGGCCGCGATCGTGACGATGTCGTCGCGCTTGTGGGTAAAGCCCTGGCCCGGCGTATCGCGGTCCTTTACGGGCGCGAACATGGTGCCGAGGAACAGCGCAAAGCCGTCGGGATATTGATGGACCGGTCCGATGGTCTGCGCCACGAGGTCGGTCGGATCGCGGCTGATCTTGCTGATCGACGAGTGGCCATCGAGGACGAAACCATCCGCTCCGTTCACGGTCAGGCCGACATCCATGTTGCGGACATGGTCGAGCGAAAAGCTGGCATCGAACAGGCGGAGCAGCGGGCCGACCGCGCAGGAGGCATTGTTGTCCTTGGCCTTGGACAATAGCAGCGCCGAGCGGCCCTCAAAGTCGCGCAGGTTGACGTCGTTGCCGAGCGTGGCGCCGACGATGTTGCCGCGGCTCGAGACGATAAGCACAACCTCCGGCTCCGGATTGTTCCAGGTCGATTTCGGATGCAGGCCGGCATCCATGCCGGTGCCGACCGAGGACAACACCGGCGCCTTGGTGAACACCTCCGCATCGGGGCCGATGCCGACTTCCAGATACTGGCTCCAGGCCTGCTGCTCGATCAGCACCTGCTTCAGCCGCATCGCCTCCTCCGATCCGGGCTTGAGCTTGGAGAGATCGTCGCCGACCAGCCGCACCACCTCTTTGCGGATGGCCTCGGCAGAAGCGGGATTGCCGCGCGCTCGCTCCTCGATCACGCGCTCCAGCATCGAAATGGCGAAGGTGACGCCCGCGGCCTTCAACACTTGCAGATCGAGCGGCGCGAGCAGCCACGGCTTTTGCCGATCGCGGCGGTCCGGCGGCGCGTTGGCCACGATGCTGTCGAGGTCGCCGACGGGCTCGCCCTTGAAGGCGCGCAGCGCAGCGGCCGGATCGCTCTCCTCGCACAATGCGCTGACAGTCGGAAAGCGCGCGGTCACATCGAACACACCGTCGCTGCGCACGGCGACCACGGCCGGTCCGTCGCGCCGCGGCAACCAGACGCGCCCGACCAGCGTGCCGTTGGTGCCGTCCTCCGGCAGGATGTCTTTGGCAGTCAGCGTGATCATCGGGCTATCTCCCATCCCTTTTCGTTGTTAGCGGCGCTTCTTAGCACGCCTGCGACGCCAGTGTAGAGACGCTCGTCATCCCGATGTCACAGAAGCAGCGTCAATTCCGGCACTCCACATCCCGACTGTGAGCAGCCGAGAGACAGCACTCCATGACCACATCCACTCCGATCGACGAAGCCGCCCTGCGCGAGCGCATCAACCAGGAAATCGCCGACAATCTTGACGAGGAACTCGAGCTCGAACTCGACGATACGCGGCTGGACGATCTCGACGACGTCGCGCGGGCCGGCCTGCCTGTGCTCGATCGCAAGCTCTATTTCCGGGAATTGCTACGGCTGCAGGGCGAGCTCGTGAAGCTGCAGGACTGGGTGCAGCACGAGAAGAAGAAGGTCGTGATCCTGTTCGAAGGACGTGACTCCGCCGGCAAGGGCGGCGTGATCAAGCGCATCACCCAGCGCCTCAACCCGCGCATTTGCCGCGTCGCGGCGCTGCCGGCGCCAAGCGAGCGGGAGCGGACCCAATGGTACTTCCAGCGCTATGTCGCGCATCTTCCGGCCGGCGGCGAGATCGTGCTGTTCGACCGGAGCTGGTACAACCGCGCCGGCGTGGAGCGCGTGATGGGCTTCTGCACCGACGAGCAATACCAGGAATTCTTCAAGTCGGTGCCTGAGTTCGAGCGCATGCTGATCCGCTCCGGCACCATCCTGATCAAGTACTGGTTCTCGATCACCGACGACGAGCAGCAATTCCGCTTCACGATGCGGATCCAGGATCCGCTGAAGCAATGGAAGCTGAGCCCGATGGACGTCGAGGCGCGGTCGCGGTGGGAGCAGTACACCAAGGCCAAGGAGACGATGCTGGAGCACACCCACCTGCCCGACTCGCCCTGGTGGATCGTCGATGCCGTGGACAAGAAGCGCGCCCGGCTGAACTGCATCTCGCATCTGCTCAGCCAGATTCCGTATCAATCGGTGCAGCACATCCCGGTCGTGCTGCCGCCACGCGTCCGCAATCCTGACTATCATCGCGGTCCGGTCCCGCCGGAGATGTACGTCCCGGCGGCGTTCTAGCGAACCGTCATTGCGAGGAGCGTAAGCGACGAAGCAATCCATACCGCCGCGAGTGGAGAGATGGATTGTTTCGCGGAGCCTGTTATCGGGCGGCGCTTCGCGCCGACCCGGTGGCTCGCAATGACGGCGTCGTCCCGGCTTGACCCGGGACCCATAACCACAGGCGTTTGTATTGTGCTCCGCTGCAATCGCTTGCTCGTACCACTGCCTGTGGTTGGGTCCCTGCTTTCGCATGCTTTCGCAGGGACGACAGCGGTGTGAGGCCAGCATTCCACCTGGAATGGTGGGCACGCTGCGCTTTGCCCGCCCCTACGACTCTTCTCCCTCTCCCCGTTCTTACGGGGAGAGGGTTGGGGTGAGGGTGCCTCCGCGCAGACGGTAAGAGACCAATCCGCGGAGACAGCCCCTCACCCGGACCGCATCTGTCGATGCGATCCGGCCTCTCCCCGCAAGCGGGGCGAGGCAAGTAGACGGCTACCAGGAAAAGCGCACGACGCCCTTGCCGGCATAGGATTGGCTGATGCCGGAGAATTCGCCTTCGAAGGTGCCGGCCGCGGACCAGCCGTTCAGCCACTTCATCTCCAGCGACGCCGTGGTGAGCGCGGAATCGGCCGCCTGCGCCGCGCCGTTGACGACGAAGGCTGCGCCCGGCAGCGTTTGGAACACGGCGCTCGCGGCGCGGTCCGGATTGAAGTCATGCGCCCACGCGGCGCGGCCGCGCAGCGTCACTATTCCGTCCTCGACGGCGAACGACTTGTCCGCGCGCAGGCCGAGTTCGGTACGCGTGTCGGTGACGCTCTTGGCGCTGTAGTTCAGTGCAAAGGCGTTGGCGCCGGAGACCACGGCCTCGGCGTAGTTCGGCAGCTCGAAGATCGTCACCTGCGCCGCGGCGTAGGGCGTGAGGCCCAGCCACGGCGTGGCGTAGCGATAGCCGCCCTCGAGCCGGCCGGAATAGGTGTTGGCGTTGAACTCCGCGCGGAGATGGTCGACACCTGCGACGGTGACGAAGCGGTCCGTGGTGACATCCTGCCAGCCATAGGCGAATGCGGCGGAGAGATAGGCCGGGCCTGTGGTAGTGCGCGCGAATGCGCCGGCCTGGAACAGGTCGGAGCGGCCCCAGCCGAGGCCGTTGACGCTGAAATTGGTGCCGCCACCGGCAAGCGCAAACCCTGCGAGCAGCGACGGCGAGACGCGATAGTCGAAACCGACGGCGGTGCCATAGACGCTGCTGCTCGCGTTGTTCGAGCCGAGCACGGCGTTGCCGTCCGTGGTCTGCGAACCGCCAAAGCCTGCGGCCCACACGCGCCAGCGCGGATCGAAGCCCGGCGGCGCGGCAGGCGCTTTGCGATAGACGGCAGCATAGGCATCGCGTTCGCGCTTGCTGCGCGCCGTGCGCGTCGAGGCGTAGGCGTTGGCGCCGTCCACATCGGCAAAGGGCGTTGCGCCCGCGCCGTCACCGGAGCCGCCGTCGCGGCCGGCGATGAACGGATCGGTCAGCAATCCCAGGAACAGGTTCATCGCGTTGAAGGTCGCCTGCTGCGATCCCGTCGCCACCTCGCCGGAGGCTTGCGTCAAGCCGGCCGGCGTCAGCGACGCGAACGGCAAGGGAATGCTGCCATTGGCATTGAAGAAGTTGGTCAGCGCGTTGGCGACGTTGTGCTGATTGATGTTGAGATTGGATTTGGCGCCGAAGTCGAGGCCGAACGTCAGGTAGGCATTGGTCGCGTCATAGCTTAGCGCGGCCGTGAGTGCGCCGGGCAGACCGGACACGCTGAGGCCACTGAATGTCGTCCCGCCAAGGCCGCCATCCGCGGTCAGGATCGTATAGGGCCGCTTCGAGATCGAGCTGCCGGGCGAGAGGCTGGCGGCGACGGAGCCGCCGAGCGTTGCGGTGCCGGTCACGTGGGCGAAGGAGGATGCGGTAGAACTAAGCTGCACCAGATAGAGCGCGCCGGACTGCAGCGCGAGATTGCCGGCAACCGTGGTGGAGGCGCCTGGCACCGCATTGCCCGGCATGAACGCGCCGCCGCTTGCGATCACGGTGTTGCCGACCGTGCCGATGCCCGAGAGCACGCCGCCGGCGCTGACCGCCACGCTGCCGTTGATGACGCCATCGACCGCGAGCGTGCCGCCGAGCACGTTCCAATCCTGCGCGCCGGTGCCGGTCACGGTCCATTTCGAGCTGTCGACCTTGTTGAAGGTCGAGAAGCCATCATACTGATTGCCGGGTCCGATCAGGCTGAGGTCGAACGTGCCTGTTCCGGTGCCGCCGAGCTGGAAGGTGTCGCTGCCGTTGGCAAGCACCAGGCCGTGGATGACGCTACCCGGGCCAAGCGTCAGCACACTGGCGGAGCCGGGGGCGCAGCCGCAGAATTCGATCGCAGCGAAACCGGCGGCGGCGTTGATGGTGCCCGAGTTGAAGACAGAGCCGCCACCGTTGACCACGATGCCGACGGCGTCGCTGCCGACATTGATGGTCCCGGTGTTGATGACCTGGTTGGTGCCGGCAGGTCCGGCAGTCGAGACGTTGATGCCGGCGGCCGGCGCGCCGTTTCCGACGGTGATTGTGCCCGCGTTTGTGACGGTGACGGAATCGCCGACCGCGAAGATGCCAACCGCGCTGTCGTCGCCGACAATGCTGCCTGTGTTGGTGATCGTGCCGGACGCGCTGAGAGAGTTGGGGAACAAGACGATGCCGTAGCCCAACATGCCGACGTGGATCGCGCCGCTGTTGGTGATCGCGGGACGGTCGCCCACACCGTAGATGCCGACGGCGCCGTCCGCGCCGGTGATCGATCCGCTGTTCGTGACCCTCGCGTCATCGCCTTGCACGGCAAGGCCGATGCCTGCTTGGCGCAGCGTGATGGAGCCGGCGTTGCTGATCACGGCATTGTTGCCCTGCACGGACATGCCGGCAGCACCGTCGCCGACTGCAATGCTGGCACCTGCGGCGTTGATGAGCGTGTTGTTGTCGTTTATCGCGCTAATGGCTCCGAAGGGCGAGAGCGAAACACCCATTGTGATGGTGCCGGCATTCGTCACCGTGCTGTTGCCGGCGACGAAGATGGCGCTGCCCTCGTCACCGATCGTGATGGAGCCCGTCGCGGCGTTTATGATCGTGTTGTTCTGACCCGCGAAGATGCCGGTGCCCTGTGTTCCCGCAGAGATCGCGCCGCTGTTGGTGACGACGTTGCCGTCGCCGACCGAGATCGCGATTCCGTTCGAGATGGCGGAGATGATCCCGTTGTTGGTGACGGTGTTCGAGTTGCCGGCGCTCAGGCCAGTCCGCGAGGGATCCGGATTCAGCGTGCCGTTATTGATGACGGTGTTGGAGTCGTTGAGACCGACCGCCGCCGTGCCGTTGTCGTTGAGGATTGCTCCCGACTGCACGGTGACGGTGAGATTGTTGACGCCGGCGCCGGCCTCGAAGCCATCCGGGAGGAACCCGCTGCAGGTGACGGTCTGGCCGCTCGTCGCCGAATCGGGCAGGCATTGCGCATGCGCCGCTACGGTCGACAGACACAGGCCAGCCAGGATCGCCGCCACGCCAGCCATGTGCGCGCCGAGACCGGCAGGCAACCGAAACCACACGCCAACGCCCCCTCATTCCCCGCGCCTCACGGCGCTTCCCTGGAACTGAGGTAGCATGCGGTTTCCCGACCGGTGGCAAGAATCCGGCGGAAGGCGGCTGATCGCCGAGCTTTCGCGGCGCGACTGTGGCGCTGTCGCAACGATTGCGCGGCGATACGTCTCACTCCGCGCACGAAGTCAGGCGTTCGGCGAGGGCTCGCCGGGCACGGTCAGGAGCTGCGAGCGACGGATTCGCTCGCGGTGGGCGGTGTAGAGGCCGGACGCGACGATGAAGGCGGCGCCGATCACGGTCCAGATGCTCGGCACCTCGCCGAAGATGAAGAAGCCGAGCAGGCTGACCCACAGCAATTGCGTGTAGGAGAACGGCGCCAGCACCGAGGCATCGGCATAGCGGAAAGCCAGCACCACGATCCACTGGCCCGCGGTCGAGGCCACGCCGACCAGGATGCCGAGAAGAATGTCGTGCCAGCTCGGCGTCACCCAGGCGAACGGCACCATGACGCTCATGATCGCGAAGCCCACGATGGCGGAATAGGTCATGGTGGTGATGGCGGCATCGCGGCCGCTGATCATGCGCGTCATGATCAAGGTCGAAGCCCAGCAGAAGGCCGACAGCAGCGGGAAGAAGGCGGCGACGTGGAACGCGCTGGTGCCGGGCCGCAGGATGATGAGGACGCCGATGAGGCCGAGCGCGGTCGCGATCCAGCGCCGCAGGCCGACCTTCTCGCCCAGGAAAACGATCGACAGCGCCGTGACGTACAGTGGCGCCACGAAGCCGGTGGCGGAGGCTTCCGCGATCGGGAGGAAGGCCAAGCCGGAGATGAAGAACAGCGACGAGCCGAGCAGCGTCGCGCCGCGGAGGAACTGCAAGCCGACCCGGCCGGTTCGCAGCGCAAAGAGCGGCGAGCCCGGCAGCATCGCAGGCGACATGATCAGCGCGAACACCAAGAAGCGCATCCAGGTGATCTCGATCGATGGCAGCGTCGCCGACAGATATTTCGAGGTGACGTCGGACGTGCCGAGAAAAATCGTCGACAGCAGGATCAGCGCGATGCCCTTGAATGGCCGATCGGCGCGCGCGGGGGCTTTGCGGGAGACGGATTTCTTCGCAGGCGAAGATTTCTTTGCAGGCAATGGCAAAGATGCGCTGTCCAGCCTGGCGGCTGCGGCGGGGGGCGGTGTCACGGCAATCTCGGAGGCACAAATAAGCGAATCTGCGAGCCTCTAAAAAACGCCAAATGGCGGCGCGCGACAAGGTCTGAAAACAGGACTCCGATATGCGCGAATGTGCGCGGCCGCACGCCACGAAGGTTGCAACACTTTGTTAAGAATCGTGTTCGCTATCGCTAGAGCATCGGCAAACTTCGCGGCTTGGGACCGCGCGGAAAAGCCTTGTCTAAAGCTTCGATCTCGCTGGCGCTGAGCACGAGATCGCCGGCCGCCGCATTCTCAGCGGCGTGCTCCGTGCTCGACGCTTTGGGGATTGAGAACACGGAAGCCGCGCGGGTGAGGAAAGCCAGCGCAACCTGTCGCGGCGTGGCGTTGTGCGCCTCGGCGATCTTCTGCAGCACCTCGCCGCCCTTGCTCCGCGGCGAGGGAAAATCATTGTGGCCGAACGGCGAGTAGGCGACCACGGCAACGCCGTGCTTCTCGCACCAGGGGATCACGGCGTGCTCGATCGCGCGCTCCTGCAAATGATAGAGCACCTGGTTGCAGGCGATCCTGCCCTTACCCGAAACTTCCAGGATCTCGCCGAGATCATCGGCGTCGAAATTGCTGACGCCCCAGGACCGTATTTTCCCGGAGGCGACCAGTTCCTCGAACGCCGCGACGGTGTCCTCCAGCGGATAGGATCCGCGCCAGTGCAACAGATAGCAGTCGAGGTGGTCGGTCTTCAGTCGCTTCAGGGAGCGCTCGCAGGCAGTGATGGTGCCGCGGCGCGAGGCGTTGCTGGGCAGGACTTTCGAGACCAGGAACAACTCGTCGCGCCGGCCTTGAATCGCATCCGCGATCACGAGCTCGGCGTCGCCATACATCTCCGCAGTGTCGATATGGGTCATGCCGAGCTCGATGCCACGGCGCAGCGCCGCCACCGCCGCCTTGCGGTCGCCGCGGTCGAGATACCAGGTGCCCTGCCCGATCACGGAGACATTGGGGCCATGGTGGCCGAATTTTTTGGTGCGCATGATCGCCTCGCTCATCGGGGACGACCAACCCTAGACGATTGGTGGGGCGATGTCGCGGCAATACGCCCTGTCGTTCCTGCGAAAGCAGGGACCCATAACCACAGGAAGATGTTGTGGCGCGAGCAAGCAGTTACAGCCACGCATCTCATCAAGTCCTGTGGTCATGGGTCCCGGGTCAAGCCCGGGACGACAGCGGAGTTTGTGGCGCGCGCATGCATGTCGCCGTCAGACGTTGAGGTTCATCCAGACCGCCTTTGGCTCGGTGAAATTGTCGATCGCGGCGATGCCGTGCTCGCGGCCGAGGCCTGAATCGCGCTCGCCGCCCCAGGGCAACCGCACATCGGTGTAGCCATAGGTGTTGATCCACACCGTGCCGGCCCGCGCGCGCTTGGCAAAGCGCTGCACGCGGCCGATGTCGCTGCTCCAGACACCGGCGGCGAGGCTGTAGGCCGTGCCGTTGGCGATCCGAAGCGCATCGGCCTCGTCCTTGAACTTGATCACGCTGACGACGGGCCCAAAGATCTCCTCCTGCGAGATCCGCATCTCGTGCTTCACATTGGCGAACACAGCCGGGCTGATGAAATAGCCGCGATCGCCGACGCGCTCGCCACCGGTCACGAGCAACGCGCCTTCCTGCTTGCCGATGTCGACGTAATCGAGAATGGTCTTCATCTGCTTGTCGGAAATCACCGGTCCGAGCGCCGTGGCGCGGTCCTGGGGATCGCCGATGCGGAGCGCGCTTGCGCGTGCGGCCAAGCGTTCGACCACCTCGTCATAGACGCTCTCCTGTACAAGGACACGCGAGCCGGCCGAGCAGACCTGCCCGGCGTTGAAGAAGATGCCGGCGGCCGCAGCCTTCGCCGCGGCATCGAGGTTCGCGTCCTCGAAGATGACGTTGGCCGACTTGCCACCGAGCTCCAGCGACACGCGTTTGAAATTGCCGGCTGCGCCGCGCATGATACCGCGACCCACACCGGGCGAGCCGGTGAACGTGACCTTGTCGACATCGGGGTGATTGACCAGCGCCTCGCCGGCAATGCGGCCGGGGCCGGTGACGATGTTGAGCACGCCGCGCGGCAGGCCGGCTTCAAGGGCGAGCTCGCCGATCCGGAGCGCCGACAGCGAGGTCAGCTCGGCCGGCTTCATGACGATGGTGCAGCCGCAAGCCAGTGCCGGCGCGAGCTTCCACATGCCGATCATCAGCGGAAAATTCCAGGGCACGATCGCGGCGACCACGCCGACCGGCTCGCGGACCGTGTAGGTGAGCGCATCGTCGCGCGTGCTCACCACATCGCCGCCGATCTTGTCGGCCCAGCCGGCGTAATAGGTCAGCGTGTCGATTGCCGCCGGAAAGTCCTGCCGCAGCACCGCCGCGATCGGCTTGCCGGCATCGAGGCTCTCGAGCTCGACGATCTCGTCGGCATGCTGCTTCAAGAGCTCTGCCCATTTCAGAAGGATGTGCCCACGTTCGGCGGCGCGCATGGTGCGCCATGGTCCCTCAAAAGCGCGGCGCGCGGCAGCGACAGCGCGATCGACGTCCGCCGCTCCGCCTTCCGCGATCGTCGCGATCACGTCCTCGGTCGCGGGGTTGAGGGACTTGAATGTGCGTCCGGAGATGGCCGGGACGCGGGCGCCGTCGATCAGCAGCAACTCTTCCGGGGCGGCGGAACGGCCGAGGGCCTCCTGCGCATAGTCATATGCAATTGACATCATATTTCCTCCTGGTTGGTATACCAAACCTAGGAGCATAGGCCCCACAGTAAATATGATATGTTCTGCCTATGGCTCGCGAAAATATGAAGTTCATTTCATAATGAGAAGCTTCGACGATGCTGCACATCGAGATTGAAACCATCTGGCGATTTCACCGCGAAGGCAGCCCGCAGACGGCTGTGGTGATCCTCGGCATCCTCAACGAGATCCGCAAAACCGGGAAAATCTCCAGCGCGGCCACTGACGCGCACCTGTCCTATCGCCACGTCTGGAACCTGATCGACCAATGGTCGGAGTTCTTCGGCGTGCCGCTGGTGGAGACCCAGCGCGGCAAGGGCTCGAAGCTGACGCCGTTCGGCGAGAAGCTGGTCTGGGCCGGCGAGCGCATGCAGGCTCGCCTTGGCCCGCAACTCGAAAACCTCGCGCAGGAGCTGGTCACGGAGATCAAGCCGTTCCTGCACCAGCGTCCCTCGGTGATCCGCGTTCATGCGAGCCACGGTTTTGCGGTGTCAAAGCTGCGTGAATTCCTCGACCGCGAGCCCGGCATGGGCGTCGACCTCCGCTATGTCAGCAACCAAAACTCGCTGGTGTCGCTGGCGCAGGGCGCCTGCGACCTCTCCGGCGTGCACCTGCCACGCGGCGAATTGCGCGCGCAGGGCATCAAGGCGTGCCGCGACTGGCTCGATCCGCGCGAGGACCGCGTGATCAGTTTCGTCACGCGCGAAATGGGCCTGATGGTCAAGCGCGGCAATCCGCTCAAGATCAGCTCACTGAAGGATCTGGTCGATCGCAAGGCGCGCTTCGTCAACCGCGATCACGATTCGGGCACAAGGCAGCTTTTCGACCAGCTGCTGGCACTGCACCGGATTGCCGAGAGCAGGATCAATGGCGCACAGCAGATGGAATTCACCCATGCCGCCGTTGCCGCCTATGTCGCCAGCGGCATGGCGGATGCGAGCTTCGGCGTCGAAGCGGCCGCCCGCCAATTCGGGCTCGATTTCATCCGGCTACTGACGGAAGATTATTTCTTCGTCTGCAAGAAGGCGTTCCTCGAGTCAGAGCCGATGCGGCGCCTGCTCGAGATCATGAAGAGCGGCGCTTTCCACAAGGCCATCGACGCCCTTCCCGGCTACGTTGCCTCCGAAACCGGCAAGGTCAGTGGCGTGAAGGATTTCCTGGAACGCATGCACTCTGATCGCTGAGGCCGCGCCGGCCGTTCGCTGGCCGAAATTGCACTGCTCGAGCACCGGCTGCAGCAGGACCTGCCGACGCTCGGGATCTACCTCGGTGCCCAGCTCATGGCACGCGCGCTCGGCAGCCGCGTATTCGCCGGCCATGCCAAGGAGATCGGCTGGGGAACCATCGACCTCACGGGCGAAGGCGCCTCGTCCTGCCTGCGCCGCCTCGGGAAAGGGCCGACCGTGCTGCACTGGCACGGCGACACTTTCGATCTTCCGCAGCAAGCTGTGAGGCTCGCTTCAAACGCCAATTACGAGAACCAGGCCTCCGCCTATCGGCAGAACGCGCTTGCGCTCCAGCTCCATCTCGAGGCCGACCGGCGTCAGCTGGAAGAGTGGTATGTCGGCCACGCGGCCGAATTGTCGGCGTTAAAAACGGGGTGGCGGTTTGAGGCGGTCCATGATTCAAGCTTCTGATGTGGACAGCATGAATCGGACCCAGACGGCCGCCGGTGTTGGGGGCACCTCAAGCGTCCGTTGTTGGACTCGGCGACACCTTGGAACAACACCTTGGAGATTGGACACATGGCGCTCAAGCGGATGGACAACGTAGGAATCGTCGTCGAAGACCTCGGAGGGACGATTGATTTCTTTCGCGAACTCGGCCTCGAGCTCGAAGGGCGTGCCACGATCGAAGGAGAATGGGCCGGACGTGTCACCGGACTGGGCGATCAGCGTGTCGAGATTGCCATGATGCGCACACCGGACGGCCACAGCCGGCTCGAGCTCTCCTGCTTCCTCACGCCGCCTGTCGTCGCAGATCACCGGAACGCCCCGGTCAATGCCCTAGGCTACCTCCGCGTGATGTTCGCCGTGGACGACATCGACGAGACGCTTGAAAGGCTCCGCACGCGCGGCGCGCAGCTCGTAGGCGACGTAGTCCAGTATAAAGACGCGTATCGGCTCTGCTACATCCGTGGGCCTGAAGGGCTTCTGATCGGACTCGCCCAAGAACTCGGCTGAGCGCAATACGAAGACAAACGGCGAAGAGTGACCAATTTCGGCGAGCGCGCCCGAGGCCGCCCCGCCTGTTCGAGGTCCATCCCTCCAACCGACGGCCTCTGCCGTCGTTACACCGCGGCCCCGATACTCGCTGACTGCTTGCTGCCAATATGATAGGCTGATGCTCCTAATCGAGGAGAATGGATGCCATGGTACGTGGCCCCTGTTGCGGGGGCGGGATGAAATAGGCGGCTAGGCCGCACGATGGGAGGAAACTATGACCATCGAAAGCATTCTGAGGCGGAAGGGCACCGAGGTTACGACAATAGCTCCGGACGCCAGCATCAAGAGGGCGGCAGACTGGCTCCGCGCAAAGAATATTGGCGCTCTCGTGGTGACATGTGAGGACTCTGTTCTCGGCCTGATTTCCGAACGTGAAATCGTTCATGCATTTTCTCGCTATGGCCAGACAGCCGGGTCGATGCTGGTCAAAGAAATCATGCAATGCGGTGTGACCACCGTGTCTCCAGACGAGAGTGTCAATCGCGTGATGAAACTGATGACGCACCATCGCGTGCGCCACATGCCGGTACTGCGCGCTGGCAAGCTGGCCGGCATCATCAGCATCGGCGATGTCGTCAAAGATCGACTCGAGGATCTGGAGCTTGAGACGAAAATTCTGCGTGACGTCTACCACGCAGCGCGTTGACGGCCCGGGCGGCGGCTCATAGGTGCGCTGTCAATCGTCCGGCGCGCTTTCATATGGGCATCGCCGGGCTCGCGCCAGGCCAATGGAGCCGGCACCTGGCACAGCTCGGAACGAAGGCTCGCTTCCGCCCGTGACTCATTGGACACGTTCGCGGTTCACATAAAAAGGGTCGAAGTTGAGCGATCTTGGGATCGCGTGTACTGATTGGTAAAAGTCGAGGGTGCAATGGCGAGGCTTATCGCGCTGGCGGGCTTGCCTGGGGTCGGCAAGTCAAGCATTGCGCAGTATCTGGCGCGGCGCTGCGGAGCCATTTGGCTACGAATCGACTCAATGGATCAGGCGATCTGGGCATCGGGTACAGCGCCGAGCGATCTCTTTGACTGGAGCTACCGAGCAGCCCAAGCAATCGCCGCCGACAATTTAGCTCTCGGCTTGGACGTAATCGCGGACTGTGTAAACGACTGTCAGGAGGCACGGGACGGTTGGGAGACGGCAGCGCAACGTACCGGAGCCGAAGTTAAATGGCTCGAAGTCGTGTGTAGCGATTCCTTCGAGCACCGTCGGAGAATTGAAACAAGATCAAGCGACATTGTGGGACTGGCGTTGCCCGACTGGGATGCGGTCACCATCCGCTCCTACGACAAGTGGAATCGGGATCGTCTTGTTATCGACACAGCACATCGCAATTTGGAGGTGTGCGTGGAAGAGGCTCTCGAACTCCTACGTGGATGACAACCGCTATTCGCCCCGAAGCGGAAAAGCTCAAAGCTCGATGAGGCCGATGGCCGGACGCAGCTGACAGCACAGGAACAGCGATTTCAAGCAGACGCCGAGAGCCTAAAGCTTGCCTAGGTGATATTCCCCCGCGTCGACAAAGCTGCGGAAAGCATCGCATCCAATAAAAACGTTGTGGCTGTGAACGGGCTCACAATGCAACCAGCGCGATCATGTTTTGATCTAAGCGCATCAACCATCGACAGAATGGGATGCGACGGTCGCCGGAGGGCTTCCCCAGGAAAGGGGTAAGACATGAACAGCAAACCTCCCACTCCGAAGCGGGGTGCTTTCCCTACGCCGAAAGAGGTGCGCGACAAAGCACCAAAGTACAACCCTGACGCATCCGACACAGCCGACGATCAGGAAGGCAAGGAGACAGACTCTTCGCCGGACCAGCAGCGGCACGAGGATGCTCAGCGTGGACCGAAGGACGAAGCAATGGAGCCTAAGCGGAAATAATCGAAGTTCATTTCAGCAAACGGAGACTACCATGGCAATTCAGCTTGGAGGAAGCGGACAAGGCAGATATCCCAAACGCGGAGCGACTCCCACGCCGAGGAGCGTTTTGGCAGCCGCCACTCCACATAGTGTCGTTGGCCTTGCAGCGGCACCTCCCCATTTCATCACGATCCCTCACAGGCTGTCCTCTTGGGGCAATTTCGATCACGGCGATTGCGTCACTGCCGAAGAAGCGTTCGCGAAGGCGTGTCACAATCCGGAAATCTTCATTTCGGACAACGAAGTGATACGATGGGCGACGAAACATGGGGTGCTGGAGGGGGCCTATCTGCATCAGGTGATGCTTTGGATGCAGACAAACGGCTTCCATCAGAACCGGCACATCTATGATGACGGCCAGATCTATTCGGTCGACTGGACGAATCCCTCCACGTTAAACAGCGCAATTGCGACAGGTCCGGTCAAGATTGGCGTTGCCGCAACCCAAATCCAGACCGCATGGAACTCAACGAACGGCAAGACCGGATGGTTTGCCCTTGGATTCAACAAGGACACCAACGAGGACCATTGCGTCAGCCTTTGCGGATACGGCTCGCTCAACTGGCTCGCACAACAGCTTCAGGTCACCGTGCCGGCCGGTGTCGACGGTACAAAGCTCGGCTATGCGATGTTCACATGGGACTCGATCGGTATCATCGATCAGCCTTCCATGATCGCCGTTACCGAAGAGGCATGGCTCAGAACCCCGACGACGATCGTCAAGCCCGCAAAGACGCCCGCGCAGGAAAGCGTCACGGCGTAGCTTCGGTGGACTGACCGCACCGGCGCGGAGGCTGCCTTGACTGGCGGAGCTCAGGAGCTGAGCAGACTTACCCATGCCTTCGACAATAAAAGGGCGCCGGTTGTCGCCGACGCCCTTGACGTTGAGCATATTCCAAACAACTCGTCTGTAGCGCTGACACAGTAGACGATCAAGAACAGGATTCCGCCTAGCGCAGCGCACGTTACCGAAACCGCATGGGCCGCGGTAGCGGGGGCGTGATGCGCGCGGCTATGGGAACGGCGATCCGCAAACTTAATCTGCCGAAGTTGCATAGTGCGAGACGCCCTCTCCTGCTGAAATAAATCGTTCGGTACGGCGAAGGGAGGAAACCAATGAAAGTTGGACGCGCATTATGGTGTGGCCTGCTTGCGGGTGTTGCCACAGTGGCCGCGATGAACATGCCGGCATCAGCCCAACAGCAGAAGCGACCCAATATCGTCATGCTGATGACGGATGACACGGGCTGGAACGATTTCGGCGCCTATTCAGGAGGTGGCGCCGCGCTCGGCCATCCGACCCCAAATATCGACCGGATCGCCAAGGAGGGCGCAACGTTCACAAGCTGGTACGGTCAAGCAAGCTGCACGGCCGGCCGCGCCTCGTTCATGACCGGACGTATTCCGATCCGTTCGGCCCTTTCCATCGTGGTCGCCCCGGGTGACGAGAATGCGCTCAAGAAGGAAACGCCGACCATAGCCGAGTTTTTCCAGAAGAACGGCTATTCCACGTACTTTTCCGGCAAGTGGCATTTGGGCGACAAGCCCGAGTCCTATCCGATCGAGCACGGTTTCGACGAGATGAAGGCGTTCGCCGCGTATTATCCGGGCGTCTACACCTACGCCGACACGTCCAAGTGGTTTCATCCGTGGTTTCCCTCATACAACCCAGAGGTCGCGAAAGCATATTTTCAAGTCGTGAACATGTACGAATGGGAGGGAGTTGCGGGACAACCGGCGAAGAGAGGCGAGTACATTACCTACGATTACCTGGCCAACTTTGATGTCCGGCAGGCCGACTACGCAATCGATTACATCAAGAAACACGCCAAGGACACCAAGCCGTTCTTCATGGACGTCAACTTCATGAAGATGCACAACCCGACCAATGCCGCGGCAAAGTTCGCCGGGAAGTCCCGGTTGGGCGATTACTCAGATTCGGTGATGGAACTCGATGACGACATCGGGCGGATCATGGACACGATCCGCGCGGAAGCGCCGAACACGATCGTCATCGTGACGGCCGATAACGGTGCGTGGCAGGATGCCTATCCCGACGCGGGCACGACGCCGTTCCGCGGCGAGAAGGGCTCAGCATTTGAAGGTGGTTGGCGCGTACCCGGATTGATGTGGTGGCCCGCACATATCCCCACGGGTGCGCAGTACCATGAAATGATGTCGCATATCGACTGCTGGGCAACGCTCGCCAAGATGGTCGGCCTGACACCACCGCCGCACGGCGCATGGACCGACGACAATGGCAGGCCCATTTACTTTGATAGCATCGACAACAGTGAGTACATCCTCGGTCGCGCGAATCACTCAGCCCGAAGGTCGTGGATTTACATCGACGGCGAGAGCTTCATGGGAGCACGCGCGGATGTCGGCGGTGATCCAACCAACCCGGACCTCAGCATTGCGTGGAAGTACCTGTGGACGGCCAAGGACACTTGGCTCGGTCCAGAGCAGAACCTGGGCGCGATCGGCTCGGTCTACAATCTGACTATGGACCCGTTCGAGAAGTATGACATGGTGTTCAACGGCGCGATGTCGGCACGGATGCCGACACAGTCGCCGGGCAAATACGCCGGACAGGACAACGGCTGGGTCCTGGCACTCATCTTCCCAGTCGTGATGGAGTTCAACAAGTCGATCGTTGACTATCCGAACATCAAGCGTAAGCCCGGCGGAGCCTCGAACGATTGGAGACCCGATCTGCAACGTCCGGAAAACCCGGTCCCGATGCTGGACATGAAAAACCTGCCGAATATCAAGGGCGGCGGCGGCTAATTGCTGCTGACGAAAATAACTGGCGCCGCTAAGTCAACAGCGAGTGCTGCATCTATCAAATGGTGATTGGCGAGTCGTTTTCACTGAGCGGCTCGCCACAGCGCGGTTATAAAGCATTTCGACGCCCGCTCCTGGCCCTTCTGCGACCTGCGGCGACGTCCGCTATTGCGTCGCTATTGGCTGACAAGCAGACGTCAGGCGTGCCTGACCAAGCACCCCGATTTACGAGTACACGGCCCAGTCCGCCCCTACAAATCTGCGGGGCGCCTCTTGCAGGCGAAGAACGCGGTGACGGCGAGCGGGATTGCGAGCGCGATCCATGAGGTCGTGTCCCAGATGCCATCGCCGAGCAAGGCGGACACAAGGCCGAAAGCGACGATCACCGCGATGATCGCCGGCAACAGAAAGATCTGGGTGAGCGAACGACGGGCGTTGATCATCAGAGGTGCTCCGGAACTTGCACGGCGGGATATCGGGATTCGGCCAATTCACCCACCACTCTACTCCGCGGGCGGCGCATGCGGTGTTTCGGCCGATTTGCCGAAACGGCGTTTCGCCTCTTCACGCCAGCGCTGGAAGATGACGTAGAGCATCGGCACCAGGAAAATGCCGATCGAGCTTGCGGCGAGCATGCCGCCGAACACCGCCGTGCCGACCGCCCTGCGGCTGATCTCGGCGGCACCGGTCGCGACCACCAGCGGCACCAGGCCGAGGATGAAGGCGATCGAGGTCATCATGACCGCGCGGAACCGCATCTGGGCGCCGAGCTCGGCGGCCTGCGCGATCGGCAATCCGCCCTCGCGCTGCTCCTTGGCAAACTCGACGATCAGGATGCCGTTCTTGGCGGCGAGCGCGATCAGCACCACGAGGCCGATCTGGCCGTAGAGGTCGAGGTTCAGGCCTGCGACCTTGATCGCGATGTACGAGCCGAGCACACCGACCGTGACCGCCAGCAGGACCGGGATCGGAATGGTCCAGCTCTCGTAGAGCGCAACCAGGAACAGATAGGCGAACAGCACCGCAAGCGCGAGGATGATGCCGGTCTGCCCCGAGGCCGCCTGCTCCTGATAGGCGGTGCCGGTCCATTCGTAGGAATAGCCGGCCGGCAGCGTCGCCCGCGAAATCTCCTCCATCGCGGCGATCGCGGTGCCTGACGAGACGCCCGGCGCCGGACTGCCGTTGATGGTGACCGAGCGGTAGTTGTTGTAGCGGGTGATGACCTGCGGTCCGGTGACGATCCTCACACTCGCGATGGAGCGCATCGGCACCATCTCGCCGCCGCTGTTGCGGACATAGATCTGCCAGATGTCGGAGATGTCGCCACGATTGGCGGCCTCGCCCTCCACATTGACCTGCCAGGTGCGGCCGAACAGGTTGAAGTTGTTGACGTAGATGCCGCCCAGCGTCGCCTGGAGCGCGGTGAACACGTCGGCCATGTTCAGCCCGAGCGCCTGCGCCTTGGCGCGGTCGATGTCGAGATAGATCGACGGATTGGTCGCGGTGAAGGTCGAGAACACGCGCGCCAGCCGGGGATCGCGGTTGGCCGCATTGATCAGGCCGGTCATCGTGCTGCCGAGCGCGGCCGGATCCTGCCCCTCAAGCGCATCGAGCTGATATTCGAAGCCGCCGGAGGTCGAAAGCCCGATGATCGGCGGCAGGTTGAACGGCAGGATATTGGCCTGCCGGATCTGCGCGCCCTCACCAAACATCCGCCGGATCGTCGCCTGCACCGAATCCGCCGCGGCCTGCCGATCGGCGAACGGTTTCATGCGCGCCACCATGAAGGCCGAGTTCGGCTCGCTCGCGCCGTCGAGCAGCGAGAAGCCGATGATCGAGAGCACGTGCTCGACCTGCGGCATGTTCTTCAAGAGCGCCTCGACCTGCTTGGTCACCTCGCTGGTGCGCGACACCGACGCACCGTCAGGCAATTGCACCGAGATGAAGAAGGCGCCCTGATCCTCCTCGGGCAGGAAGCCCGTCGGAGTTATTCGCGACACGCCGAGAACGCCGCCGGCAAACACCAGCACCGCGACCAGCGACAATATCGCCACCCGCAGCAGCCGGCGCACCATGCCGGCATAACGGTCGCGCACCCAATCGATGCCGCCGAGCACGCGCCCCATGATGCCGCGGCGCGGCCCGGTATGCCGCAGGAACACGGCGCAGAGTGCCGGCGACAGCGTCAGCGCGTTCAGCGCCGAAATCACCATCGCCGCGCTGATCGTCACCGCGAACTGGCGAAACAGGGTTCCGGAGATGCCGGGGATGAACGCGATCGGCACGAACACCGACAACAGCACCAGCGAAATCGCGATGATCGGCGCGGTGATCTGCGCCATCGCCTTTTTGGTGGCCTCCGCCGGCGACAGCTCGGGCTCGCTCTCCATCACGCGTTCGACGTTCTCGACCACGACGATGGCGTCGTCGACCACGATGCCGATGGCAAGCACCATCGCAAGCAGCGACACGGTATTGGCGGAATAGCCGAGGATCAGGAGAACCGCAAAGGTGCCGATCAGGCTGACCGGCACCGCGACCGCCGGGATCACGGTGGCGCGCAGGTTGCCGAGGAACAGGAAGACGACGATCACGACCAGCACGAAGGCTTCGCCGAGCGTCTTCAGCACTTCCTTGATGGTGTCGGAGACGAAGGTCGTGGAGTCGTACTGCACCAGATAGGTGAGGCCCGGGGGAAACCGTTCCGACAATCTGGTGAGCGTCGACTGCACCGCGGCGGCGGTGGTCACCGCATTGGCGCCCGGCGCAAGATAGATGCCGATCGGTACGCCGGGCTGGCCGTCGATCCGGGACTCGCTGTCCATGTTCTGGGCGCCGATCTCGACCCGGGCGACGTCGCTGACCCGGAGCACCGAGCCGTCCGGATTGGCGCGCAGCACGATATTGCCGAACTGGGCCGCCGTCGTGAGCCGCCCTTGCGTCTGCACGTTGAACTGGAACTGCTGGTCCTCGGCGATCGGACGGGCGCCGATGCGGCCGACCGGCGCCTGCACGCTCTGCGCCCGGATCGCCGCGATCACATCCGAGGGCGCCAGATTGAGGCTGGTGAGCCGCTGCGTATCGAACCAGATCCGCATCGAGTAGTTCAGCTTCGCGAACAGCGAGGCCTGGCCGACGCCCGGCGTGCGCGAGATCGCATCGAGCACGTTGATGATCGCGTAGTTGGTGATGAACAGCGGATCCTGCTGGCCGCTCTTGCTGTACAGCACGATGAACTGCAGCACGGCCGAGGATTTCTTCTGCACGACCAGGCCTTGCGCCTGCACCTCGGTCGGCAGTTGCGCGAGCGCGCTCTGGACGCGGTTGTTGACGTTGACGGTGTTGATATCAGGATTGGTGCCGAGCGCGAACGAGACGGTCAGCGTGTAGCTGCCGTCATTGCCGCTGGTCGACTTCATGTAGAGCATCTTGTCGACGCCGACGACCTGGGCTTCGAGCGGCTGCGCGACGCTCGATTCCACCACTTCGGCGGAGGCGCCCGGGAAATTGGCGGTTACGGTGACCTGTGGCGGCACGATGTCCGGAAACTGCGCCACCGGAATTTGCAATAGCGCCAGCGCGCCCGCGATGGTGATGACCAGCGCGATGACGATGGCAAGCCGCGGACGATCGACGAAGATGGCGGAAATCATGGGCTGGTGCCCGCAGGCTTCGGACCGATCGCGCCGCTGCTCCGGGGCGTGCCCGTGTTTTCCGCCGTTTCCTTCAGGCTCGACTGGATCAGCGCGCTCGCCGGTGCCGGCGCCACCGGCTGGCCGGGCCGCACCCGCTGCATCCCTTCAGCGATCACCTTCTCTCCGACCGAAAGCCCAGAGGTCACCGAAGCGATGGTCGCGGTCGACTGTCCAAGGACGATCCGCCGCTGCTCCGCCTTGTTGTCGGCCCCGAGCACGAAGACATAGTCGCCCTGCTGGTCCGACAGCACGGCCGAGCGCGGGATCGCCACCACGTCGACCGGCTGCGCGCCCTCGAGCAGGACGGTGACGAACTCGTTGTCGGTGAGCTGGCGCACCGTGACGTTGTCCGCCGACGACAGACGAGGCAGTATGGGATTGGGGATAATGCCGCGCAGCGTGATGGTATCGGTGTTCTGCGCGATCGTGTTGTTGACGAAGTTGAGCTCGCCGACCTGGTCATAGAGCTTGCCGTCGGGCAGACGGATCCTGATCACCACCGCCTTGAACCCGCCCAGCGTCGCGTAACGGTCTCGCAGCACGAGGCCTTCGCGCACCGACACCGGGAAGGTCACATACATCGGGTCCTGGCTCACGATGGTCGTGAGCACGCCTGAACTCGGGCTGACGACGTTGCCCTCGGTCACGGCCGTGCGGCCGATCTTGCCGTCGATCGGCGAGCGGATCTGGGTGTAGTCCAGATTGATCTTTGAGAGATCGACCTGCGCCTGGGCCGCCTGGACCTGTGCTTCCAGGCTCTGCTCGTTGGCGAGCGCGGCATCATAGGTGGACTGCTGGCCGGCCGGGCCGCCGAGCAGGGCCTTGGCGCGGCCGGTCGTCAGCTTGGCGTTGACGAGGGTGGCCTGCAATTGCGCGACTTGCGCCTTCTTGGACTCAAGGTCCGCCTCGAACGGGCCGCGCTCGAGCTCGTAGAGCATATCGCCGGTCTTGACCTCGGCGCCTTCGACGAAGTTCCGCTTTTCCAGGAAGGCGGTGACGCGGGCGACCACGTTGACCCGGTTGGTGGCCTCGATCCGCCCCAGAAACTCGTTGGATTGCGTCACAGGCCGCTTGACCGCCTCGATGATACCGACGGCGGGAGGTCCCGCGGCCTGCTGGGCCTCGGCGGCGGCCAGCGCGCCGAACATGGCGGTCCCCAACGCGATAGCCCCGGCGAACCGGGCCATTGTCATCCCTGCAAGATTCACTGTTCGCGCCTTTGTCCCGTTTGACCCGGATCAATAGCATCCGCATCGGGAAAGCCAACGGTATGAACGTATGGCAGCGCTCAATCGATGCTCTGTCGATGGCTGGATCGCCGCGTTGCACCAAAATGTGATGGCAGAGGAAGGGATCAGGTCCGCAGGCCTCCGCTGGTAGCGCTGTGTGGCCCCGCCGCTACTGGAACGAACTTTTTTGGCGAGGCGCTGCACAACCTGCTGAATGTTGCTTGCTGCACGATCGGCCAGCAAGCCAAGCTTGGCTAGGCGCCGTGGGGCCGGTCGCCGGGGGAGCTTTCCGATGGCAAAGCTCGGGATTTGCACGGCAGTCCTTCTTGCGATTGTCGGCGGATCGGAGACAAGGGCAGCCGACGTCGCGCCGACCAAGGCGCCGCCGGCAGCGTCCACGACGCCGCGCCCCTGCACCGACCCGTCGGACTTCGTCACGACCAACTGCCAGCTCACCTGGGAAGGCATCACGGTCTTCGGCATCATCGACACCGGCTTCGGCTGGCAAAGCCACGGTGCCTCGTTTGATCCGCGATCTGCAGTTGCAGCGTCCTACCTGGTCCAGAAACAGAACCGCTTGGCGACATGGACGCTCGCGCCCAATGCCTTGAGCAATTCGACCATTGGCATCAAGGGAACCAGGCCAATCGGCGAGGACTTTTCTTTCGTCTTTGACCTCGATGCCGGCTTCGACCCCTATTCGCTGCGATTCTCGAATGGACCCGGAGCTATCGCCGCGAATGCCGGCCTCCCGCAAAACCTGCAAACCGCCTATTCGGATTCAAGCCGAGCGGGTCAGTGGTACAACGGTCAGGGTTACGTCGGCGTCAGCTCCCCCACCTATGGCACGCTGACCCTCTTCCGTCAGAACTCGCTGACGCTGGACGCCGTGTTCGATTACGATCCGTTCGGCGCCTCCTACGGTTTCTCGGCGATCGGCTTCCAGGGAATCACCTGCGGCGGCGGCAACACCGAAAATTGCAGACACTCGACGTCATTGAAGTACCGGTACAACTTCAACCATTTCCGGGCGGCGGCGCTGTGGCAGTTCGGCGGCTATGACGAGAACAATGCGTCCAATGGCGCCTATCAATTCCAGCTCGGCGGCGACATTCCGATCCGCGGCAATGACGTGCTCTCGGTCGATGCGATCTACAGCCATGTCAAGGATTCCGTGTCGCTCGCGCTTGCACCGGGAGCCAACAACGCGTTCGGGACGCCGATCGCCCCGTTCCTGCCGCAGACGCTGACGGCGACGATCTCCGACAACACCGCCGCGATGTTCGTGGCGAGATACACGACCAAGTCGCTGAAGCTGTACGCCGGTTACGAATACATCCGATACGAGCCGCCGAGCAATCCGCAAGTCGCCTTCACCGACATCGCAGGAAACTTCCTTTGTCAGAGCTGCGATACCCTCAACAACACGAACATCAACAATGCCGCGTTCGGCGTCGGCGGGCTCGGCAACAAGACCTTTCAGGTCATGTGGGCCGGCGCGAAATACTCCATAACCGACGATCTGGACGTGATCGGCGCCTATTATCACTACATCCAGGACTCCTTCTTCGGCACTGCCGCCAGAGGCCCCGCCTTCTGCTCCTCTAGCGAACACCCGCAATGCGCCGGGACGTTCGACGCAATTTCCACCGCGGTCGATTGGAGGTTTGCGCCTAAATGGGATACCTATGTCGGCGTGATGTTCACGCAGGTCAACGGCGGATTGGGGTTCGGCTTCTTCGAGCATAGCAACGTCGCCACTACGGCCGGGTTGCGCTTCCGCTTTTGAGATTGACGCGACCTACGCGGGTCGCTGCGACCAGCCTACCGGCGCCTCGATATCAAAATTGGCAAGCTCATAGCCGCGGCGGAAATCGACGATGTGCTTGTCCATCCAGGACCGCGCCTCGGCGGGATTACGCATCGAGAGCGCCTGCAGGATCTTCTCATGGGCGAACACCAGGCGTTCGCCGGCATTCAGGCGGGAGAACACCCGCAAGAAGGCCGGATAGAATAGCTGGCTCATCGGCTCGCGGCTGAGCTGCAGGGCACGATTGCGCGAGGCTCGCGCGATGATCTGGTGAAACTCGATGTCGAGCGCAACGAGGCTCTGCTTGTCCTCGAGCGCGGCCTTGGTCCTGTCGACATTGACCCGCAGCGCGGCCAGCAGGTCCTCGTCGATCCGCATCGCGGCGCATTCGGCCAGCACCGGCTCGAAACAGCGCATGCTTTCCCAGAGTTCGAAGAAGCTGATCTCCTGCAGCACGATCGCGGCCGTCACCTTCTCGGAAATGTCGGCCTCGCGGGGCGCGGTGACATAGAGCAATTTGCCGCCATCGTGACGGCGGACGAGGCCGTTCTGCTCCAGCACCCGGATCGCTTCCCGGACCGTCGAGCGGTGGACACCAAAGCTTGCCGCCAGCGCTATCTCCGCCGGCACCCGGTCGCCGACCGCCCACTCGCCCGACATGATCTTGGCCTCGATGCTGCGCACCACCACCCGGTAGACCGGCTCGTTGCGCTCCTGGGCGTTGTTGCTGAGATCCGCTACAGACATCAGGCGACGCCTCGCGCGAACTCGCGGTCGCGCAATTCGCGGCGACGGATCTTGCCGGTGATCGTCATCGGAAGCTCGGCGATGTACGCGATCGCGCGCGGATATTTGTAAGGCGCGGTGACCGACTTGACGTGGTCCTGCAATTCGCGCGTCAGCTCCGGCGACGGCGCATGGCCTTGCCGCAGCACGACGAACGCCTTCACGATCTCCCCACGCTCGGCATCGGGGCTGCCGACCACCGCACACATCTGCACCGCCGGATGCTCGGCCAGCGCGTTCTCGACCTCGATCGGGCCGATGCGGTATCCGGCTGAATTGATGACATCGTCCGAGCGCCCGCGATACCAGAGATAGCCATCGGCATCCTTCTCCGCGCGATCGCTGGTCAGAAACCAGCGTCCGTCCGGACCATCGACAAAGCAGGCCGCGGTGCGCTCCGCATCCTTCCAGTAGCCGAGCATCAATTGCGGGTGTGGCACTTTCAGCGCGAGGTCGCCCTCCTGCCCCGGCGGCAAGCGGTTGCCCTTGGCGTCGATCACATCAAGGTCGGAGCCCGGCGATGGGCGCCCCATCGAGCCGTAACGGACCGGCTCGGTTGGATAGTTCAGCGCGACCATCAGGGCTTCGGTCTGCCCATAGGCTTCATCGATGCGGATGCCGGTCGCCGCCTCCCAGCGCTCGGCGACGACGGGGTTCATGGCTTCGCCCGCAGTGACGACGCGGCGCAGCCGGCCGAGATCATCGCGCGCGCGGACTTCGCCGACGACCCGCGACAACTCCGTGCCGGGCGCGCAGTAGACGGTGACCTGGTGCTTGCGCAGGAGTTCGAGCCGGTCCTTCGGCACGAACGGGCCGTCGAAGAAGAACGAGCAGGCGCCGCAGCTCAGCGGCCCGAAGATGATGCTCGTACCCGCCTTGCTCCAGCCGGTGTCTGCCGTGCACCAGATCACCTCGCCGGGACGCAGATCGAGCCAGTAGATCGCGGAGACCCGCCACGCATAGATCGCGCGCGCCGCATGGACGACGGCCTTCGGGTGGCCGGTCGAGCCTGACGTATAATACATGATCGCGGGATCTTCGGCCCGGACGATCGCCGGCTCGATCGTCTCGGAAGCGCGCGCCACTTCGCTGTTCCAATCGAGCCAGCCTGACGTCTGGCCGAGGGCGATCCGCACCGGGATGAGTTCCTCCACGGATGCGAATTTGCCGGTCTGCTCGGGACGGCAGATCGCCGCCTTGGCCTCGGCATTGGCGACGCGATATTCGATATCGCGCGCCGTCAGCATCTCGATGCACGGGATCGGCACCGCGCCGATCTTCATCGCCGCAATCAGCGCGACGAACCATTCCGCCAGCCGCGGCAGCATGATGATGACGCGGTCGCCCTTTTCGACGCCGTTCGCCCGCAACACATTCGCGAGCCGGTTCGATAGCAGCGACAGATCGGAATAGCTGTAGCGCCGCGTCTCGCCTGCGGCGTTCTCCCAGATCAGCGCCGGCCCATCCTGCTCGCGGGCGCGGCGGTCGATGATATCGGCGCCGAAATTGAAGGTCTCCGGCATCTGCCAGCGGAAATTGGCGCACAGGCTTTCATAGCCTTCGACCGCAGGCTCTTTGGGCGGTGACCAGACATCTCGCATCATTTCCTCCTGCTCGCGCGTTTTGCGCTTGTTGTTCTGTTTCTGCGGCGGGCTCTTACTGCCGCCTATCTCGCGCCGTGAGTCACGATCCGCCGTCCGATCGCCCAGCGGTGCACTTCGGACGGGCCGTCATAGATGCGGAAGGCGCGGACGTCGCGATAGAACCGCTCGACCACCGTGTCGCGGGTGGTGCCGAGCCCGCCGAGGATCTGCAGCGAACGGTCCGCGACGCGCGCGATCGCTTCCGAGCAGATCACCTTGGCCATCGAGCTCTCGGTCGAGGCCCGCTCGCCTTTGTCGAGCAGCCAGGCCGTATGCCAGATCGTCAGTTGCGCCTGGTGGATGTCCATCGCGTTGTCGGCCAGCATGAAGGAGACGCCCTCGTGCTCGCCGAGCGGCTTGCCGAACGCCGTGCGACGCCGCGCGTACTCGGTCGCGATTTCCTGGGCGCGGATCGCGGCGCCGAGCCAGCGCATGCAATGCGTGAGCCGCGCCGGCGCGAGGCGAACCTGGGCGTGACGAAAGCCCTGTCCGATCTCGCCGAGCACGGCGTCGGACGGCACGCGAAGTCCATTGAAGCGGACCACCGCATGCCCGCCGACAAAGCTGGAATCGATAGTGTCGAGCGTGCGCTCGATCGTGATAGCGGGATCGGACATGTCGGCCAGGAACATGGTCGCAGCCCCCTCCATTCCTGCGCCGCTCGTCTTCGCCATGATGATCGCAAAGGCCGCGCCTTCGGCACCGGTGATCAGCCATTTCTCGCCGTCGATGACCCAGTCATTGCCATCGCGCCGCGCCGTAGTCTGCAACTGGCCGGGATCGGAGCCTGCGCCGGGAGCGGGCTCCGTCATGCAGAAGCAGGAGCGGATATCTCCGGTCGCGAGCGGCTTCAAATAGCGCTCGCGCTGATCCGGCCGCGCCACGACATCGAAGAGATGGATGTTGCCCTCATCAGGCGCGGCGCAATGCAGCGCCACGGGACCGAGCATGGAATAGCCGGCGGCGGTGAACACGGCGGCGCGGCCGATATGCGACAGATGCTGGCCGCCATATTCCGCCGGCGCATGCGGTGCGAATACGCCGGCCTTGCGCGCGAGCGCGTTGAGCTCGCGCCGTAGCTCGTCGGTCGGCCCATGGGAGGTCCAGCGCTTGTCCTTCTCGAACGGGACGACCGTGTCCTTGACGAAGGCTTTCACGCGATCGGCCAGTTCGGACACGCGCGGTGGCAGCGAAAAGTTCATGTCGAGTTGATGCATCGTCAGTTTCCTCGTTCAGCACCGGTCGTGGCATCGCGCGCGACCAGAAGAATGTCTTCGCCAACGCGGGCGAAGTCGGCATAGCGACTGTCCTTCACCGCGCCGTTGACCCATTGCCGGTGCAGTTGCAGGAACACGATCCCGAGCTTGAACAGCGCGAGCACGCGCATCGCCGGCAGATCGTCGATATCCAGTCCGGTCAGATCGGCATAGCGCCGCGCAACATCGGCGCGCCGCCAGAATCCGGAATGAGTTGTCGGCATCTGCTGCAGGCGCTGCAATGTCGGCGGATCATCCGGCTGCGCCCAATAGCTCAAGAGCGTCGCCAGATCGAACAGCGGATCGCCCCGCGTTCCCATGTCCCAATCGACCAGCGCGACCGGCGAAAGCGTCTGCGGATTCAGGATCAGATTGTCGAGCTTGAAATCGCAATGCAGCAGCGTCGGCTTCCGCTCGCGGAATGTCTGCCGGGACAGCCACCGCGAAATGTCCTGCAATAGACCCGGCAACGTGCTGCCGTCGGCAACCAGCGCCCCACGTTTCGACCAGCCGGCAATCGCGCGGGCGATGAACCCCTCGGGGCGGCCGAGATCCTCAAGACCGACCGCGCGCGCATCGACCCCGTGCAGCGCGGCCAAGGTCGCAACCATCATCTCCGAGAGAATCCCGGGTGCATCGTCGCGTCCTTGCAGCGGCGACAGATCTGCGCCGCGGATGACGAGCCCCGCGCGATACTCAATGAGTTGGAAGGGAACGCCGATGACGCCGCGGTCGCCGCAATAGTGCAGCCCCCTTGCGATGAAGGGCAGCGCATCGGCAAGGCGCGACAGGATGCGATGCTCGCGCGCCATGTCGTGGGCGCCCGGCGGCAGATCGCCGTCAGGCGGACGGCGCAGGACAGTCGGTGCGCCGTCGACGTTCAGGAGATAGTTGCGATTGGCGAGGCCACCGGCGAACTGCCGGATCGGCCGCGCCAGATCGACATTCATGCCGTGGGCTTCCAGATAGCGCGCAAGGCGATCCCAATCGGCCGGCGCGGTTTCCGCGGCCGACAGCAGTCCCGGATTTCCTGATAGCGACGGATCAGCAATCACGCGCGCCTCGACCTCCCTGTTCCGAATATCAAGGTTGGAGCCCTCGCCTCCCGCCGCTTGGACGGCCCGGGATCTATTATTGTCGGACCAAAAGTTAGCGCCAGGACAGCCGAACTTGCAATTGGCAATAGCGAAATCGACACTTCGCGCCAAGCTATTGTCATAAGCGTTTGTGATTTATAGATATTTTTCGAAACGGCTTCTGAGAGCGAGCCAGATCCACCGGAACGTATATGTCGGACAATAAATTAGTGCTCCCGGGCACCGAAGCGATGACGGTAGGCGGTCGGGCTGATGCCGGCGACTTTCCGGAAGCGCGATCGGAAGGTAACCGCGGATTCGAATCCGACCGAGCTTGCAATCTGATCGACCGAAGCCACGCTGGTTTCGAGCAGTTCCTGCGCCCGGCGAATGCGCATCTTGAGCAGCCATTGCAGCGGCGTCGTTCCGGTCTGCTCCTGGAAGCGTCGCGCCAGTGTCCTCGGACTCATGCGCGCCCGGTCGGCCAGCGACCGAACCGTGAGCGTGCGGTCGAGATTGGCGCTCATCCAGTCGAGCAGCGAGGCCAGGCTGGCGGCGGATTTTGGCGGTTCGTGCCTGATGAACTGGGACTGGCCGCCGTCCCTGACCAGGGGAGCAACGGCGAGCCGCGCCGCGTCGGCCGCAACCGCCTGACCGTGATCGCGTCGTAGCAGATGCAGGCACATGTCCACTCCCGCTGAGGCTCCGGCGGAGGTGATCAGGCGCCCCTCGTCGACGAACAGCACGTTTGGATCGACCTGGATGCGCGGATAGCGCCGTGCGAACTCGTCTGCGCAGATCCAATGCGTCGTGGCCCGGCGTCCATCCAGGAGGCCAGTTGCCGCCAGAACGAAGGCTCCCGAACAGATCGACGCCAGTCTGGCGCCGCGCTCCCAGGCAGATTGAAGCGCCCCAAGCACGGCCGGGGAGACCGGAGCGGTCGGATCTTCCACTCCCGGCACCAGGACCGTATCGGCCGACGCGAGCTCCTCAAGGCCCCACTCCGTTTGTAACGTGAAATTCCTCGACCGAACTTCGGTCGCTTCGCTGCACACGCGGACACTATAGCTGGCGACGCCCGCCGCTCCACTCGCGCGCCCGAACACCTCGCACGGGACCGACAGGTCGAACGGTACGAAGCCGTCCATCGCGAGAACTGAAACTTTATGCATGACCACCTCGGAGCGAGCATTTTCCAGGGCGAACATAGCCGAAACGCGGTTTGGCAGGAAATGATCGCAGGTTGTCATTTCGGTCACTCACCGAATGCGCGAGGCATTGTCTATGCATGCCGCCGGTCTTGAAGCGGGAAGGTGCGCGTGTCCGACGATTACGAATCGACACAGTTGCGGTGGCTTGGAATGCTGTCGGTCCTCGAGGCGACAACGCTGGTCCTGCTTGTCGCAGTCGCCGTGCCACTGAAGCATATCGCCGGCTGGAACGTCGCCGTCCATGTCATGGGGCCGGTCCACGGCCTTGCGTTTCTCGGCTATTGCTGGGCTGCGATCCAGGCGATCGCGGAAGGCGGCTGGAGCCGATCGGAGGCGGTGCGGCTGTTCGCGGTCGCGTTCATCCCGTTCGCGGGCTTTGCCAATGCGCGGCTCATTGCACGAAAGTCCGCGGCCTTGCGCACCGGTGTGGTCCAGTGAGCCTTGCTACGCTTTACCCATGGCTGAAGGCGTTGCATGTCGGCAGCGCCTTCTTTTTTGTAGCCGGTACCGTCACCACATCGATGGTGCTGGCAGCGGAGCGCGCGAATCCGGGATCGGTCGAGCCCGTTGCGGGTTTTCTGGCCAAATCGGAACGCTGGCTGACCACGCCGGCCATGCTGTTGGTCTGGGCTTTCGGCTTGACGTTGGCGGTCACGGCCGGGTGGTTCTCAAGCACCTGGCTGCAAATCAAGTTTGCCTTTGTCGTTGTGCTCTCGGCCGTACATGGAATCCAGTCAGGCCAGCTCCGGCGCCTTGTCAGGAATAAGGCGCTAAAACCCCGGACAACGCTGCCCTTGATCCTCGTCTGCGTGATGGCGGTGGTCGTGCTGGTCGTGGTCAAGCCTTAGCCGCGCCCGCCTTGGGGCGCAGGCGATCCTGAGAGTGGAGCGAGATCTGCTGCCGAAGCAGCCAGCGGATCTCCGAAGGGGTATCGATCTCGCGAATGTCCTCCGCCAGCGACGCTGCGCGCTGGCGATATCTCGGATCATCCAGCACCGAGCGTACAGCGGGACGCAATTGCTCTGCGGTGGGTGCGTTGGTCGCCAGATTGACGCCGACCCCGGACCAGGCCACGCGGACGCTGACATCGCCGCGGTCGGCTGCCGTGCCCGCTGCGACGATGGGAACGCCGTAACTCAAGGCTTGATTGACACTGCCGTAACCGCCGTTCGTCACGAATGCATCGGCTTTCGACAACGCCCACTCAAACGGGAGATACTGCGCGACCCGCACATTTCCAGGCAGGGGTCCACCGAGCGCGTCGATCGGACGCCCGCCGGTCGTCACCATGACGAGAACATCCCGCTCGTTCGCCAGCGCCTCCAGCGTCGGCAGGGTCAGCTCGCTGAAATCGTCGTTGGTCAACGTGCCCTGGGTCACAAGGACGACCTTGCGTGAACCGTCCAACTCGTAGGCCCACGACGGCACTGGCGCCTGGTTCGGCGTAATCGGCAGCGGGCCGACGAAGTGCACCGAACTTGGCAGCCGGCGGCGCGGCAGTTCGAACCGCGGCACCGTGAGCTGCAGATAGATATCGGGCAGCTCCACCATCGCGTCATAAAGATTCAAACGCAGCGGCCTGCTCCCGATCTGGGCCAGGTACTCGTTCACGCATCGTCCGGCCGGGCCAAAGACGGATTGTTCGTAGGTTTGAAAGAGCGAGGCATACTCCCTTAGTTGCTGGTCGTTGCGCGCGGGCCGAATGCCTGCATCGTTCGGGGCGCCGTCGTCTCGACGTGACAGGAGGTAGGTGGTTCCAAGCAGGGCCACGGACGGCCGCTGCGCACGAGGACCAAGCAGCATCGGCAACACACCCAGCATGAGATGATCGCCGATGATGATGTCGGGAGGAAACTCCTGCATGACGATTTTGATGCTCTCGTACTGAGCCAGCATAAAATTGGCGAAACCCTGCTCCAGGATCAGCCGCAACTGCTGTGCGCCCGGCGCCGCTGTCATGATTTCCGGAAACAGTTTGGCGGCGTCTCGCGTATCGACGTCGGCCGCCGGCACGAAACTGCGGAATTGAGCGCCGATCTTTTCGACACGGTCTCGCAGATAGCTCGATGTCAGGCCCATGACCTTCCAGCCGTCGGCGATCAATATCCGCCCGACTCCCAATACTGGATGGAGATGTCCCATCATCGGGGACGAGACGAGAAGCGCCTTCATGCACGGTCTCCGTTGAGCTGAGCAGTTGAGCCGCGGTCATTGACGGCTCGTCGGCTGCGACGGGCCAAGCACGGCGTCTCATTATTGTTCGGTCGCTGTTACGGCAAAGTCACCGGAATGGACGAACGCGCTACAGCCGCAACAATCGGTCGAATCAGCTTCGCGTTACGGAAGTAACAGAGCGCGTGCGGACTGAAATCAACGCGCAATATTGCGCTGACAGTGTTGGGCGAGGTCCTTCGATCCGGCGCTCAGTTGACTGACAGAACTTCGACAAGCTCAATCCAAATGACGGCGATTCCAGGCAAGACGGACTCGCTCGCGTTCACGTGCCTGCTCGGTTTGATGGCCACCCTTCCGGGCTTCGGCACCGACATGGCACTGCCGGCCCTCGCGGACACAGCCGCGTCTCTTGCAGTTCCGGTACATAGTGCCGGCCTGACGATCAGCAGTTACATGATCAGCTTCGGCCTTGCGCCGCTGCTGTTCGGGCCGCTGTCGGATCGATACGGTCGCAAACCGATGGTCACGCTTGGCACCATCATCTTCATCATGGCATCGGTCGGATGCGCGCTGGCACCGTCGCTGCCGGTGTTGATTGCATGCCGCGTCATCCAAGGCATCGGCGCGGCGGCCATGACTCTTGCCATCGCGATCGCCCGTGACGCGTTCGACGATACTGTCGTCCGCCAAAAACTGTCGAATATCGTGATGGCGATCTACGTCTCCCCGATCGCCGCGCCGATGGCCGGAGCGGCTTTGCTCGACCTTGCGGGCTGGCGCGCGATCTATGCAAGCCTTGCAGCGCTCGGAATTGTCTTGCTGGTAGGCCAGCGCTTTGGCCCCGACTATGACCTGAAGCCGCGATCGGCGACCCGCTTGAGCCTTCTGGCGCTTATCGGAGATTATCGCTGCGTCCTGTCGCATCCGACCTGCCGCGCATATCTCCTTGCCGCCGCGGCGTCCTTCGGGGTTCTCGCCGCCTATGCGACCGGATCGGCGCTTTTCCTTGTCCAGGTCGCCGGGATGAGCTCAAGTCAATATGGAATCATATTCGGCCTGACTGCATTCGCCGGAATGGCTGGAGCGTTCGTCGACGGCCGGCTCAACGCGCGCGGAGTTCCATCGCATTATTCGTTGTCGATCGGATTTGCCATCCAGGTTCTTACATCGTCGATCCTGCTGGCCATGACGCTCCTGAGCTGGACGCCGACCACGGTCGTCATCCTGCTATTCGTCACGCTCACATTCAGCGGAGGGATCGCGGCGCCGGGCCTCATGCAGGGAGCGCTGCAAGCGCTGCCGGACATGGCGGGCACCGTCAGCGCCGCAACCAACAGTCTTGTGATGATATCAGGCTCATTGACCAGCGCGCTCACGGCCGTTCTCTTCGACGGCCGGACGGCACTGTCGATGGCCGGCGTGATGGAATTCTGCGCTCTCGTTGCGCTGCTATTCTTGGGAATGGCAGTGGGGCGAGCCAGGCAACAGGCCGTGATACACATACCGCCGTCGTCCCGGGCTTGACCCGGGACCCATGACCACAGGCCCCTGTTGTGTGCTCGGCTGCAGCCACTTGCTTGCGCCACAACCACTCCCTGTGGTTATGGGTCCTTGCTTTCGCAGGGACGACAGCGCGGCTGAGGTCTGCGCCTTGTACCACTAACATAGGCCAACGAGCGAAACTCGCTCGTTGGCCCTGGACCTCACGCTACCTCACAGCGCCTTGTCGACCTGCGCGTAGCCGCCTTTGCCGTCCCACTTATAGACGACATAATCGATGGCCTTGATGTCACCCTTTGCATCGAAGGCCAACTTGCCGATCACGGTGTCCCATTCGCCGGCCTTTATGGCATCGACCACCTTCTTCGGGTCGGTCGTACCGGCCTTCGCCACCGCCTGCGACCACACCTGGAACGCCGCATAGGTGTAGAGCGTGTAACCCTCGGGATCGATGTTCTTGGCCTTGAACTTCTCGACGATGGCCTTTGCGGTCGGCTTTTCGCGAGGATCGGGACCGAAGGTGAACAATGTGCCCTCCGCAATAGGCCCGGTGATCGAGGCGAACTCGCGGTCGTTGATCGCATCGCCCGCCATCAGCACCGTCTTGAGCCCTTGATCGCGCATCTGGCGCAGGATCAGGCCCGCTTCCTGATGATAGCCGCCGACATAGACCAGATCGATGTTCTCGCGCTTGAGCCGAGACACGATGGAATTGAAATCCTTGTCGCCCTTGTTGAAGGATTCGAACATCTTCTCGGTGACGCCGGCCTTGTTGAGCGCCTTCTTGGTTTCGTCGGCAAGTCCCTTGCCGTAGGTGGTCTTGTCGTTGAGGATCGCGATGTTCTTGCCGGCGAAGTTCTTGGCGATATAGCCGGCGGCAACCAGACCCTGCTGGTCGTCGCGGCCGCAGACCCTCAGCACGTTCCACAACTTGCGCTCGGTAAGCAGCGGATTGGTCGAGCCCGGCGAAATCTGCAGCACGTTGCCGTCCGCATAGGCTTCCGAGGCCGGGATCGACGACGAAGAACAATAGTGGCCGGCGACGAACGGAATTCTCGCGCTGGCGATCTTCTCGGCGATCGAGCGCGCCTGCTTCGGATCGCAGGCATCGTCGTTGACATCAAGCACTAGCTTCCTGTTGAGGAGACCGCCGGCGGCGTTGATATCGGCCACCGCCTGCTCGGCGCCGTTCTGGAACTGGCGGCCGAACGCGGCTTCGCCGCCAGTGATCGAAGAGGCAACCGCCACCCTGATGTCCTGGGCCAGCGCTGCAGAGGACAGCACAAGTGACACACCTAGTGTTAGACCGAAGAGCTTGACCACTTTCATACGAAAGTCCTTGGGGTTGTTTTAGAGAGACGGCGACTGCGCCGGTCCCTTCATAGCACGGCCGGCTGACATCGGCGCGATGTCAGCGTATTTTTTTACCAATGGTGCTGGCTCCATCGAGGGCGAGGTGGCGTGAGCTCTGTTATGCGTTATCGCCAGGAAGGGCGCCGCGGTCCCGCGTTACGGCCGTAGCCGTATTTTCCCGCGCCGGAATGTTCCGGAAACATGGCCGCGCCAGAGTCTCGGCGACTGATATTTGCCGGGAGATATCGATGTCGCACATCGACCAACTGTTCTACACCCGCCCATATCCGAAACAGACCCGAGAGGCGCCGAACGCTCCGCGATGGTATGTCTCGATTAGCGCGATGGTGACGTTCCTGCTGTCGAAGATGAGGGAAGAACTGGCGATACGCCAGGCCATGGCAGAGCTGCGGGATCTCGACGACCGAATGCTGCGCGATGTCGGATTGTCCCGCTACGATATCGCATCCATCCGCAGGCACGAAACCTAGCCCGTTACACAGCGCGCAAGGACCTTGATCGCTGATGATCAACGGCGCGCGCCGCGCGCCCGTCGAATTCGCGCGCCGACACGGTTTGCATTTCGATAGGACAGCGTCATGAAACACGAAACTGTGTTGCAGACATCGGCTGCGACCTCGGGCCTGGTCAGAAGATTGGTTCGAGCCCAGGGTGATCCGGCGAAGCAACGTATACGCGCATGGCTCGGCAATATCTGTGACGAGAAACTCTTGAACTTCGGACTCTCGGCGGCCGATATCGCGCTCTTGCGGGCGCGTTACCCTGAGAACCCTGATGCATCGGGTCGCAAATTGGAGGCCCGACGAATCGCGTGAGAGCTTCAGCGAGACGAATCGCGCCGGCACTCTGTCGGCGTGACTCCGAAACGGCGGCGGAACCGCTGGTTGAAGTAGGAGACCTCGCCGAAGCCGCATGCGAGCGCGATCTCGCTGATCTTGAGACGATCTCCCTGCTCGCTCGTAAGCATCTGCCGCGCCTGCTGCAGGCGACGCTCCAGCAGACGCTCCGTGAAGCTCCGGCCCGTCTCGTGCAAGAGATCCTGCACATATCTGGTCGAGAGACCGAGATGGCGGGCAACGTTCGCTGCCGAGAAACCGGCACTCATGAAGCTTCGATCGATCTCGGCAATAATGTCGTGAATGCGCGATGCCCGCAGGCCACGCGTCGTGGCGATCTGCGCGGCATCACCGCGCGCGCCGAGCACCAGCGCGATCAGGTCGAGAAGAGTGGTGCGAATATGCGCGTCGAGCTGCGGATCGTGGGGCGCACGCGACAGCTTCACGACGCTTTCGATATAGCGCCGCAAGTGCGCAACGGCCGGCCGCTGCGGATCGAGCGGCCGCGCCAACAGGTCGTCCGCCTGGCTGACCAGCGCAGTCAGTTGGTCCCGGCTGACCGTCAACGTCGTCCAGGCAAAGGGCGTATCGGACGCCATGTCCGTCGGCACGCCATTTGTCCCGAGAAATACGCCGCCGGAAGGGAGAGTCGCTTTGCGATTTGACTGATCCACCCGCAGCGTGCCGGTTCCGCGGTGGAAGACAAGGCAGAAATCGTCATCGGGGCCGCGAGAAATGGCGCTTCTCGATCGCTTCACCCTGCCGAAGGCGCCCCCGAATCGGGTGACGTGAATGTCCTGAAAGCCGGACCAGCGAAGGAACCCGGAAAACGGTCGGTCCTCGAACCTCGTGATGTCGACACAACAGGTGAGCGCCTCCACCTTCTCATACCAGAGAGAAAACCTTCGATCGTCTTCAAGCGCGGGATCGAGATTGTCGGAGTGGAAACTTGTTTGATGCATTGTTCTTGAAATTGCACTTACACAGCCATGTTACGGGCGCCGCTCCGTGCGAGCCATGAGTAACTCTGCCGCAGCGCGCCGCGAATCGCTGATGCCGCTTCGGGTTGTTGCACAACAGCCACATGGACGAACGGTTTAGCGGGAGCGCGCTCGGGCTAAAATCCGGTGCGGGCGAGAACAAGACCATCGGTGCAACCCCTGCCATGTTGCGACACGGCTGCTGCGAGGAACTGCGTCGAGCTCACCCCCTGTGAGGTCGCGACGCGCTCGCCCAGCCTTCACATGTCGCCGTCCCATGACGGCGATGCATTGGAAAACCCTTTCTCCAGGGAAATTTAGGGGCGTGGTAATGAAGACGTTTCTACTCGGCACTGTCTTTGGTCTTGGCCTGGCGGCGGGCCCGACCTTTGCCGCCGATCTGTCCTATCCGGTCAAGGCGCCGCCCATCGCGGCCGTCCCAGTGTTCTCCTGGACCGGCTTCTATATCGGCGCCAATGTCGGCTTTGGCGGCGACAAGTTCAACTATCCGTTCCAGGCATTCCAGCGGCAGCTTCAGGCGGAAGCGCCTGCGCTCGAATCGAGCATCGCCGGCAATCTCAACCTGAACTCGAGCGGTTTCTTCGGCGGTGGCCAGATCGGCTACAATTATCAGTTCGCCAACAATGTGGTCGCCGGCATCGAAGCCGATTTCGAATGGTCGGGTATCGAGGGCAAGCTCGCGGGCGCCGCGCTCTTCACCGCTCCGGGCGTTGTCGGCAACGCAAGCTTCGACATCGGATCCGAGATCGAATGGTTCGGCACCGTTCGCGGTCGCCTCGGCTACACCTGGGACAGGGTCCTGCTCTACGCGACCGGCGGCGCGGCTTACGGCAAGGTCAAATCGCACGCCAGCTTCAACGCCAATGGACTCGTCGGTCCGCTGCCGGCCGTGATCTCGGCGAGCGACACGCAATGGGGCTGGACCGCGGGCGCCGGTCTCGAATACGCCCTCGCGCCGAACTGGTCCTTCAAGACCGAATATCTCTACGTCGACCTTGGCAGCCACACCGTGTTCAACAGCGCGGTCGATGACGTCGCCAACGGCTTCTTCTCGAGCGCCAGCATGGACGTCAGCACCAAGCTTCACACGGTCAAGGCCGGCGTCAATTACAGGTTCTGAGCGAATCCACGATCTTCAATGACCTGAGGGCTGCGGCATCGCCGCAGCCCTCGCCGTTTCCGGCTCTGCTCAACCGCCACCGAATCGATCGAATTGTAGTGAATTCGCTCTCGTTACTTTAAGGTCGGGCGGATAGCTGGTCGTGCTGGGGAAAGGTCCGGAGTTGTGGTCCTTGTTCGATATGTTCACCGTCGGGCTGTTGGCCGAGGCCGCATGCGCGATTGGCTGCTTGATCGTTGTGATCACATGGGTGCGGGATCGCTCCACTAAGTCCTATTCCTGGTGGATCCTCGGGTTCCTGCTGTCCTTTCTTGGCGTCATCCTTGCCGCACAGCGCCAGACGCTGCCCCAGCTCTCGGCGTTCGGCGTTCCCGGCTTTTTCGCCCTGTTTGGCGCGGGCGCGCTCTGGTGCGGTGTGCGTGTTTTCGACCAACGACCGCTACCTGTATTGGCCTTGCTGCCGCCGCTGATCTGGGCAGTGGGCCTGCCGTTCGCGTATCCGAGCTACGCGCTTCGCCAGATCGATTACAATCTCGCGATCGGCACGATGACCCTGCTGATCGGCCTCGATCTCTGGCGTTCATCGTCCCGGGAACTTTCGCCGCGGCTTTGCATCGCGCTGATCTGCCTGTTTGAGACGGTGGTCAGTTACAGCCAGGCCATTGCCATCTTCGTCATGCGCGACGAAATCGGCGCGGGCCCGCTCCGGGGGTGGCTCACCTTTGCGCCGTTCCAATCCGCCGTCGCGATGGTGGCGATCGTCGTCCTCGGCATTCTGATGATCGGCGAGCGTTCCGAGCGCCGGCTCCGCGATCTCGCGATGAACGATCAGTTGACTGGCGTCCTCAATCGACGCGGCTTCTTCGAGACCTGCGCAGCCCGGCTTGCCAAACTATCCGGCAAGTCGTGCGAGATCGCGATTGCCCTCTTTGACATCGACTACTTCAAGGCCATCAACGACAAGCATGGCCATCCTGCCGGAGACGAGGTCATCGCCGAGTTCGCCAGGCGTGCCGCGCGGGCGATCCGCCAGGGCGACGTCTTCGGCAGGATCGGCGGGGAAGAGTTCGCGCTGCTGCTGCCGAACACCACGATCAACGATGCAAGGCTCGTCGTCGATCGAGTTCGCGCCACGTTCAGCGATGCGCCGATCCTTCATGACAACATTCAAATCATGGCCACCGCGAGCGCCGGGATATCGAACGCCGACGCTCGAGACATCGTCTTGGATCGGCTGATGTCGGCAGCCGATTCCGCCCTGTACGCGGCGAAGAAGGCGGGACGCAATCGGACCAGCATCCTGCACCCGGTGACGCCGACCGATCGCGACGCTGCGCCGATCGTCCGCAGCTCGTCCTGACTTGCCTGGGAGCCTAGCCGTCGAACCCCGCCGGGATGAAGGCCGGCAGCTTTTCCTCGATGAACTGCTTCACCTGCGGTGAGTTGAAGACCTGGATGAACGCCTTCAGGCGCGGATCGTCCTTCTTGTCGGCACGTGCGGTGAAGCGCAGGACCAGGCCGTCATCGAGGGTGCGGTCGATGATCAGCGCCGATTTCGGATCGCCGCCGGCCGAGATCAGATAGGTGACGTTGACGAGCGCCAGCGTGACGTCATCGAGCGAACGATAGGTCTGCGCGGGATCGAGCTCGACGATCTTCAGGTTCTTAGGGTTTTCGATGATGTCGAACTTGCTCACCGCGAAACCTTTGCCCGGCGTCAGCTTGATCAGGCCGGCGCGTTCGAGCAGGATCAATCCGCGCGCCCCGTTCAAGGGCTCGTTGGGAATCGCGACGCTGTCGCCGGACTTGATCTCGTCGAGGCTCTTGATCTTCTTCGAGAACAATCCGACCGGCGCGATCACGCCCACCTTGTCGACCTGAACGAGATTGAAGCCGCGCTGCTTGTTCTGCAGCGCCAGGTAAGTCCCGTGCTGGAACAGGTTCGCATCGACATCGCCGCTGTTGACCACTTCGTTCAGCGCCACCCAGTCGCTGAGCTCGACAATCCTGACGTCCTGCCCCTTCTCCTTGGCGAGCTTGGCCGCATAGCCAGCCAACTGCCCGACCGGGCCGGCACTGGTCGCGATCTTCAGCGGCTCGTCGGCAACCGCGGCTGTGGTGAGGGCAAGCAACAGGCCGGCGGCCTGCGCCATACGCATGAACGTCTTCATCTTGTCAGGTCCATCTCTTCTCGAAGGATCGTATGAGGCGGCCTCGCGAGCGCTGTTGACGAATGATGCTTGCCGGTCTCTGCGCTGTCGAGGCGTCGGAGAAAATAGCGATGCGCGTGCTGCGGCTTTGGCCTGACGCGGCGGTAATCTTTCATCCGCCGCGGCAAATTGAAAACAACGTCGTCCGGCTGGCGTGATAGTTTCCGCGAAACACGAACCCGTTGCGGAGAACGGCTGATGATGAGACCGCGAGAACTTCGCTTCAACGCGTTCAACATGACCGCGCCGAGCCACAACTGGGCCGGCCTGTGGTCGCATCCGCGCGATGCGTCGATCGACTACAACACGCTTCATTATTGGACCGACTATGCCAGGACCGCGGAGCGGGGCCTGCTCGACGGCATCTTCCTTGCCGACGTATTCGGCGTCTACGACGTCTATGGCGGCAATCCGGATGCGGCGATCAGCCATGCCGTCCAACTGCCCAACGCCGAGCCGACGCTGCTGGTCTCCGCGATGGCGTTGGTCACCAAACATCTCGGCTTCGGCATCACGTCGAACCTGACATTCGAGCATCCCTATCAATTCGCGCGCCGCTTCTCGACGCTCGATCATCTCACCAAAGGACGGATCGGCTGGAACATCGTGACCGGCTATCTCGACAGTGGCGCGCGCGGGATGGGCCTGCGCACCGCCCGCGCCCATGACGAACGCTACGACGCGGCGGAGGATTTTCTCGCCGCCGTCTACAAGCTCTGGGAAGGCAGTTGGGAGGATGACGCGGTCCGCCGCGACCGCGAAACGCGCGTGTTTACCGATCCGGCGAAGGTCCATCGTGTCAGGCACGAAGGCTCGCATTATCGCGTCGACGGCATCCATCTCGCCGAACCGTCGCCGCAGCGCACGCCATTGTTGTATCAGGCGGGAACGTCACGGCGCGGCCGCGCCTTCGCCGCGAGGCATGCGGAAGCGATCTTCCTCAACGGCCAGACCAGGCCGATCCTCGCCCGCGCCGTCCGCGAGATCAGGGAGGCCGCCAAGGAGTTCGGGCGCGATCCCTATGACATCAGGCTGTTCGCCGGCGCCACCGTTATCGTCGCGCCGACTCGCGCCGAAGCCAACGATCTACTCGCGGACTATGCCCGCCATGTCGACCAAGCCGGGCAACTCGCGCTGCTCTCGGGATGGACCGGCATCGACTTCTCGACCTACCGTTCCGAAGAGGCCGTGCAATATGTCGAGAGCAATGCGATCCAGTCGATGGTCGAGAATTTTACGCTGCGCAGCGAGCGGCCGGTGAAGATCGGCGACCTTGCCAGCTTGAGCCACCTCGGCGCACGCTCACCCTTCGTGGTCGGCTCGCCGCAGGACGTGGCCGACGAACTGATCGCCTGGGCGGAAGAGACCGACGTGGACGGATTCAACCTGTTCCGTCTTGTCGTGCCGGAATCGCTGAACGCGTTCGTCGATCTAGTGGTGCCCGAACTGCAATCCCGCGGCGTCTACAAGACCGCCTATCGCGACGGCACCTTACGGGAGAAGCTGTTTCCGGGACGCGGACCGCGCCTGCATGCGACGCATCCGGGCGCGGGATTTCGCCGCCTGCCGACCGATGCCCTTCGATCCAACGCCGCCGAATAGTGTATTAGCCGTTCGGCAGCGCGAAGCGAACAAACGCCGCGTAGGGTGGGCAAAGGCGCTCTTTGCGCCGTGCCCACCATCAAGCACTCCGCTCGCAATGGTGGGCACGCTTCGCTTTGCCCACCCTACGTCAGGTCTATCACCACGTGGCGATATAGGTCCCCTTGAAGCGCTTATCGAGGAACTCCTTCACCTGTTGCGAGTGATAGGCGTCGACGAGTTGCTTGACCCAGGGCTTGTCCTTATCTTCCTCGCGCACAGCGATGATGTTGACCCACGGGCCATCTTTCGACTCATGCGCAATCGCGTCGGTCGCGGGATTGAGGCCGGCCTGCACCGCGTAATTGTTGTTGATCGAGACGAGGTCGACGTCCTGCAGCGAGCGCGGGAGCTGCGCCGCGTCGAGCTCGACGAAGCGCAATTTCTTGGGATTTTCGATGATGTCGGCAATCGTCGAGGCGACGTTGTTCGGGTCCTTCAGCTTGATCACGCCGTGGAGGGCAAGGATCATCAGTCCACGCGCGCCGTTCGAGGGATCGTTGGCGATCGCCACCCGTGCGCCCTCCGGCAGATCCGCCAGCTTCTTGTATTTCAGCGAGTAGACGCCCTGCGGCGAAGCGATGGTGTTGGCGACCTTCACGATCTTCCAGCCGGTCTTGGAGATCTGGTTCTTCAGATAGGGCTCATGCTGGAACGAGTTCGCTTCCAGATCCTTCAGCGCCAGCGCCTGGTTGGGAATGACGTAATCAGTGAATTCGACAACCTTGATGTCAAGGCCACGCTCGGCGGCCACCTTCTTCACCACCTCGAGGATCTCGGCGTGCGGCCCGGCGGTCACGCCAACCCGGATGGTTTCGGCCCTTGCGGCGCCGGCAAACAAGGCGGCTGCCGCAACGATCGCGGTAAAGATTCGCATAAAGCTCTCCAAAGATCACACAAACGTAACGCGGCTGGCACTAGCGCCGATCATTGGTGGCTTCAACCGCCTCGGTGACAAAACGACGAAACGGCTGCGATCATTCAACGTGGGGAACAAAACATTTGCTCTACATGGTGCAGCGCGATGCTTCTGTTCTCCGTAGCCGATCGGTCCTCCGTACGAACGGATGATGCAGCACGGTGACAGCATGTCACGCGAAACGTAATTCTCTTAATTGCCGTCCGCGGAGAATTTTGCACCACATCGGACGACTTCTCCGGAATTGCCACCGGCACGCGATTGATCGCAAATGAGGTTCCGGAATTCATCCGCATTATTTTGGAAGCCACAGATATGTTGTTCTCGCCTCGCCCGCGTTCGCAAGTTCCAGCCGCCTCCCGGATCAAACCCATCACGCGCCGGCTCGCCATGAGCGCGCTTGGCCTGCTGGCGATGATCTCGCTGGCGCGGCCTGCGATCTCGGAGGAAATCCGGATCGGTTACCAGAAATCCTCGACGCTCACCGCGATCCTCAAGACCAATGGTGAATTGGAGAAGGCGCTCGCGCCGCTCGGCATCACTGTGTCCTGGCACGAATTCACCAGCGGATTGCCGCTGCTCGAGGCCATCAATGTCGGCAGCGTCGATTTCGGCGCCGACGTCGCAGACACCGTGCCGATCTTTGCGCAGGCCGCCGGCGCCAAGCTCGCCTATGTCGCCGAGGAAGCCGCATCGCCGTCGGCGCAGGCGATTTTGGTGCCGAAGGACTCGCCCGTGAAATCTGTGGCCGATCTCAAGGGCAAGAAGGTCGCGGTGACAAAAGGCGCCGGCAGCCATTTCCTGTTGCTTGCAGCGCTCGCCAAGTCCGGCCTCACCTTCAAGGACATCACGCCCGCCTACCTGACGCCGGCCGACGGCCGCGCCGCCTTCGTCAGCAACAATGTCGATGCCTGGGTGGCCTGGGATCCCTTCCTCACCAGCGCCAGCCGCCAGTCCGGCGCGCGGACCCTTTCCGACGGCAGCAACGGGCTCGCAAGCTATAAGCGTTACTATGTCGCCTCGGCTGCCTTTGCCGATCGCCGCGGCGACGCGCTCAACGTGATCTTCAACAAGCTTGCTGAGACCGGGAAGTGGGTGAAGGCCAACCCCAAGGATGCCGCGACCATTCTCGCCGGCCTCTGGGGCATCGACGCCGCGGCAGTGGAAGAAGCCAACAGCCACCGCTCCTATAACGTCGGCGCAGTCACCGTCCCCGGCCTGTCGGAGCAGCAGCGCATCGCCGATGCGTTCGTCGCCGAAGGCTTGATCCCGAAGAAGGTCAATACCACCGACGTCAAGATCTGGGCGCCGAAAGGATCCTGACGGCGCCCGCGAGGGCTCAACGATGGCGCAGCCGGCGGTTGACCCGGCGCGCCAGATAGTCGCCGGCGGTCTGCACTGTCTGCACCAGCGCGATCAGGACCACCACCACGGCCAGCATCATGCCCGGCATGAAGCGCTGATAGCCGTAGCGGATGCCGAGATCGCCCAGCCCGCCGCCGCCGACTGCGCCGACCATCGCCGAATAGCCGAGCAGGCTGACCACCGCGAGCGTCAGCGACAGCACGAGCCCTGGCAGCGCCTCGGGGATCAGGACCTTGAGCACGACCTGCAGCGGGGTGGCGCCGAACGACGACGCGGTTTCGATCAGGCCGGCATCGACCTCGCGGATCGCGCCCTCGACGAGGCGCGCGATGAAGGGCGTCGAGGCGATGGTGAGCGGAACGATCGCCGCTCCCGAGCCGATCGAGGTTCCTGCGACAAGGCGCGTGAACGGGATGATCGCGACGACCAGGATGATGAAGGGCGTGGAACGCGTCGCGTTGACGATGACGCCAAGGATCGCATTCGCAGCCGGCGCGGCAAACAATTCGCCCTTGCGGCTGGTCGCGAGGAACACGCCGATCGGCAGGCCGAACAACGTGCCGAGCGAGGCGGAGACCGCGACCATGAACAGGCTTTCGCCGGTCGCCTGGATGATGAGATTGATGAGTTCAGGCGACATAGCCGAGGCGCTCCGCGGAAAACCGATGTTGGGCAAGGAAGGACAGCACGCGCGCAACAACGGCCTCGTCGCCGGGCACGCCAAGCGTCAGTGACCCGACCTGCTGGCCGCCGATCTCGTCGATCCGGGCCGACAACAGCGCCGCGTCGATCGCAAGCTCGCGCGACAGCCGCGCCACTAGCCGATCGCCGCCATCGCCGCGGACGAGCACGCGGATCACGGCCTGGCCGCCCGGCGTCGGCTGATGCTGCAGCCGGCTCGAGAGGGAGACCGGAACCGCATCGCCGAGAACCTCGGAGAGAAAGCTCTGGGTAATCGCATGTTGCGGATGGGTGAAGATGTCGGCGACATGACCGCGCTCCACGATGTGCCCGGCATCGAGCACGATCACCTCCTTGGCGAGCTGTCGTACGACCGACATCTCGTGGGTGATTAGGATGATGGTCACGCCGAGCTCGCGGTTGATATTGGCGAGCAGGTCGAGAATCGAGCGCGTCGTCTGCGGATCGAGGGCCGAGGTCGCCTCGTCCGACAACAGCACGCTCGGCCGCGTCGCCAGCGCACGCGCGATCCCGATCCGCTGCTTCTGGCCGCCGGAGAGCTCCGACGGATAGCGATTGCGCTTGTCGGCGATATCGACGAGGTCGAGCAGCTCGGAGACGCGCGCGGCGATTTCGGCTTTCGACCAGCCGGCGATTTCAAGCGGCAAGGCGATATTGTCCGCCGCCGTCCGCGACGACAGCAGGTTGAAGTGCTGGAAGATCATGCCGATCGAGCGTTGCGCCAGTCGCAATTCACGGCCCGAAAGCGCCGAGATGTCGCGGCCATCGACGATGACGCGGCCAGTCGTCGGTTTCTCCAATCCGTTGATCAGCCGGACCAGGCTCGACTTGCCGGCGCCGGAACGACCGATCACGCCGGTGATGACGCCGTGGGGAATTGCGAAGTCGATGTCCTGCAGCGCCGTGACGCTCGGCTTGCCGCGATAGGCGGGGTAGGTTTTCGAGACGGCCTCGAACCGCACCATCGCCTCCTTGGAGACGACATCGGGGGCGACGGGCGGAAATGCCTCCGGCGGTCGTGAGGCCGCGAGAGATTGATGCACATTCATTGCTGAAATCCGGTCTTTCGGCTGCGCGCTGCACTGCAAAATTACGCGAGCAGGGGCCGCTGGCAATTCCAGATATCGGCGGAGACGTAGGCCAAGCTTTCGTCGCTCGCCTCGGCAAGAGAAATTCCTTCCGCCAGACTGTGTGCCGGTTTTTTGGGCACCGATCGATCGCTAGCGTGAACCTGCCAACAATGCAGTTCCGTCGGCCGCCGCCGCGGACTGCGCCTGCCGCACGCGCGGGATGACCTCCCTGGCAAAACGCTCCATCTCCGCCTCGAACGGCTGGAACTGCAGCATGAACAGCTCGATGCCTGCTGTGTGGAATGCAAGGATGCGCGACGCCACCTCGTCATAGCTGCCGACAAGGCCGGCCGCCGTGCCGCCATTGCTGCCGACCCGCGCGGACTTCTGCATCGTCTGCATCATCACGACCTTCGGATCGGTGTTCTGCTTCTGGATCGCCCGCATCGGCGCATCCTTGGCGGCGAGCTCCAGGAGCCGCCGGTACGCTGCCTGCGCCTCGTCGTTGGTCTGCCGCGCGACCACAAACGCCGAAAGGCCGAAGCGCAAGGGCGCCGAGAGCCGCGGGCGCGCCGCGACATCGGCAATCAGCGCCGCGACATCCGCCAGCGGCTGGCCGTTGATGAACCAGACGTCGCCGTGATCGGCGACCAGCGCCCGCGCCGGCTCGGATTCGCCGCCGACATAGATCAGCGGCCGTTGCCGGTAGAGGTCGGCGGGCCGGAGCGCATAGTCGCGCACGTCGAAATGCTCGCCCTTGTAGGTCAGGCGTTCGCCCTGCATCAGGCGCGACACCACACTGATCCATTCGCGGCCATAGGCATAGCGCGCGTCATGCTCGGCAAAGCCGATGCCCGCCTTTTCGAGCTCGGGCTTATTCCAGGCATTGACGAGATTGATCGCGAAGCGGCCGCGGCTGATGTTCTCGATGCCGAGCGCCATCTTCGCCAGCACCACCGGATGATAGAGATACGGCTTGATCGCGGCGATGATCTCGATCCGGCTCGTCAGTGCCGCAAGCGCCGCCGCCGCGCTCCACGCCTCCAACTGATCGAGATCCTCCTGATGCGGATTGATGGTGTGCTGCGCGACCAGCGTGGAGTCATAGCCGAGCCGTTCCGCCGCAAGCACCAGATCGCGGTTGCGCTCCCACGACGCATCATACGGCTCCTCCGGATCGTGATGCGCGGCACGCGGTCCATGAACCAATGCCCAGATGCCGAAACGAAGCGGTCGTGCCGTCATTTGTGATTTCTCTCGAATTGCGCGCATCATGCCGTGGCGGAAGCGCGGCTGTTTTCGCCAAAGCGCGAAGCGAGATCAAGCGCAGCCGCGGTGAAAGATATTCTTTGCCGTCTTGCGCGCGCAAAGAAACCAGAAAACTCTCCGGCACCAGACAATTGGAAAACCGCTCTATTTCTGTCCGGCTAAATTCGTGGGACATTTCGCGACGTATGGAAGGGCGTGCACTCACGCGGCGGAGCGCCGCAGTTGGGTGGGTGCTCCGATGTGCCTCGCGCGTGGCATCCTGATGTCGCTTCATCGGCGCGCGCATCATGCAACACGATGAAGCGAGGACGACGTTGTCTTGAGCAACCTGGAACAAGCCGTTTCCCCGGCCGAATTTGATGGGACCGAGAGCAAGGACGGCGCGGCTGCATCCCCGCGGAAACCATTCGAGCTGAGCCGCCGCGGACTGCAACTGCTCTCCTGGCTCGCGCCGGTGACGCTGCTCGTCGTTTGGGAAGTGCTGGCGCAGGCCGGATGGCTGTCGCCTCAGGTGTTGCCGGCGCCGAGCAAGGTCGTCAGGACGGCGTTCAAGCTTGTGACCACCGGAAGCCTGCTCAACGATCTCGGCATCAGCCTGCTGCGTGCTGTGGCCGGCTTTGCGATCGGCGGCGCCATCGGCTTTGCGCTTGGCACGCTGGTCGGCTTCTCGCGCATCGCGGAGGCCGCAATCGACCGCAGCGTGCAGATGATCCGCGCGATCCCGTTCCTGGCGGCGCTGCCGCTCGTGATCGTCTGGCTCGGCGTTGGAGAGGCCGAGAAGATCTTCCTGGTCGCGCTTGGCGTCACCTTCCCGATCTACATCAACACGACATTGGGAATCCGCCAGGTCGATCCGAAGCTGATCGAGCTCGGACGCATCCAGGGACTTGGCACGCTTGAATTGATCCGGCGGATCATCCTGCCGGGCGCCCTGCCCTCGATCCTGACCGGCGTGCGCTACGCGCTCGCGACCGCATGGCTTGCCTTGGTGGTGGCCGAGACCATCGGCGCCCAGTCCGGCATCGGCTTCCTCGCGATGGATGCCCGCGAATTCCTGCGCACGGACGTGATCGTACTGACGATCGTGATCTATGCGCTGATCGGCGTCGCGGCGGACGCGATCGCGCGCTTGCTCGAGCGGCGCTTGCTCGCCTGGCACCCGAACTATGGAGGCGCGCGATGACCCTTCATGTCGTGCCCTCCTCCGTTGCCTCGCCCGCGGTGGTGGTGACCAACCTGCGCCGTGCCTATGGCAAGCGCGTGGTGATCGAAAACCTCAATCTGCGCATCGAGCGCGGCGAGTTCGTGGCGCTGCTCGGCGAAAGCGGTTGCGGCAAGACCACGCTGCTGCGCGCGCTGGCCGGGCTCGACCCAATCGACGGCGGCCGCATCGTGGCGCCGCGACGTCCGGCGGTCGTGTTCCAGGAGCACCGCCTGCTGCCGTGGGACAGTCTTTGGCGCAACGTGTCGCTCGGGCTTCAGGTGAAGGATCCGCGCGAGCGCGCCGCAGCAGCGCTGGCCGAGGTCGGCCTCGGCGACCGGCTCGATGACTGGCCGCGCAATCTTTCCGGCGGGCAGGCCCAGCGCGTCGCGCTGGCGCGCGCCCTGGTGCAGCAGCCGGAGCTATTGCTGCTCGATGAACCCTTTGCCGCGCTCGACGCGCTGACCCGCATCCGCATGCACGATCTCGTCCGCGAACTGGTGGCAAACCATCGGCCGGGCGTCCTGCTCGTGACACACGACGTCGACGAAGCGATTGCCCTCGCCGACCGCATCCTGGTGATGCGCGAAGGCCGCATCGCGTTTGAGCATCGAACCAAAAGGGATGGCGCTGGCCGCATTGCGCGATCCGAGCTGCTCGCAGAGCTTGGCGTCGTTGCGTCTCACCATACAGCTTGAGCTCTTCGGAAGGACCGTTCATCCATGCCTGATTTCTCGTCTGCCAACCCCTCCCGCCGACGTTTTCTCGGCTCCGCCGCCGCGGGCCTTGGCATGCTTGGCAGCTTCGGCTTGCCCAAGACAGCGCGGTCGGCGACCGGCCGCACCACCGATACGGTCCGCCTGACCTGGGGACTCAGCGGCCTCAACCTGATCGCAAAGGAGCGCGGCGAGTTCGACAAGCTCTTGGCCAAGGACGGCATCAAGGTCGAATGGCTCGGACCGTTCCCGAACCATGCTCCGACGCTGCAGGCGGTGACTGGCGGCAGCACCGATTTCAGCTTCGGCGGCAGCACCACGCCGGCGCTGGCGGCGATCATCGCCGGCTCGCCGCTGGTATTCACGCAATTCGTCGTTTACGAGCCACGCACCACCGCGATCATCGCCAAGGACGATTCCGGCATCAACAAGATCGAAGATCTCGTCGGCAAATCGGTTGCGGTGAACCGTTCAGGGCTCGGCGAATTCCTTCTAGTCGCGGCTTTGGAGAAACACAAGGTCGACCGCTCCGCGGTGAAATTCGTCTATCTCAATCCGCCCGACGCGGCGCCGGCGCTGGCCTCCGGCAAAGTCGATGCTTGGTCGATGTGGAGCCCCGGCGTTGACATTGCGCGGCTCGAATACAAGGCGCACGACATCTTCCTCGAGGGGCGCGACCTGGATTTCCAGATCGACTACACCTCCTATCTGACCACGCGCAAATTCGCGACCGACAATCCGGCGCTGGTCCGCGCCGTGAACGACGCCTTCCGCGCCGAGGGCAAATGGATTTCCGAGAACAGCAAGGACGCCGAGTACATCGCGCAGAAGGCCGGCAAGTACAGCGACCAGGTGCGCGACCAATTCATCGCGCTGAAGCGGCAATATCGCTACTTCCCGGTCAATGATGAAAGATTCCTCGCCGACTTGCAGAAGGCCGCCGACTGGCTGGTGGCGCGCAAGGTCTTGCCTGAGCCGGTCAAGATCACCGACCACCTCGCGCAACTCTGAACGATCATTCCAACTCCATCCAGGTCAAACGATGAACAAGCCTGTATCTGCACTTTCCTTGGGATCGTCGCACCGTCTCGATCCCCGCTCACCAGATGTTGAAGCGCTCCTGAAACATATTGCCGAAGGCGCCAGCGAGCGCGAGCGCGACCGTGTCCTTCCGTTCCAGGAGATCGACCTGATCCGCAAGGCGCGGCTCGGCGCGCTGCGGCTGCCAACGGCGGCCGGCGGCGCCGGCAGCACGATCCGCGAATTGTTCGAGGTCGTGATCCGCCTTGGCGAGGCCGACGCCAACGTCGCGCATATTCTGCGCAACCACTTCAGCGTGGTCGAGCGTCTGGTGCGCACGCCCAAGGACGAGCAGAGCCGGGAATGGCAGAAGGCGGTCGCGGGAGGCGCCATCATCGGACTTGCGACCACCGAATTGGAAAGCCCGAAGGTCGGCGACATCACGCCCAACACCACGTTGACGCCGGATGAGAACGGCGACTTCCTGCTGAACGGCACGAAATATTACAGCACCGGCACGCTGTATTCGGACTACGTCCTGGTGCGCGCCGCCGATCCGTCCGGAGCGACTGGCGCCACGATCATCCCGGTGAAGCGAGAAGGCGTCGAGTTGATCGACGATTGGGACGGGCTCGGTCAGCGGCTGACGGCAACCGGTACGACCCATTTCCGCAACGTGAAGGTCAAACGGCAGGAGGTCGTGTTCGATGCGCCTGACATCGGCTACGGCGTGCCCTATTCGAACACGTTCGCGCAACTGTTCCTGACTGCGATCGTCGCCGGCATCGCGCGGTCCAGCCTGCGCGAGGCCGCTGCCCTCGTCCGCTCCCGCAAGCGGACCTTCTACTACGCGCCAAGCCAGATCCCGACCGACGATCCGCTGCTGCAGCAGACCGTCGGCCAGATCGCAAGCGGCGCGTTCGCCGCGGAGACCGTCGTGCTCGCGGCGGCCGCAGCGCTTGACGTCGCGACCGATGCGTTCGACGCGGGTGCCGCCAACGCGGTCGAGGCCGCGCACAAGGCCGCGCTGCTGTCGGCAAAGGCCAAGATCGTGGCGGACGAATTCGCGATCCGCGCCGGCAGCCTGTTGTTCGACGTCGGCGGCGCCTCCGCCACCAAGAAGGTTACCAACTTCGACCGCCACTGGCGCAATGCGCGGACCCTGTCCTCACACAACCCAACGACCTTCAAGGCGCGCTCGATCGGACAATACGAGATCAGCGGCACACCGCTGCCGGCGAAGGGCTTCTTCTAGACCATTTCGGTTCTGATGAAATCAGAACCGAAGCTCTAGATTCTTGTTTTGGCGCGTTTTCTTCACGCGAACCGGTGTCCACTTCGCTCGAAAACGCTCTAGAACATGCGCCGAAAAACCCGCCCCGGTTGCCGTGCTGACGCTGCCGGAACTCGCTTCGACTTTGACCTGGAGGTGTGATCTCGATCACAAATAAATCGGGCCAACCGCGCTAACGTCCGCCCCGCTTGCTGAATGTCTGCGGGGACAAAATCGATGGACGACGAGTTTTGCAGAGAAAGAGCGCGCGCGGTTCGGGCTATTGCGGAGCAAGCAGATCCATTCATCAAGCGGCGCCTGCTGCAGCTGGCTCACCACTATGAGCGACGCATTCGCCTGTCTGAAGGCAACAAGGATGACAGGGACCCGGATCGGAAGGTGCCGACCGAGTCCCAGATGAAGTCCGCCCGCGGCACCTAGCCCAGCACCGGCAGCGTGATGATCTCGTAGCCGTGGCTGATGCTGCATTTCAAGACGGGATCTTCAATGACATAATCGAAGCGGCTGGCCGGGCGGATGCCACCCTTGGCAGCGAAAGTGCCGCAGAACATGGCGCAGCCATCAGGCAGTCGGGCAGTGCCAAATCCGCGCTCGATCAGATCGGGCACCGGCAGCATTCCGCTCAGCGCGCCTTCCTGATAAAGCACGCGTTCGCCGTCGATCGTCGCCCAGGATCGCAGCATGATCTGGTCCCAATGGCTTTCGATTTCAGCGAGATCCCACAGCATTGGCGCCACGGGCTTGTCGCACATCTGCTTTGATACCGTGATGTTGTAGGTCTCGACCTTGCGGTCGGTATGATCGGAGCCGACGCCGACGAACGTACGCCCTTCGAATCCAAACAGCACGAACTCGACCTCCCCGCTCGATTCGGTGCCGGTGCATTCAATGCTGCCGGCGGTCGTCAGCCTGCGCGCGGCACATCGGTAATAGATCGGGGTCGAAGCCGGAGGCGCGATGCCGATCGCCGCGAGCTCGGCAATGTGCTTGTCGCGCGCGACCGGATCGCGTCCGGTCCAGCCGGCGATCACCGCCTGCGTGATCGACAGTTTGAGCGGCGTGGCGGCGTTGTTGGCAACCAAAGTGAATTCGATATCGTTCTTCATGTCCGTTCCATGTGGCGTGCTCGATTTTCTTAAGCCGAGCTTTACAGGCTACGATCCGGGGTGAGTTGATTGCGATTGACGCGCAGTTCGATGACGGTCGGTAGATCCGCCCTTGCCGCCCGGGCAAAGGCATCGGGGAATTGATCGTGGTGATCGACGATCTCGCCGTGCGCCCCATACGACTGCGCCAGAGCCGCGAAATCTGGATTCAGCAAGTCCGTGCCGCTCGGTCTGGCCGGAAAATGGTTTTCCTGATGCATCCGGATCGAGCCGTACATGCCGTTGTTGACAATGATGACAATGATCGGAAGCTTGTGCTGAACCGCGGTCGCGAACTCCTGCGACGCCATCATGAAACAGCCGTCGCCGGCGAGACAGACCACCGTACGCTTCGGGTGACGCAGCTTCGCTGCGATCGCGGCCGGCAGCCCATAGCCCATCGAGCCGGACTTCGGCGCAATCTGGGTACCGAGTTGCCGGTAGCAGTAGTAGCGATGCAGCCAGATCGTGTAGTTCCCGGCGCCGTTGGTGACAACGGCATCATCAGGCAGCACGCGATTGAGATGGGCGATCACCTTGGAGAGATCGAAGCTCGCCGTCTCCGGCCGTGGCGACTGATAATCGACCAGAGCCTGGCGTGACTCCTCGCGCCAGCCAGCCCACGGCTTTGCATCCAGTGGCCGCAGCTTCGCAAGCGCGGCGACGAACTTGGACGATTTCGATTGGATCGCGAGCGTCGGACTATAGGTGCGGCCGAGCTCCTCGACTCCCGGAAACACGTGGATTAGGACTTGCTTTGGCGTCGGCACGGCGAGTAACGAAAAATGGTTGGTGGTGACATCACCAAGCCGGTCCCCGATCACCAGGAGCAGGTCTGCCGCTTTCACGCGCTCCATCAACGCCTTGCTGCAGCCGAGACTGAGATCGCCGACATAGTGCGGGCTTCGATTGTCGAGCACATCCTGCGACCGGAAGCCTGCAACGACCGTCAGATCGTTGCGCACAACGAACGCGTCGAATTGCTTAGCCGCCTCCGGCGTCCAGCCGAGATTGCCGACGATGACGAGCGGCTTCCGGGCACGACCGAGCAGTTCGCCGACCTGCGCTATTTGCTGATCTGACGGCGCGGTCTGGGCAATCTGCGCAGGGAGCGCATCGGCGACATCGCTCGTGCTACTCAGGACGTCTTCGGGAAGCGACAGCACCACCGGGCCGGGGCGTCCCTGCATCGCGATGTGGACGGCACGATTGACGAACTCGGGAATCTGGTCCGGTGACTGGACCTCGCCGACCCATTTCGTCATGTCGTCGAACGTTCTGACGTAGTTGATCTCCTGGAACGCCTCGCGACCGCGGTGGCTGCGCGGCACCTGTCCGATGATCAGGATCATCGGCGTCGAATCCTGCCAGGCGGTGTGCAACCCGATCGCGGCGTGCATCGCGCCGGGGCCACGGCTGACGACGCAAACGCCGGGATGTCCGGAAATCTTGCCGTCCGCTTCCGCCATGTGCGAAGCCGTGGCCTCATGACGGCAGGTGACGAAGTCGATGCCTGCATCCAGCAGCGAATCGAAAATCGGCAGCGCGCTCTCGCCGGGCACGCCGAACATTCGGTCGATGCCATTGACGCGCAATGCGGAGACCAATAGCTGGCCGCCGCTGCGCAAAGCCGTTACCGGACCGGCCGGTTGCTCCGGATCATGCTTGTTCACGCGCTCGTTCCTGATTGCGTTACGGCGCCTTGCTGGCCGCTCACTCCTGGAAGACTTCGACGCGGCGCTGCCGCACCATCGGCATCATGATCGAGATCAGCAAGGCTGCCGAGATCAGGAGCAGCGCGAGACTTATCGGCCGCTGCAGGAAGACCATGGGATCGCCATGCGAGGTGATCAGGCTGCGCCGAAAGTTCTCCTCGACCATGGGTCCGAGCACAAAGCCCATCAACAATGGCGCCGGCTCGGCGTCGAGCTTGCGCAGGACGTAACCCAGCAGGGAAAAGCCGACCGTCATGTAAACGTCAAAACTCGAATTATTCACCGAGTAGACACCGATGGCGCAGACGACGACGATGACCAGATAAAGCAGCCGGTAGGGAACCGCGAGCAAACGAACCCAGATCCCGATCATCGGCAGATTGATGATCACCAGCATTGCGTTGCCGAGGAACATGCTGGCGATCAGGCCCCAGAACAGGTCTGGCTGCCGGGAGATGATCATCGGTCCGGGCGCGATGCCGTGCAGCGTCAACGCACCAACCATCAGCGCCATGGTGGCGCTGGTCGGGATACCCATCGTCAGCAGCGGCACGAACGAAGTCTGCGCCGCAGCGTTGTTGGCGCTTTCCGGCCCCGCCACGCCTTCAATGGCGCCATTGCCGAACCGTGACCGATCCTTGGCGACGCGCTTCTCGAGGGCGTAGGCGGAGAACGACGCGATGGTCGCGCCACCGCCCGGCAGGATGCCGAACAGCGTGCCGAGCGCGGTGCCGCGCAGAACCGCGCCCCATGCCCCTCGCAATGCGCTGAACGACGGCCAGATGGTGCCGATCCGCATCTTGTTGACGATGCGAACCGACGCCCCTTCGAGATTGGAGATCACTTCGGCGACGCCGAAAAGCCCCATGACCAGCGCGACGAAATTGATGCCGTCGGACAGTTCAACAAGGCCGAAGGTCATGCGGGCTTCGCCGGTGTTGAGGTCCATGCCGACCATGCCGAGCAGCAGGCCGAGAAAGATCATCGCGATGGCGCGAAACGCGGAGCCGTTGGCGAGCACCACGGCCGAGACGAGCCCGAGCACCATCAGCGAGAAATAGTCCGGCGACGCGAACTGCTGCGTCATCAAGGCGAGCGGCGGTCCAAGCAGCGCGATGACGACGGTGCCGATGCATCCCGCGATGAAGGAGCCGATGGCCGCAATCGCGAGCGCCTCGCTCGCCCTGCCCTGCTGTGCCATCTTGTAGCCGTCGATGGCGGTGACCACGGAGGTGGATTCGCCGGGAATGTTGACCAGGATCGCCGTCGTCGACCCGCCATACTGCGCGCCGTAGTAGATGCCGGCCAGCATGATGATCGCGGAGACCGGACTGAGCGCATAGGTCGCCGGCAGCAACAGCGAGATCGTGGCGACCGGACCAAGGCCCGGCAACACACCGATCAACGTGCCGCAGATGGCACCGACCAGGCAGAAGAAGAGATTTATCGGCGTCGCGGCGACGGCGAAGCCATGACCAAGCTGGGCGAAGACATCGGTCATGGCAAGAGGTCCACCGGAATCTTGAGAAGCCACACAAAGATCACGGCCGAGGCCGCCGCGAGCAGCACGCCGCTCACGAGGCTCTGCCGCCAACGCGTCTCGACGGAGGCAAAATGCGCAATGGCCACCTGCGCGAGGATCGCGATGATCAACCCGGCGCGCTCGACCAGCACGCCGAAAGCCGTGAACGACAGCAGGATGCAGATCAACGGCCGCAGATGGAACGATCCAATCGGACTGCCTTCGGCGAGCAGCCCCTTGACGGCGAGGCAAAGCCCCATGCCGAGCAGAACGAGCGCAAGCCCGAGCGGGAAGTAGCCCGGCCCCATCTCCAGGACGGAGCCAACTGAAAGCGTTCGAATATAAAGCAGTGCTACGATCGCAACCGCGATCAGCAGCAAGCCGGAATAAAAGTCGGTATTGTTGCCGCGTCCGGCAGATGACCTCATGCTGATATTGCCTCCCGCTGACCTATCCCGAGGCCAGTCAGTTCTTCTTCTCGGCGATTTCCTTGAGGAGTTCCCGCCACTGCTCGACTTCAGCGGCGATCTGCGCCTTGTATTCGTCAGGCGTGGTGAACACGGTCGAGGCGCCGACCACCGCCATGCTCTTCTTGACCTCGGGGTCCGCCGCCATCTTCTTCAGCACGTCCGACAGTTTGGCGATGATCGCATCCGGCGTGCTGGCCGGCGCCATCAGGCCGTTCCATGACTCGACGCTGTAGCCCGGCGTCACCGTTTCAGACACCGTCGGCAATTGCGGCGCGAACTCGTTGCGCTTGGCCGACGTCACCGCTAGCGCGCGCACCTTGTTGGCTTCCATCTGCGGCAACGCATCGGTCATGTTGGTGAATGACAAATTGACCTCGCCCGACACTACAGCAGCCGTGGCGGGCGAGCCGCCCTTGAACGGAACGTGGGTCATCTTGGTGCCGTTCCGCGCATCGAACAATTGCACCGAGTAATGCATCAGACCGCCGGCCCCGCTGGATCCATAGCTCAGCTTGCCGGGGTTGGCTTTCGCGTAGGCAACGAGATCCTGCATCGTGTTGATCGGGAGCGACGGGTTGACGATCACGGTCTGCGGAATCGTGCTGACGACACTGACCGGCTTGAAACTCTTCACCGGATCGTACGATGTCGTTTGCGCGACCGGAGCGACCGAAATGGCACCAACGCTGCAGATGCAGAGCGTGTAACCATCGCCCGGCGACTTCGCCACGAGGTCGGAGCCGACAATGCCGCCGCCGCCGGCGCGATTGTCGACGATCACCGTCTGTCCCAATTCCTTCTCGAGATATCGCGCGGTGATGCGCGCAACTGAATCGGTGTAGCCGCCGGGCGCATAGGGCACGACCAGCTTGATGGTCTTGCTCGGCCACTCCTGCGCCGATGCCGCCGTGGCGCTCAATGCCATGCCTGCCGACAGAATGGCCGCCGCAATTCGCATCATCTTTCGTTTCCCCGCCTGTGATCTATTGAGTGAAGATGGTTCAGGTGATGTTCGATCCCGCAAGGCCGAGAGCGTTCCTGGCGACCGCCTCGCCCGCGGTGAATTCACTGAGCTCTACCGGCGTCGGCGCGAATTCGACCCGCCGGAACTTGTCCTGATCCTCGAACGGCACCGTGGCGTCGATGCCGAGCTTGGTACGCACGCCCTCTTTGCTGACGCGCACATATTCGTGGCCGCGCGCACCAGGGATCATGAACAGGTCGGCGGACGCTTCCATCCGCGTCGCCACCGCATATTCCACGTCGATGGGATCGCGGATGTCGATATCGTGGTCGACCACGGTGATGAGATCGAGATCCTTCAACGCACCGAATGCGGCCAAGATCGCGTTGCGCTGAAGCCCGTTGTGCTGACGGCTCTGCTTGTGGACCTGGATCACCGCGTGGAAACGATGCAGGCCACCTGACGTCATCTCGACGTCAGTCACGATTGGAATCGCCGACTGCAGCACTTTCAAAAGGCTGGCTTCGAGTACATATTTCCGCAGGATGATGGTCTCGCGTCCGAAGCCGTTGATGACGTGGTAGATCGGCCGCAGCCGATGCGTGACCGCGGTGATCTTCAGGACCGGCGCGTCGGCCGCCGGCGCCGCGAAGCCGACGAACTCGCCGAACGGCCCCTCGGGAGCGACCTCGTCGGCGAGGATCTCACCTTCGAGGACAAACTCGCTCTCCGCCGGCACCAGGATGTCTTGCGACACTGCCTTACCGACCGTGAGCGGACGGCCCGCGAGCCCGCCCGCGACGGCAAGCTCGTCGGCGCTTTCCGGCATCTGCGACCCCATAGTCGCCGCGGTAAAGTGCAGCGCGAGGTCGGTGCCGATGCAGACCGCGACCGGCAGCGACCTGCCCTGCTCCTTGGCGCGCTCGAACGCCAGCCGCAAGTGACGACCGAAGTCGAGCTTGATCGCGACGCGGTCCGGCCCCAAGAGCTGCAGGCGATGGTAGGAGGCGTTGTAGATGCCGGTGACCGGATCCTTCACCACCACGATGCCGGCGGTGATGTAGCGGCCCGCATCGCCCGGCGCGTGAAACAACGCGGGTATGATCTTCGTAATATCAAAGCCGGTGCGGAGCACCACTTCCTGAACAGGAACTTCTTTCACGAGCTCCGGCTTCAGCGGACCACCGAGGGCGCGCTGCACGAGACCGCGGATGCCCCTGAAATCCAGCCCGAAACCCGCTTCGCAGTTTTCTCTCGAACTCAGGAGATTGCCGACGACCGGAACGTCCGCGCCCTTGACCGACGGAAACAGCAGGACCTGCTTGCCGTCGTGCTTCTTCAACATCGCGGCGAGCTCGAGGTGCGGATCGACCGGCTTTTCATAGGTGAGGATGCGGCCACGTTGCGCCAGACGGGCCAGCGCCGAACGGAAACGCGTATCGAGAACTTCAGGCTGCAAGATCGATCCCATCTAAATTACTAAACAAGAATAGCTAAGCAATAAAGCTAGTCAAGCCTGCTTGCTAGGCACGCCGTGCTGAAGATGTGCGCGCCGTGCGCACAGACTTAGTTGGAAGGTCCGAGCGCTCGATCGACAATCGCGTCGATCAGCGAGAGCTGCGCCGCACTCGGCTCGCCTTGGCGCTCTTGCAGCGCAAAATCAATCACGGCTCGCAATGCGCTGATGATGTCCTTACGCTGCAGTGCACGCGACCGCGCCGGCAGCTTCGCAAGCCATTGCGCGAGCGCTTCATTCTGCAACCGTTCGGCGGACAGTTCGGCCGCCTTGATGCTCGATCGCAATTTCTCGGTCTGATCGTTAGGCGCCGGCGCTGGTCCCGACTTCAACATCGTGCGGAGCGCGCGCAGCGGAAGCACGACCTGCTCACGCCAGTCGCGGCATGCCGCGTCCATAGCCGTGACATCGGATGGCGTCAGCACAATCCCACGGCGGACGGCGGCGAATGTCGCCATCAACATCATCATGACGTCGACGCCGCATTCGTTCTGTAATGCAAGGCAGGCATCGGCGATGCCCGGCTCGGCATAAAGCTTCAGCGCAAACGCCCAGCTTTCCGCATCGATTGCGCCCGCCGTGGCGCCCCGCTCCGGCCCAGGCGCCTCGCCGCTCAACGCGACTCCTTGGTGTCGGCAGGTGCGAGCCCCTGCCAACGACTGACCACATCGGTCGAGATATCAAAGAGGTCGAGGACGCGGCCGAGCGTATGGTCGACCATCTGCTCGAGGTTCTCGGGGCGTGCGTAGAACGCCGGCACCGGCGGATAGACGATGGCGCCGATTTCGGTCGCGGCCACCATCGACCTGAGATGGCCGAGATGCAGCGGTGCCTCGCGCACCATCAGCACGAGCCGGCGACGCTCTTTGAGGACCACGTCGGCAGCGCGGGTCACCAGCGACGACGTCACGCCGCTGGCGATCTCGGCAAGGCTCCGCATCGAACACGGCGCGATCACCATTCCGAGCGTCTTGAACGAGCCGCTCGAGATCGAGGCGCCGATATTATCGACCTGGTGGACGACATCAGCCAAGGCCGTCACGTCAGAGACCTTGAGGTCGAGCTCCTGGGTCAGCGTGATCTTTGCCGAACGGCTCATCACCAGATGAGTCTCGATCGGCATCGACTTCAACAGTCGCAGCATCCGGACGCCATAAATGGCGCCCGATGCTCCGGTGATGCCGACGATCAGACGCCTCGGCTCGCCCTCAGGCGGGATCGAAATAGTGAATCTCCATCAGAAGGCAGCCGGTCACTGACTTGAACGGTCCATGATAGACGCCCGGCGGGCGGCATGCATAGGTATTCGGCTTGAACGACTCGCCGCCATTGCCCTGCTCGTCATTGCCGACGATCAGGTCGCCCGAAAACAGGAACACCTCTTCCCAATATTCGTGCACGAACGGCTTGGTCGTGTAAACGCCCGGCTCGAACCGAAGCAGCCGGGTGCGGCTGCCGCGCTTGTTCACTTCATCCAGGGCGCCCGAGAGGATTTTCTGCTGGATACCGGCCGGATAGCCCGGGGGCGTCTCCCACCCGCTGGACATATCGATGGCGCGAAACTCGTCGTGAAGCTTGTTGATTGCCATTTTTCGACTTTCCTGAAGTTTAGGCGACCGCTCGGGACGATGAAGCCGGTTTTTGGCCATTGGTCAATTCGTCCGTCAGATCGTAGCTCGACAGCATCTTGTCGAGCAACGCCGCCGACTTCTGCCAGTCATAGGTGCGGAAGGCATGCCCCTTGGTGACGAAGGTCGCACCGGCATAGAACATCTCATATTGCGCGTGCCGCGAGGCGAATTCCGATCCGACCGCATCCCAGGCGAGCTTGTAGAACTTCACCTTGTCCACGGCGCCGGCGGCCGGCGACTGCTGGGTCTTGCCGATCAGCTTGGCCAGATCCGGATTGTCGAAATCCTTCACGGAGGACGGCAGCATGATCATGCCGCCGCCGGCAAGCTCGCGCAGCGCGTTGATGATCTTGGCATAGAGCTGCTGCGTCATGGTCTGCGCCCCGTAGAGCATCTGCCTATCCGGCACAAAGTAAACGCCGCGCTGCTGGCCCTTGGTCTCCATCGCGACCATGAACGCTTCCACCATGGTGACCTCGGCCGCGAGCTGGCCGAGCGTCTCCTTGACCTGCGGGAAACCGATGATGCCATTGGTTTCCGCGACACGGTGCGCGATTCCCGCAAGGAAGCGCAACTTGATCGAGAGCCGGATCATGGCCTGGTAGTTCTGGTAGACATGCGCCGGCGTGACGTGGAACTGCTTCTGGCACATCGCGATGTCATCGACGATGAACACCCTGTTCCAGGGCACCTTAACGTCATCGAAATACAGAACCGCATCGTTCTCGTCGAAGCGGCTCGCCAGTGGGCTATCGAACACCGCGCCCGCCCCGGCCTCGTAGGATTTGCGCGAAAGGATCTTGAGCCCCTTGGTGTTCATCGGGATCGCAAAGGAGATCGCGTATTTTTCATCGCCCGGCTGCAACGGCTGGATGCAGGTGACGAACACCTCATTGGCCATGCTCCCGCCGGTCGCCAGCATCTTGGCGCCGCGCACAACGATGCCGTCAGCATCGCGCGACACGATGCCCGCGGTCAGGTAGGGATCGGCCTGCCCAGCGGCGCTCTTCGAGCGATCGGCCTGCGGATTGATGATGACGTAGGTCAGATAGAGATCGTTGTCGCGCGCGTAGCGGTAATAATCCGCAAGAGCCTTGGCGCGCTCCTTGTCATAGGCCTCGAAGACCTCGAGCCCCATATACATGCCCGCAATGCACGAGGCGACATGGTCCGGCGCTCGCCCCATGAAGCCGGCATGCAGCTCTGTCCACGCTTCCAGCCCGCGCCGGCGCCTGACCAGCGCCTCATAGCTGCCCGGCAACTCCCAAATGCGATTGGCGCGGGTGCCGGTGTCGGTCTCAAACGTCATGAGCTCGCGATTTTCCGGCGCGCTTTGGAAGTCGAACATCCGACCGACCGAAGCCACGGCGCCGCGAAACGCCGGATGCGTGGTGACATCGGTCACCAGCTCGCCATCAAGATAAACTTCGCGTCCGTCGCGTAGGCTCGCAATGTGCTGTGCGCCAGTCTTGATCATGAAGGCCTCGAGATCTCCTGGATGGATTTACTAGTAGTGCATTGGAAGCGGCCATTCCGGGCTGCTTTCGGTTCCGGCAAGGCTGCGATAGGCCCCGCGAAAGAATATAAGCGGTTCTTTGGGAGGATGGGCGGAAAACCGCACGACCCTCCCGACGAAGATCACATGGTCACCTCCGTCATACTGCGCGTAAGGCGCGCATTCGAAATGCGCCAGCGCGCCGGCGATCAGCGGCGCCGACATATGGCCGATCGTGTGCTCCACCGCAGTCCATTTATCGCCGAGCGCCCGGGCGAATTGGTTCGACAGATGCTCCTGATCGTGCCCCAGGATGTTCACGGCATAACCCTTGGCCTCCGTCATCGCGGTCAGGCTGAAGGCCTTGCGGTCGATCGAGAACAGGATCAGTGGCGGATCGACCGAGACGGAATTGAACGAGCTCATGGTCAGCCCGATCGCACTTCCGTCGGCAGCCTGCGCGGTGATCACGGCAACCCCGGTGGCAAACTGCCCCAACGCCCGGCGGAAGGCACGCGCATCGAGATCTGTGGTTGCGGTCATCAGGAGTCACAAGACCATAATTAGCTTTATAACAAAGCTATATTATCGAGGTAAAAAGACCGCTGTCAAGCAAGCCGATGCCGATCTTTGCGGCAGCGCAACGCAAGCTGTTCGTGCTTGTGCCAGACGACATATCGCGGCGCAACAGCGAGGAATTCATGCCGAGCAAGACAAGATCACGGACAGCCAAGACCAATCGGAAGGCACAAAAGCCTGGAATTGAGCCAACGGTCTCGATCCCGCATTTGATGATGGATGGGTCCGACTGGGCCTTTCGGCACTTCATTCACGATGCGCTCGCCTTTTTTACAAGATTGCAGGCGGTACGGAGCCAACTCGGCGCGGTGCTCGGTCTGTCCGGAACGCAGTATACGGTGCTGATTGCGGTCGCACATCTGAGCGGCGAGAACAGGAAGATTGGAGTGAACCAGATCGCCGAACATCTGCACTTCAGCAGCGCCTTCGCCACAATCGAGATCAACAAGCTCGCTGCCAGGGGCCTTGTCCACAAGCACGTCGATTCGGTGGATCGGCGGAGGGTCATCCTGACAGTGAGCCCGAAGGGCCGAGCCTTGCTCAGCGAGTTGGCGGCGGTGCAGCGTCCGGTCAATGACATCCTGTTTCGCGGGTTGTCGGCAACCGACTTCCGGAAAATGCGCAAGCTGATGTCCGGCATGGTCTATGCCGCGGACGAGGCGACACACCTGATCGAGAATAGGTTACGCGGCCGCCAGCGGGCGTTGTGGGATCGTGAGGCTTCCTGATTGCCCCCCAGTTCTTGTGGCCCGTTATCCACGTCAGATTGGCGCCTGCCACGTTCTTGCTTCGCAACTAAGCTATTGCCCAAACGTATTTGATGCGGCAGGATTTGCAGCAGCTGGTTTGGGAGAGACTAATCAAATGAAACTCGATGTCAGGCGCCTGCTCTGTTTCACCGATCATAAGGAGATCGAGGCTGGCCAGCGCCACGCGAGGCCGCTGCGCCGTGTCGCCGCGGTCGCGATCATCCAGAACCCCTACGCCGGCCGCTACGTCGAAGACCTGTCCGAAGGGACCGCTGCCAGCGCGGAGATTGGAGCAGTGCTGGCCAAGCTGGCGCTCGAAGCGCTCGGGCCGCACAAGGCCGAAAGCTATGGCAAGGGCGGGGTCGTCGGCCTCGGCGGCGAACTCGAGCACGCCAACGCCTTGCTGACCACCACCTTTGCGACGCCGCTGCGGGAGGCCGTCGGCGGCGCCAAGGCCTGGATCCCCTCCTTCACGAAACTCGCGGCGCCAGGGTGCCTGATCGACGTTCCGTTGGCCCATAAGGACGCCCTTTACGTCCGCTCACACTACGACGGCGTCTCGGTGGCGCTGCCGACCGACGCGCCGGCCGCCGACGAAATCGCGCTGATCATCTGCCTCGCCAATCGCGGCCGCCTCAACGCGCGTGTTGGAGGCCTGTCTGCTGACGCCATCGTCGGCGAGGACGGACTACACTAACCCCAGCGACAGGACTCTCCATGCGCACCGCGATCGTCAACATCGGCACCATCGTGACGGGCGACCTTGCCGCTCCCTTTGCCAAGGGCGACGGCATCTTGATCAATGATGGCAGGATCGTCGAGATCGGAACGCTTTCCGCTGACGCGATCGCAGCTTGCGATGTGGTGATTGATGCCGCGGGAACGACGGCGGTGCCCGGGTTGATCGACAGCCACGTGCACATCACCTTCGGCGATTACACGCCGCGCCAGCGCGTCGTCGGCTATCTGGAAAGCTATCTGCACGGCGGCACGACGACGGCGATCACCGCATCGGAAGTGCATGTGCCTGGCCGACCGAAGGATGCGGCCGGCGTCAAGGCGTTGGCGCTGGCGGCGCGGGCGTGCTTCCTGGATTATCGTCCCGGCGGCGTGCGGGTTCACGCCGGCTCGGTCATTCTCGAGCCCGGCCTCACCGAGGGTGATCTTGAGGAACTCGCAGGGGCCGGCATCTGGCTCGCCAAGGCAGGGTTCGGCGCCTTCGCCACGCCTTTCGACTATGCACCGCTGATGCAGGCGGCGCGACGATTGGGCATGGTGACCACCATGCACACCGGCGGCTCCTCGATCCCCGGCTCGTCAGGGATCTGGGCCGAGCATGTGCTGGCGTCCAATCCGACCGTGTCCTTTCACGTCAATGGCGGTCCGGTGGCGATGCCGGAGGCGGGCTTTGCCCGGCTGGTCAACGAGAGCACCATTGCCTTGCAGCTTTGCACCGCGGGCAACCTGCGCACCGCGCTGCTGACGGCCAAGCTGCTCGATGAAGCGGGACAGCCGGAGCGGCTGTTGATCGCCACCGATACGCCGACCGGAAGCGGCATCATGCCGCTCGGCATGTTCTACACGATCAGCCACCTGGCAAGTCTCGGCGGCATGCCGCCGGAACAGGCGATCGCCGCGGCCACCGGCAACAATGCGCGCGTCTATCGGCTCAACACCGGCCTGCTGCAACCCGGCAAGGAAGCCGACGTGCTCCTGATCGATGCCTGCGCCGGCGGCTCGCAGGACGACGCCTTGTCGGCCTTGCGCAACGGCGACGTCCCCGCGGTATCCGCCGTGTTGACGGCGGGCATTCCGCGCTTCGTGGGTCGCAGCCGCAACACGCCGGCGGGCATCCGCAACGTGCGCGTCGCGGAAAACCGCCTGCCCCGCGACTTCTCAGGCGCCGCGCATTAGACCCGACGCGTTTTCTGCGCAGATAAGTCTACGCAATCTGCGTAAACTTGATTGCTATGCGAACCGGGGTCCACCCTCGGATCAAGTCCGAGGGCATGCTTCGCTCGAAAACGTTTCTAATTCTCGAAATCCGGCAACCGGTACTTGCTCGCCAACTGGTCGGCAAGGCCTGAGGCGCGATCCCAGTCATAGGTGCGATAGCTGTGGCCGCGGGTGACGAACTGCGCACCGGCGTAGAACATCTCGTATTGCAGATGACGCGAGGCGAATTCCGAGCCGACCGCATCCCAGGTCATTTTCAGCATCTTGACCCGCTGCTCGCCGCTCATCGCCGGCGAGATCTGCGTCAGCGAGATGATGTCGGCCAATTCCGGATTGGCGAAATCCCGCACCGATGACGGCAGCATCAACAGCGCGCCGCCGGCCAGTTCACGGGTGGTGCTGATGATCTGCGGGTACATTTCCTGCGACTGGACCTGCGCCGCATAAACCAGATGCTTGTTGGGCAGGAAATATTCGCCACGCATGGCGCCGCCGGCTTCCATGCCGAACACCATGCCCTCGATCAGCGCCGCCTGCGATGCGAGCTTGCCGAGCGTATCGACCACCGGCGGGAAATTGATGGTGCCGATGGTCTGCGCGATGCCGCGCGCCAGGCCGACCAGAAACCGCAGCTTGACCGAAAGCCGGATCTGCGCCTGATAGTTCTGATAGATATGCGCCGGCGTATCGTGAAGCTGTGCCCGGCACATGTCGGTGTTGCGCAGCAGGAAAACGCGCTCCCACGGCACCTTGACGTCGTCGAAGAACACCAGGGCGTCGTTCTCGTCGTAGCGATAGGCCAGCGGATTGTCGTACTCGCTGACCGCGTGCGCCTCGAACGACTTCCGCGACAGCATTTTCAATCCCTTGGTGCCCATCGGCAGCGCACAGGAAAATGCCAGATGCTCCTCACCCGGCCGGAGCGGCTGGCCGGAGCCGACAAACAGCTCATTGGCCATGATCGCACTGGTGGCAAACAGCTTGGCGCCGCGAATGGTGATGCCGGAAGCGTCCTCGTCGACGATGCGGGCCACCATGTCCTCGGCGCCCTTGCCCTGGCTGCCGAACGCCTTGGAGCGGTCGCCCTGCACGTTGTTGATGACGTAGGTCATGAACAGGTCGCTCTTGCGGGCGTAGTCGAACCAGTCGCGAAACGCCTGGGCGCGCTTCGGGTCATAATTTTCGAAAACCTCGATGCCCATCATCATGCCGGACATCGAAGACGCGACGTGGTCCGGCGATCGGCCGAGGTAGCCGCAGGACAATTCGGCCCACTCCACCAGCGCCTTCCGGCGCTCGACCAGATCCTCATAGCTCCTGGGGAGCTGCCAGGCCCGGCTGATGCGCCGGCCGCCGCCGACGTCAAAGGTCATCCGCTGCAGATTGTCGGGATGCGCCTGATAATCGTACAGCACACCGGCCGATTCGACGGCATGACGATAGGCAGGATGCGTCGACACATCGGCGACGCGCTCGCCGTCGAGAAAAACCGCCCTGCCGTCCCGCACGCTTGCGACGTGCTCGGCGCCGTTCTTGACCAAACCGCCCACAGCCGCCCCGGATGATGCCTCGTCCATCGCGATCCCCCAAAAAACATCGAACAAATGGCACCTCGTGCCAGCCCGATGCAGGATTAGATAGCTAATATCCGAAGCTATTATGGGCTGAATGTCAAGGCGGCAATCAACGCTGTGCCCCTCCGGGCACAAGCATTGCAATGACAAGCATTGCAATTGCCATTGGGACCGTTCAATCTTCCGACGAACCCAATCAATGAGATGATCCCTTGGCCAAGACAGCAGCGCGCGCCATCACCACCAAACCCGGCGCCGGACGCATCGCCCATCGCACTGCGCTCACAACCTCCCGCCCTGAACTGCTCGTAGACGGCTCCGACCAGCAGTTTCGCAAACTGGTGCACAGCCTGTTCGGATTTCTGGCCCGGCATCAAACACTGCGCGATGGCCATGCCGCCGTCATCGGTCTTCCCGGGATCGAATACACCACGCTGATCGCGATCCGGCATCTGGCGGCGCAAGGCGACGTCCACGTCAAGACCGTCGCCGACCACCTCCATCTCAGTGGCGCCTTCGTCACCACCGTGACCAACAAGCTGGAAAGCAAGGGCTTGATCGAAAAGGCGGCGCATCAGGGTGACCGCCGACGGCTCTCGCTCAGCGTCACGTCGCGGGGCGTCGAATTGCTCGAGCGGCTGGCGCCGACGCAAATGCAGATCAACGACGTGGAATTTGGCTGCCTGAGCGCGCGGGAGTTCGAGATGTTGCTCGACCTGGTGCAGCGCCTGGTGGAGTCAAGCGACCGCGCTATCGCGCTGCAGCGATACCTGGCCGAAACCAACGTCCAGCCGATCGCCCCGCCATCGCGTAAATCCTCGTCCAAGCCGCGGAAGACCAGCAAGGCGTGACAGGTTGCCGCAAACTTCACCGCAGTGCCAAAAAAATAGCTTCCAAAGAGAACTAATCTACAAAGCTGCTAAATTTTCGTTTGTCAAAGAGCCAAATCTGTTGGAGCATTGGTGACGCGCGGGGCCACTGGCACGCCGCGTGCATTGCACCCTTCCGAGATCGGCTGCTCTAGGCAGCCATGGTTAACAGCAACGGAAAGAAGTCGATGTTGAAGGTCATATTGAACCCGTCGCGGCTGCTAGGCACCCTCGCCGTGATCTCGCTGAGCGCGGGCAGCGCGTTGGCGCAAGCCCCGGAGATCGCGCTTGGTGCGATCGTGCCGAGCAGCGGCCCATTCGCCGAATGGGGCCGCAGCAACAGCGTCACGCTGAAGATGCTGGAGAAGCAGACCAATGATGCCGGCGGCATCAACGGCGCCAAGCTGAAGATCACCATTCTCGACGACGGCGCCAAGCCGGCCCAGGCGGCGAGCTCGCTGCGCAAACTGGCGGGCGACGAAAAGGTTCTCGCAGTCGCAGGCCCGCTGACCAGCAGTGCCGCGGAAGTGACGTTTCCTGTCGCCAACGAGATGAAGGTGGTCGCAACCTCGCAGGCTTCCTCGAAGCCTGGAGTAGCCAAGCTGAACCGCCCGTGGGCGTTCCGCAACACCATCGACGAAGGCGTGCTCGCCAAGACGACGGTGCCCTATTTCAAGAAGGCGTTCAACATCAAGACCGTCGGCATCATCTTCGATGCCAAGGACGCCACCGCAGCGACCGTCGGCAAGGCGATCATGCCCGCCGCGCTGAAGGCGAACGAGATCGCCATCGTCAACGAATCCGACCCGCTGTCCTTCAACACCGGCGATCTCGACGTCAGTGCCCAGGTCACCAAGCTGAAGTCGCTGAACCCGGACGGTGTGGTCGTCAGCGCGGACTATAGCCAGGCCATCACCGTGCTGCGCGAGATGAAGCGCCAGGGCCTGATCAAGCCGGTCGTCGGCGCCACCCAGTTGATTTCGTCGGCGATCCTCAAGGCCGCGCCGGAAATTCCGATCATTGCGCCGGCGACCTTCTTCGCCACCATGAAAGGCGAAGCGGCCGAGAAGTTCGTCGCCAATCTGCAGCCGCTGCTGCGCAAGGAGAGCGGCTTGCCGGCCGAGATTGAACCGAGCATGTATGACGCCAACATCTATGAGATCGTCAGCATGTATATCGATGCGATCAAGAAATCCGGTGTGACCGGCAAGCCTGCAGACGTCGAGGCCGACCGCGCCAAGATCCGCGACCATCTTGCCAAGCTGGAGGGCTTCCAGGGCCTCGGCGGACCGATTGGCTTCAACGACGACGGCGATGCGATCAAGGCGTTTTACGTGCTGCAGGGTCAGAACGGCGCGTGGGACACCAAGGTCCGCGGCTGCAGCTCCGCGCCCAACCACGCCGGCTGCTGATCGACGCGGCAATCATTCGGTGGCCGGGTTCGCCCGGCCCCTCTCTTCAACATCCGACCGACTGAACATTCATGCTGTGGCAGCAACTCGAGAACGGCCTCACGCTAGGAGCGATCTACACGCTGCTGGCGCTGTCGTTCTCCATCGTGATGGGAATTCTCGGCATCCTCAATCTGGCGATCGCCGAACTCTTCATGATCGGCGGCTATTTCGGATTCACGCTGATCGCCGCAAACTTTCCCCTTCCCGTCGCCGTGCTCGGCGGCATGGCGGGCGCGGCCATTGCCGCCATGGTGATCGAGAGGATTGGCTATCAGCCGTTGCGGGGTACTCCTGTCGTCACGCCGATGCTGAGCACGCTCGGCTTCTCGATCATCCTGCAGAACGTCGCGACAAATTTCTGGGGCTCCGACCCGCTGCAACTGCCTGATGAGTATCTGGGGCGGCAGTATACACTCGGCCCGGTCAATATCGGCCAGATGCAGCTCATCGTTGTCGGCGCCACCATCGTGCTGGTGACGCTGATCGCCTACACCGTGCAGCGAACCACCGTTGGCCGGGCGCTGCGGGCGGTCGCCGAAAACCGCGAAGTGTCGCGCCTGCTCGGCGTCTCGGCGGACCGGCTGACCTTGTTTGCCTTCGCCCTGTCAGGCGCGCTCGCGGGCGTTGCCGGCGTCCTGATCGCGCTGCATTACGGCGCAATCACACCATATCTCGGCGTCGAAATCGGGCTGAAGGCGGTCGCTGTGATGGTGATCGGCGGCACCACCAACATCTGGGGCGCGCTGCTCGCAGGTCCCCTGATCGGCGTGGTCGAGGTGCTCACGGTGGCTTATGGCGGCTCGCAGGTCCGCGACTTCGTCGTGTACGGCTTCATGATTCTGATCCTTTTGCTGCGCCCACAAGGTCTGCTCGGCGGCGCGCGTTCCGACCAGGGCCAGCGCGTGTGATGTCGACCTATTATGCCAGCCTGTTCGCTGAAGCCGGCATCCTGCTGCTCGGCGCGCTCAGCGTTTACATCATCCTCGCCACCGGCCAATTGTCGCTCGGCAACGCGGCCTTCATGGCGATCGGCGCCTATCTGAGCTCCTACCTCACCGTCGAACTCGGCATGCCGCTCACGCCGGCGCTGATCGTCTCCGCGATCGCGGCTGGCATTATCGGCGTGATCGTGGGCTTCCCTGCCCTTCGGCTGAAAGGCATCTATCTTGCAATGGCCACGCTCGGCTTCGGCGAGATGATGCGCAGCTTCTTCATCAACTTCCCTGCCATGGGTGGGTCCGGCGGCTTTCACGGCATGGCGCACATTTCGGTCGGGTATATCTGGGCATGGGCCGGCGGCATCCTTGTCGTATTGATCCTCGTCGAGCGTTCGCGCGTATGGCTCGAGATGCAGGCCGTGCATGACGACGAAACAGCGGCGGGGCTGGTCGGCCTAAACACCGTGGCGATCAAGGTGGGCGCATTCGGGATCGGCGCGGCTGTCGCTGCGATCTCCGGTGGGCTGTTCGCGCACCATCACGTCTATATCGAACCCGCCAATTTCGGCTTCGAGCGCTCGATCGACTTCGTGCTCGCGACCATCCTCGGCGGCTCCACGCTCGGGCTGGGCTCGCTGATCGGCGCGATATTGCTGGTCTTCCTGCCCGAATTCCTGCGGCCGATCGCGGACTGGCGTCTCGCCGCCTTCGGTACGCTGCTGATCCTGGTGCTCCTGGTGCGTCGCCAGGGCATCGTCGACCGCACACTGCTGCGTGGGCTCACGTTCAGGAAGGCGGCATCATGAGCGCGCCGCTTCTTCAACTTGGCGAGGTCACCAAGAGTTTCGGCGGCATCCATGCGCTGTCCGCCGTGACCAGCGGCGTGCCTGAGGGCAAGATCGTCGGCATCATCGGTCCCAACGGCGCTGGAAAGACGACGCTGTTCAACGTCATCACCGGGGCCTACCGCGCCGATTCCGGCACGGTTCGCCTGAATGGCACGGCGCTGAATGGGCTGCCTCCCCACCAAATCGCGCGCGAAGGCATTGCGCGAACCTTCCAGAATATCCGCCTCTTCCCCAGCATGACGGTCTGGGAGCATCTGCTCGTTGCGCAGCCGCACCGCGAATCCTGGTGGCGCCGATTGCTGCCGGTCGGCTGGGGCGACCCCGCCGCGCAGGTGCGCGCGGTGGAGGTGATGGAGTTCTTCGGCCTGACGGACTTACGCGACCGCCCTGCCAAATCGCTGCCTTATGGAATGCAGCGCCGGGTGGAGATGGCGCGTGCCCTCACCGCGCGGCCGAAGCTGTTGCTGCTCGACGAGCCCGTGGCCGGCATGAACCATGACGAGGCCGAAGAGATCCGGCAACTGATGCTGAAGCTTCGCGCAACCGGATTGACGATCCTCCTCATCGAGCACGACATGAACTTCGTTATGCGGTTGTGCGATTATCTCTATGTGCTCGATTTCGGCGTGCTGATCGCTGAAGGCGCACCAAGCGAAGTCCGCACGAATCCTCGCGTCCTCGACGCCTATCTCGGTAAGGACGAATGATACTCTCGGCTCGTGGGCTGCAGGTCCGGTATGGCGCCATCGCCGCGGTGCGCGGCGTGGACATCGACGTCGCTGAAGGCGAAATCGTCGCGTTGCTCGGTGCCAATGGCGCGGGCAAGAGCACGATCGCCCGGGCGATCGCGGGCCTCCTGCCGTTCCAGGGCGAGATCGTCTACAAAGACCAAAAGCTGAGGCCGAATGATGCCGAACGCAACGTTCGCCGCGGCGTCGTGCTGGTGCCCGAAGGGCGCGGCATCCTCGGACGCATGACGGTCGAGGAAAACCTCGCGATGGGGATCTATACCCGCGCGGACAAGAGCCAGGCGATCGCGGACCTCAAGCGCATGCAGGAGCGCTTTCCGATCCTCGGCCAGCGGCGTCACAACGCGGCTAGCCTGCTAAGCGGCGGCGAGCAGCAATTGCTGGCGACCGCGCGCGCGCTGCTGTCGAAACCGCGCCTGTTGCTGCTGGACGAACCGTCGCTCGGCCTTGCGCCCCAAGCCACGGCTTACCTCTTTGGCGTCATTGCCGAGACCCGCGCCGAAGGACTATCTGTGCTATTGGTTGAGCAAAAGGCGCGTCAGACGTTGAAGGTGGCGGACCGGGCGTACGTGCTCGAGACCGGTCGCGTGGTGGCATCGGGGCCGGCGCAGAAGATGATCGAAGATCCCGCGGTCTCGGATGCCTTCTTGGGAGGACCGGGTTGAATTCAGCCCAGAACTTGAGCCCGGCGCATCTTGAGACCGACGTGCTCGTGATCGGTGCCGGCGGCGCCGGCATGTACGCGGCGCTGGAAGCTGTGCGTGCCGGTGCGTCCGTGATTCTCGCCGATCGCAGCCTGATTGGTCGCGGCGGCGCAACGGTGATGGCGCAAATGACGGTGGCGGCTGCGCTTGGCGAGCAGACGCCCGATCACTGGGAGTACCATCTGGCGGATACGCTCGCGGCAGGCCGCGGACTGTGTGACGAGCGCCTCGCCGCGCTGCTTTGCGAGGACGGGCCGCGGCGGCTGCGCGAGATGGACGACTGGAAGGTGGGCTGGGCGCGGGAGGACGGCCACATCAAGCAGGCTCAGGCGCCAGGCCATGACCGTCCCCGCTGCGCCTATGTCGATTTTCTCTCGACGGGTCCCGCGGTCTCCAGGACACTGCGGACCCGACTGAAAAGTGCGAGCGATGTGCGCTTGATCGGCGATCTCGTGATCGTCGATATCGCCATACAGGACGGCGAGGCCTGCGGGGCAGTCGCGTTGCACCTGCCGACCGGTCGCGCGGTGACACTCGCCGCGAAAGCCGTAATCATCGCAACTGGCGGCCTTACCGGCCTCTATCGCCGCAACAGCGCCTCCGCCAACATGGCCGGCGATGGCTATGCGCTGGCCTTGCGCGCCGGGGCGGAGTTGATCGACATGGAGTTCGTTCAATTCTTCCCGATTGGCCATCTGGCACCGCGTCTGATCGGCATGGATCCGATCATGTGGGATCCGTTCCGCTACAAGCTGGGCGGCAGGCTGCTCAACTCTGAACGCCGGGAATTCGAAACGGCCTATGCGAGCCAGGATTCCCGCAGTGACGGTCGTTACGTGCTGACTCGCGATCTCGCGACCTATGCGATCACCAAGGAGGTCGAGGCCGGTCGCGGCAGCCCGGCGGGCGGCGCCTATCTCAGCTTCCGGCACGTACCCGAGGCGGAGATACGCCGCGCATTCGGATCCGTCGTGGATCGTCTTCTTGCCAACGGTATCGACCTCGCTCGACAGGACGTCGAGGTCGCGCCGATCGCCCACTACACGATGGGCGGGGTTCGGGTCGACGAGACGCTCCAGACGCGCATACCGGGACTTTATGCCGGCGGCGAGGTCGTGGGCGGCGCCAATGGCGCCAACCGGCTGTCCGGCAATGCGATTACCGAAGCGCTGGTCTTTGGCGCGCGCGCCGGTCGCAACGCCGCGGAACGAGCCAAGGCACAAAGCCTGTCCTGGTCAGCAGAGGCGGTTCGCCCCGTGCTTGATCTGCTGCGCAGCGCAACAAGACGAGATGCGCCCAATCCTGCAGCCGCGATTGCCGGGTTGCAGGCCGTGATGGCCGACAAGGTTGGTCCTTTCCGAACAGAAGCCAAGCTTCGCTCGGCACTCTCCTCGATCCTGCAGCTTAGCCAGGAGATCGGCAATGTTCCGCTTTCGACCGGGGCGCCGTTCGACACGATGATGACTGACTGGCTGGACCTTCGGAACATGCTGCTGGTGGCGCGGTCGGTCACAGAGGCTGCGCTGGCGCGCAGCGAAAGCCGCGGCGCGCATCAACGGGAAGACCAACCGAGACTGTCGGAGGACTGGTGCGTCAACCAGACCATCAGCCTGTCACAAGGCGATATCAGCCTGCGCAGGATCGCGCCGGCCAATGGAAGGCCCGTGGCATGAACACAACTCTGCGCATTCGGCGCGGCAACGCCGGGGAAACGCCGCGGTTCGAAGAGTTCGACGTCACGTTCGAGCCAGGCCAATCCGTGCTCGATGGCCTTCGCATGGTACGTCGACTGATCGACCCCACCCTCGCCTATCGGTACTCCTGCATCAACGCCAACGCGTGCAAGGAGTGCATGATGCTCATTGACGGCACAGTCGACTACGCCTGCACGGTGCGCCTCAAACAGGGCGTCATGACGCTGGCGCCGCTGCCGAAGAAAGCGCTGATAAGAGACCTCGTCACCGAAATCGCGCCACCCGACGAGCGTCTATAGCCGCGTTTGAAGCAACAATTTGCGATCATTCCGCGATCATCGCCACTATCGCGAGCGAGATTTCACGGGAATCGGCGGCTCATAGGCTCGGACGGCCGGAGCCGTTCCGACGAACTTCTCGCAATCGACGACAGTGATTTGCCCGCAGCATCCTTGAGCCAGCCGTGACGTGCCGACGTCGCGCGTCAGCACATTGGGATTGCCATGGAGGCAAAGCGGATTCTCCGCGCCATCAGGGGCGGGATCGTACCAGGCGCCAGTCGGCAAATTGACGACGCCCCGCATGACATCGTCGGTCACCTTAACCGCCGCGAGGCAGGCGCCGCGCGCATTGAAGATCCTGATGATATCGCCGTCGACGATCCCGCGCGGCGCGGCGTCGTCCGGATGCATCCGCGCGACTTCCCTGCCCTCGATCTTCCGGGACTGGCTGTAGCCACCGAAATCGAGCTGGCCATGAAGTCGCGTCGCCGGCTGATTGGCAACCAGCCACAATGGCGCCGTCGCGTCCGGCTGCTCGGTCGAGGCGAGCCAGGTCGGGTGGCCCGGGCAATCGTCATAGCCGTAGCCGGCGATCGCCTTGGAGAATATCTCGATCTTGCCGCTGGGCGTCGGCAGCGGATTTGCCTCCGGTGTCGTTCGAAAACGACGCAGGATGCCTCCGTCGTCCGGCTCCGACGGAAGCGCCAGTTCGCCGCGATCCCAAAACTCCTCGAAATCAGGCGCCTCCCAGCCGCGCTCGGCCAGGGCGCGCCGCGTCGGCTCATAGAGATGGCGCATCCACTGCGCGGCATCGCGTCCCTCGGCAAAGACTCTCGCGCCGCCAAGCCGCTCGGCGAGATCGCAGAGAATTGCGAAGTCGTCACGTGCTTCGCCGATGGGCGGCGCAACCTTGCGCATCGCGATCAATCGCGGATCGGTCGCCGCCGCGCCGATATCATCGCGCTCCAGCGTCATCGTCGCAGGCAGCACAATGTCGGCGGACCGTGCCATCGCGGTCCAGGCGAGTTCATGGACCACGATCGTATCGGGGCGCGCGAATGCCTGACGCAGACGATGAATATCCTGATGATGATGGAACGGGTTGCCGCCCGCCCAATAGACGAGCTTGATGTCGGGATATTGCAGCTCGCCGCCGTTATACGCGAATGGCGCCCCCGGATTCAGCAGCATGTCGGAAATCCGCGCCACCGGAATGAACTCGCGAACCGGGTTGCTGCCTTGTGGCATCGTCGGAATCGGCACGGCGTTGACCCGGCGGCCGGTGTGCCCCATCGCGCCGAGCGCATAATTGTAGCCGCCGCCGGGCAGGCCGATCTGACCGACCATTGCGGCAAGGACTGCAGCGGCCCACACCGGCTGCTCGCCATATTGCGCCCGCTGCAGCGCATGGGCCACGGCAATGAGGCTGCGGCCATGCACGAGGGAGCGCGCGATATCCCTGATCATGTCGGCCGCAACTCCGCTGATTGCGGCAGCCCAATCGGCATGCTTGGGCTGTCCGTCGCGGTCACCGCGAAGATAGCGCTCGAACACGTCGAAGCCGGTCGTGTAGCGGTCGACAAACGCACGGTCGCAAAGATTTTCCGCGAGCAAGGTGTGCGCCATCGCGAGCATCACGGCAACGTCGGTGCCCGGACGAATCGGAATCCACTCGGCCCTGGCCTCGGGCGGGAAATCGTCGCGCAACGGGCTGATCGAGATGAACCGCGTGCCTCGCTTGACCGCCTCGCGCATGGCGTCGGGCTCGACGTGCCGGCTCAGCCCGCCGCTGGCGATCATCGAGTTCTTGATCGGCATGCCGCCAAACGCGAGCACGACATCGGTGTGGGTGCGCACCTGATCCCAGGTGACATTACGGCGCGACAGCGCCTCGAACGGCCCCATCACATGCGGCAGAATCACTGACGACGCGCCGGCGCTATAGCTGTTGACCGAACGCACATAGCCGCCGCACACCAAGTTGAGAAAACGATGGATCTGGCTCTGGGCGTGATGAAAACGTCCCGCGCTGGCCCAGCCGTACGAGCCTCCATAGATTGCGCGCGGGCCGAAATTGTCGCGAACGCGCGCGAGCTCGCCGGCGAGCAGATCGAGCGCGGTGTCCCACCCGCATTCGACGAAATCGTCGCCGATTTCGCGCCGCTGCGGGCCTGGCCCATGCTCGAGCCAGTTGCGGCGGACCATCGGCTTGAGGATACGCGCCTTGTGGCGCAAGGCACCTTTGAAGTTGCCGAGGATCGGCGATGGCGCAGGATCGCCGCCGTAAGGCAGGATCGCGACATCCTGACCATCCCAGCGCGCCGAAAACGCTCCCCAATGCGCACTGTGCGTCGCGAAGGCCTCGTTATGATCGGTCGCGTTGGAATGCGTCATGCGAGGCTGCCCCGTCTATCAATCGCCTCAAGAGTTACAGCAACGATGCCTCGATAACGAACGGCCCGCGCTGTCGAAGCGCAGCATCGAACACTTCAGCGAAACGCTGAACGGTCGTCACGCGTTCCGCAGCTACGCCCATGCCGCCGGCAAGCTTGACCCAATCGATCTCGGGATCCTCGATGTCGAGCATGCGGCGGGCGTTCTGGCCGGGGTTGGCGACGCCAACCTTGCGCATTTCGCCGTGGAGGATTGCATAGCCGCGGTTGGCAAAGACGATGGTGACGATATCGAGCTTCTCGCGCGCTTGCGTCCAGAGCCCCTGAAGCGTGTAGAGGCCGCTGCCATCAGCCTGAAGCGACACGACCTTGCGCCCCGGACAGGCGATCGCGGCCCCCGCCGCCATCGGCACTCCGATGCCGATGGCGCCGCCCGTAATCTGGAGATAGTCGTGCGCGGGCGCGTTGTAGGACAGCTCGTAGAAGCCGGAGGACGTGATCGCCTCGTCGCACACGATCGCGTTCTTCGGCAGCTTCGCGGCAACCACGCGATTGATCATTTCGGCGGTCAGAGGACCGTCGGCCTGGAAGGACATCTCGGCTGGCGGCAGCTGGCTCGTCTGCACACCTGCCGCCGACTTGGCGCCGACAGCTTCCGCAAGATGGGCGAGAATTCCCTTCAGATCGTGACCGAGCCCACCGAGCTCGACCACGCTGCACCCCTCAGGTGCGAGGCGACCTGACTGGGTTGGGTAGCCAAAGAACGTGACCGGCTCCTTGGCGCCGATCAGCACGATCATATCGAGCCCTGCCAATGCGGCACGACCCGGCTCCCAGGCGAAGGATATCTTCTCGATCGGCGCCCGACCGCGCCCGCGCTCGATGCGCCCGTTGACGCCCTGTGCAAACAGCCGCGCGCCGGTCTTGGCGCAAATCCTTTCGGCATCGGCAAGCGCATCGGCGCGCAAAGCCAACCCAGACAACATCAGCGCCGCCTTGCAACCGCGGCGCAAACGATCGACGACCGCCTTGAACTTGTCCGGATCGACTTCGCGCCGCGGCGGCGGCGAACGCCTGGCGAGCGGAGCCCCGGCTGATCGCTCCGACCAGGCCATATCCGCCGGCAAGAGCAGCGTCGCGATGCCGTTCGCCAAGCTTGCGTCCCAGGCATCCGCGACATCCTGCTCGATCGAGGCGGCACTGCCGATCCGGCGCACGAACGCCGACATCGGCCGGGCGAGCGTTTCGATGTCGCTCGTCAGCGGCGCGTCGAGCGGAAGATGTGCGGTCGAATGCTCGCCGACGATATTGATGATCGGCGTGCCGGCGCGCCTGGCGTTGTGCAGGTTGGCGAGCCCGTTCGCCAGACCGGGGCCGAGATGCAGCAGGGTCGCCGCGGGCCGGTCCGTCATCCGGCCATAGCCATCGGCAGCTCCGGTGACGACGCCCTCGAACAGCCCAAGCACGCAGCGCATGTCCTGCCGACGATCGAGCGCGGCGACAAAGTGCATCTCCGACGTGCCCGGATTGGCGAAGCAGGTATCGACGCCAAGCGCGAGCAGCGCGTCGCAGAGATGATCCGCACCAGTTTTCATGTCATTGCGCCCCGTGTTTCCCGTTCGCAAGCACCTAGGCGAAACATACGTTGGCCGACGGCTCGTGAGGCCTGCCGAACAACGAACGCCCAGGAATGGCCTCGAGCAGCTCGCGGGTGTAAGCGTGCTGCGGCGCGCCGAATACCGATTGCGTCTCACCCTGCTCGACGATTTCGCCGCGCCGCATCACGACGATCCTGTCGGCGATCTCCGATGCAACACGCAGGTCATGCGTGATGAACAGCATTGCGAGGTTCATTTCTTCGCGCAGCTCAGCCAGTAGCTCCAGAATGTGCTGTTGCACGGAAACGTCGAGCGCCGAAACCGCCTCGTCCGCGACCAGCACCAGCGGCTTCAACGCGATGGCGCGCGCGATACAGATACGCTGGCGTTGCCCGCCGGAGAATTCATGAGGATAGCGTTCATATGCGCTCTCCTTCAGCCCTACCCGCGCCAACAATCGCTTTGCGTCCGCAATCGCCTCGATTGGCGGCGTTCCATAGGTCATCGGGCCGCGCGCGATGGCTTCGCCGACCTTCTGTCGTGGATCGAGCGCTGCAAAGGGATCCTGAAAGACGATCTGCACCTTGCGGCGCATCGCGCGCAATTGCGCGCCTTTCAGTTTGAGAAAGTCGCCCCCATCAAAATCGATCGAACCGGTGTCGGGCTCGATCAGCCGCATGATCATGCGCGCGAGCGTCGATTTGCCCGATCCGGACTCACCAACGACGGCGACGGTCTCGCGCGGCCGCAGCGTGAGAGCGACGTCCCGCACGGCCGATACCCGTCGCACCGGCCTGAACGCGCCCTGACGCGACGCGAATACCTTGTTGAGACCGCGGGCTTCCAACAATGGATCGCTGCCCAGCGCCTGGCCGCGCGTCGTTGGGGGGCGCCCGCCCGGCACTGCCGCAATGAGCGCCTTGGTATAGTCATTCTTGGGGGCGCGAAGCACCTCATCGACCGTGCCCTGCTCGACCACACAGCCGTTGCGCATGACAACGACACGGTCGGCTATGTCGGCGACGACACCAAAGTCGTGCGTGATGAACAGGACGCCCATTCCCCGCTCGGCCTGCAACTTCCGGATCAAGCCGAGGATTTGCTTTTGCGTGGTGACGTCGAGTGCGGTGGTCGGCTCGTCGGCGAGCAGCAGTGCCGGCTCGTTTGCCATCGCGATCGCGATCATGATGCGCTGGCGCTGACCGCCGGAGAGCTGGAATGGATAGCTGCGGGCGAGCGCCGGAGGATCGGGCAGGCCGACCGCCGCGATCAGTTCGACGACCCGCGCGTCCAGCTCGGAACGGTACAGCTTCGCGCCGGCGTGCGTGACGATGGCTTCCGCGATCTGCTGACCGACACGCGTCAGCGGATTGAGCGCGCTGAGCGGCTCCTGGAAGATCATGGATATCGGGCCGCCCCGCAGCGCCCGCATTGCCCCTTCATCCGCTGTCGCGAGGTCCGTATCCTTGAAACGGATGGCACCGCCGGCGACGTGAAGAGCCGGCGGCAACAGCCTGAGCACGGCGTGCGCGGTGATCGACTTACCCGAGCCGGACTCGCCGACCAGGCAAACGATCTCGTTCCGACGCACGGCGAGCGAGACGTTTTCCACCGCGAACTGCCGGTCGCCGCCTCTGGGCAACGCAACGGACAGATTTTCGATTGCAAGCAGCGGTTCGTCCGTCATGCACCTCGCGCCTTCCGCGACAGTCTCGGGTTCAGGGTATCGTTCAGTCCTTCGCCAACGAGGTTGATCGCCAGCACGGTGAGGAAGATGGCTACACCGGGGAACACGCTCATCCACCACGCTTGACGCATCACCGAACGGGACGCGCCGATCATGAATCCCCACGACATCAGATTGGGGTCACCGAGCCCCATGAAGCTCAGCGCACTTTCGATCAGGATCGAACTGGCGATCATCAACGAGCCGGTCACGATGATCGGCGACACCGCGTTCGGCAGGATATGGCGCAACACCACCGACATCGGCGGCTGCCCCTGACAGACCGCGGCCTGCACGAACTCCCGGCTCCGCAGCCGCAGAAACTCGGCGCGCGTCAGCCGGGCGAGCTGCGGCCAGCTCACAGCGCCGATCGCGAGGATCACGTTGGTCAGTGAAGGCCCGAGCGTCGCCACCAGCAGGATGGCAAGGATAAAGCCAGGAATCGTCTGGAACAACTCGACGAAGCGCATCAGAAAGTCGTCGACGCGGCCGCCGAAATAGCCGGCAACGGCTCCCACGGTGACGCCGATCGCGAGCGCGGCAAGTGTCGACGAGACGCCTATGAGAAGCGAGACCCGCGCGCCATAGGCGATGCAGGCGGCGACGTCGCGGCCGAGCATGTCGGAGCCGAGCCACGTCTCGCCGTCGAACGGCGGCTGGAACGGCGCGGCCACCATATCCCAGGGATCGACGGGAAACAGGGTCGGCGCCACGATGGCCAGCACAACGACTCCGGTCAGGATGACCAGTCCGATGACGCCGGCCGGATGCCGAAGAAAGGATGCCAGGTTCTTCACGGCCGCCTCACCTCACACTTCGTACGGAGATGCGCGGATCCACCATGCGATAGACCGCCTCGGTGAGCAGGTTCAGCCCGATCACCACAATCGACATGACCAGGAAGATGCCTTGCATGACCGGATAGTCGCGCTGCAGCACGGCGTCATAGATCAGCCGCCCCAGGCCGGGCCAGGCGAACACGGTCTCGACAACAACCGCGCCACCAACCACCGCGCCGGCCTGCATTCCGGCGACCGTGATAACGGGCAGGATCGCGTTGCGAAGCAGATGGTGCATCACGATCCGGGACTCGGTCACGCCCTTGGCGCGCGCCGTCTTGATGAAATCCTGCTGCTTGACCTCGATGATCGAGGAACGCATCAGCCTGGCGTAGATCGCGAGATAGACAGCGGCCAGTGACAAAGTCGGCAGGACCATGTGCGAGGCAATGTCCGCGATGCGCTGCCACGCCGTCATCTCGACGCCGACGGTCACGTAGCCGAATGGCGGAAGCCAATTGAGCTGCACGGAAAACAACAGCACGAGCATCAGGCCAAGCCAGAACACCGGCAAGGCATAGAGCAGCAGCGAGACGATCGTAAAGAACGTGTCGGACCATTTTCCCGCACGTGTGCCGGCTATCGTTCCCAACGCCGTACCGAAGACCAGGGACAGGATGAACGCCGTACCCGTGAGCAGCAAGGTCGCGGGCAGCCGCTCCAGCAGCAGCGACAACACGGTCCGCTGTTGCCGATAGGAATAACCGAGATCAAGCGTCAGCGTCTTCTTCAGGGAGCTCGCCAGTTGCACCAGGTACGGCTGATCGAGGCCATAGGCCGATCGTATCTGGCGGAGCAATGTTTCGTCGGCAGCACCGCTTTGTCCTGCGATCACCTGCGCCGGGTCGCCGGGCGCCGCGTGAACGAGAATAAAGTTGAAGGTCGCGATGACCAGGATCACGCCGATGATCTTCACCGCTCCGGCGGCGGCGCCCAGCACGTAGGCCGACAAGCGGCCTCCGTACCGGGTGATGACGACGACGCTCATTCGAACCGGACCGCGCCGAAGGTTTCGTGAACGCCGATGGCGGTCGTGGTCACATTCTTGAGCTTCTTGTCGGTGAACGTCGGAAAGTCCTGTTCGAGCAGCCACACGATCGGCACATCCTCGACCAGAGCCTTCTGCACCGCGCTGTACAATTCCTGCCGCTTCTCGTCCGGCGAGGCGGTCGCTGCTTCCTCGAAAAGACGATCGACTTCCGGATTTGAATATCCGGCCGTGTTGGAGAACATGATGCCCTTGCGGATGTTCGACGAAATGTAGGTGCGCGATACGCCGATAGCGGGATCTCCGAGCTGATAGACGAGATTCGTCGTCATCGAATACTCCCCGTTGCTGACCTTCTGGATCCAGCCCGCGACATCGGTGCCTTCAAACTGCAGGTCGATTCCGACCCGCAGCAGCGACTGGCGCAAGAACTCTGCGACGCGACGATAGAGCTCGCCCGATGGCGTGACCAGGAACGGAACGGTGATCCGCTTGCCATCGGCGCCCGGCTTCAATCCCATCTCGTCGAGAAGAGCTTTTGCCTTGTCCGGTGAGTATTCGTACTGCTTTACGTTCTTGTCGTAGAACCGGGTCTTCGACGAGATCGGACCGGTCGCAACCTTGCCGAGACCGAAGTAGACACGCTGGAGCAGAGCCTTGCGGTCTATGGCGTACATCACCGCCTGACGGAAGCGCTTGTCATTCATCGGCGCGATGCGATTGTTCAGCTCGAGCCACAGATGTGGCGCGAAGTACTCATATCCCTTCGTCGTCATGTCGAGATGGGGCAGCTTGGTGAGGCGAGCCACATCGTACTGCTCGATGTCGCTCCACTGCGTCAGCTTGACGGTCCCCTGCTCGAGCGCGACCGAACGCGCTGCCGCATCCGGAATGACGCGGTAGATGATCTCGTCGATGTGAGGCTCCCCGGCGCGGTAGTAGCCGTCATGCTTGACCAGGTGGATGTGCGATCCCCGCACCCATTCCTTCAGCTTGAAGGGACCGCAGCCGATTGCCTTGTCATTCGCAGGGTTGATCTTGAAGTCGGTGCCTTCGTAGATGTGCTTCGGCAGGATCGGCGCCGTGGTGCAATCGAATGCTCCCAGGAACGGGGAAAACGGCGACTTGAGCTTGAACACAACCGTCAGCGGATCGGGAGCTTCCGCGCTTTCAATGCGGGTGAAGATCGGCCGGGCCCGCGCGTGGGTCTCGGGCAGGATCTTGGTCATCGAGAAGATGACGTCGTCCGCCGTCAGCGGCTTGCCGTCGTGGAAGGTGATGTTCGGGAACAGCTTGAACGTATAGGTCAACCCGTCGGGAGAGACGCTCCAGGATTGCGCCAGGCCGGGGATAGGTTTCAGGTCAAAGTCGTAGCGAAGCAGGCTCTCGTAGATCTTGCCGCAGATCGTCAGCGTCGACTGGAGCTGACTGATCGCCGACACCAGCATCGCCGGCTCCGGATGGGTAATCGTGCTGAGCGTGCCGCCGCGCGTCTGCCCCGCGGCACGGTGCAAGCCGAGCGGGATCCCCGCGACGCTGGCCGTTCCCGCGGCCAGTCCCAACTTGCCGAATTCACGCCTGTTCATTCCCATGATATCCCCCCTTCCTGTTGACATGGCTCTCTGGACGAGACGCGCCGGCCGCAGATGCGGCGGCGACCATCACAGCTTCTTCAATCCGCACCAGTTGGCGACGAAGAGCGCGATGCTCAGTGTGATCTTGCGGACGCTTTCGAGATCGACGCGCTCATTGAACGCATGCGGCCCGATGCCGTAATGGCCGTAGCACAGCGCCGGAATTCCATAGTCGACGTTGTAGTAGCGCGTATCGGTAACGGCGGTGCCGATCTGCAACTGCATCGGCTCGTTGAACACCACCTGATGCACCGAGGAGAGCACCTGCTCGGCTTCGCTTCCGGGCTCCAAGACCGACGGATCTGCCTGGAAGCCGCTCCAGATCAGTTCGGCCGGATTGCTCGACAGGAAGCTGTCGGTGGCCTGTGCGTCGGCCAGGCACTTCTCGATGCCACGCATCGCCTCCTGCGGGCTAGTGCCGGGAAGCAGGCCGAGCCGGCAATCGAACTCGCACCAGGCCGCCGTCGAGCTTGCCCAATCGCCGCCCTTGATGATGCCGACATTGAACTTGATCGGCGATTTGACAGTCTTGAACCACGGATGATCCACGGCCTGTTCGTTGAGCCGCTTGGTGTAGTCCTGGAACGCACGGATCACGTGCATGGCCGACAAAATGGCGCTGGTGCCTGTCTCGGAGTAGGCGACATGGGCCGGCGTGCCTCGCACCCGCACGCGGAACCAGATCGCGCCGACCTGCGCGCGCAAGAGCTTTTGGCCAATCGGCTCGGGGATGAGGCACGCGTCGGCGCGATAGCCGCGCATCAACGTCGACAGCGCGCCGTTGCCGGTGCTTTCTTCCTCGGTGACGGTCTGCACGTGGATGCGGCCCTGCGGCGCGTAGCCCGCGGCCCGGATCGCATCGAGCGCAAAAATCATCGCCGACACGCCGGCCTTCATGTCCTGAGCGCCGCGGCCGTGCATCCAGCCGTCGCGCACCACGCCGTCAAATGGCGGAAAATCCCAGAAATCCGCCGGGCCTTCCGGCACCACGTCGATATGACCCTGGAGGATCAGGCTGCGCCCCTTCCCGCCGCCCTCGTAAGTCGCCACAACTTGCCTCGAGCCGGCAAGATCGATCCCATCCATCGGAGCCGCCTTCGGATGGCTCATCAGGTCGACGTCGGCGAGACTGAAAGCATCGACCTTGTAGCCGCGCTCGGCCAGGCGCTCGGCCATCCAGGCCTGGAGCGGGGCCTCCTGACCGCGGAGACTGCGGAATTGTACCAGGCGCGCGAGAAAGGCCACCTGGTCGTCAAAGTTGCGATCGACGGCAGCCCGCAATTCCTCCGCGAGGCTATTGGTCTTGGTCAGCTCAGTTTCCAAGGTCGTCTCCTGTTCGCAGGGGTTATTTCACCCGAGTGCTCGTTGTTGGTCTGGTTGATGTTCGTCGGTCGCGGGGTTCAGGCGACGAGGCAGGATTCCAGGATCGAAAGCCCCTCGTCCACAATGTCGTCCGATGCCGTGAGCGGGACCAGAATCCGAATCGTGTTCGCGGTCGTGCCGCAGGACAGCAGGATCAGGCCGTTCTGGTGCGCAAGCCTGGTGACCTGACTGGTGGCTTCGGCGTCCGGCTCGTTGCTCCCCCGCTGCTTGAGCACATCGAAGGCGATCATCGCGCCCAATCCGCGAGCCCGGGAAATCGGCAGCAGATGATTGGCCTGGGCAAAGCGATCGATCGCATCGCGCAAGCGCGCACCGATCTCATTGGCGCGCGCGAGAAGGTTCTCCTGTTCGAACACATCGAGCACCGCAAGCGCAGCCGCGCACGCCAGCGGATGACCGGCATAGGTGCCCCCGAGGCCACCCGGCTCCGCCGCGTCCATGATCGCGGCACGCCCGATCACGCCAGATAGCGGCAAGCCACCGGCAAGGCTCTTCGCGACACAAATGAGGTCTGGCTTGACGTCGTAGTGCTCCATCGCGAACATTTTTCCAGTCCGACCGAATCCGGTCTGAACCTCGTCCGCGATCAGCACGATCCCATTCTCGTCGCAGATGCGGCGCAGCCCACGCATCAGTTCGGGAGGAGCCTGGTGGAAGCCGCCTTCGCCTTGCACAGGCTCGATGATGATCGCCGCCACCTGCGATGCATCGATATCGGCCTTGAAAATGAAGCCGATATAGCGCAGCGCATCGTCGACAGTAACTTCACTGCCACTGATCGGGAATGGCACATGCCACACGCCGGGCAGCGGGGAAACAACGCCCTTCTTGTAAGGGACGACTTTTCCCGTCATCACCGACGCAAAAGCAGTGCGCCCGTGGAAGCCTCCGGTGAACGCGATGACCCCGCTGCGGCCGGTTGCCGCACGAGCGATCTTGACCGCATTCTCGGTAGCCTCGGCGCCGGTTGTCAGCAGTATCGACTTTAGCGGCCCGCTGATCGGCGCCAGCGCATTGAGACGCTCCGCCAGCTCAACATAGGAGTCATACGGAGCGACCTGGAAACAGGTGTGCGTAAAGCGATCCAACTGATCGCGAACCGCCTTGATCACCAGCGGATGGCGGTGACCGGTGTTGAGAACCGCGATGCCACCGGCAAAATCGACGTAACGTCGTCCCTCGACGTCCCAAAGCTCGCTGTTGAGTGCCCGATCAGCGAAAACCGGTGTGGCATGACCAACACCACGGACCACCGCAGCCTGCCTGCGCGACATCAGTTCGGAGTTTAGCGTCATTACTTACTTCCCCAAGTTGAGGGGACCGTAGTTGGCGCTATCGAACGAACAACCAGTTTTATTATCGCGCTATGGTGACTCACATGCACCAGTCGGGCCGATCAGTGCGCTGGCCAGCACATTTTGTAGCCAATTCCGCAGTGCAACAATCGCCGGGTCGCGCCATCGCTCCTTCAAAGCGACCAATTGGTACGTTCCCATGTAGACGGAGGTGGAGAGCAGCTCGACCAATGCACCAGTGCGAAGGTCGTCCTCGACAAGGACGTCATTTGCGATTGCCACGCCCTGCCCAAGCCGCGCCGCCTCGATGGCGAGGTGGGCATGCCAAAGACGCTGGCCGCCGAGCTGCGGCAAATCGACCAATCCGGCCAGCCGAAACCAGCGCTCCCATTGCTCCGTCGATTCCTCGTGGATCAACGCGATCGACGCCAAGTCCGTCAGGCTCGTGATGGCGGGATGACGCGCCAGATAGCTCGGGCTGGCCACCGGGAAGACCCTCGGCCGGATCAAGGGCTCGGACGCAAGATCGAGATGCGTGGTGATCACATCGGCATAGACGATCTCGGCATCCGCCTCACCACGCGAGAGATCGGGGTGCGACAAGGTTGGCTGCAGGTTGACTTCCCATCGGTTCGGTGGACCCGTCAATTCGGGAAGCCTCTGCAGCAGGCGGCGGTTGGCGATGCCGGGAATACACCAGATGTTAAGCGTGGTTCGCGACGGAGGACGTACCGCAACCGTGGCGCGCGCGATGATGTCGAACGCTTGCGACAACTGCTCATAGAGGAACGAGCCTCGTTCGGTCAGCATGACGCCGCGACCCTGGGCGCGGACGAGCGTGACGCCGAGGCTTTCCTGCAGGTTCTGGATATGACGCGACACGACCGTATGGCTCACCGCCAACTCGTCGCCAGCGGCACGCATGCTGCCGGTGCGGCCAACAGCTTCAAAAGCTCTCAATGCGACGAGGGATGGAACCCGGGGCCTGGTCATAACAGTGTGGGCAATCAGCGCTTCAATCGCCGAGGGTTATGCCCCACCTAAATGTTTTCTTCAATTAGAACAGACACATCGTTGGGTGGCCCGTTCGGTAATGGGTATGAACGGTCGACTCGCTCACTCCTTTATAGCTGGCGTTAAGCCTATTCGGGCTGCTTCGGCAGGAAGTCGATCATCAGACGTGCTATATCGTCGACCTTCTCGTCTAGCGCGAAGTGACCGGCATCCAACAGATGAATCTCCGCGTCCGGCAGGTCGCGCCTGAACGCCTCCGCGCCCGGTGCAATGAAGGATGGATCATAGCGCCCCCACACGATGAGCGTCGGTGGCTTATGCTCGCGCAGAAATGCCTGCCATGCGGGGTAAGAGGCCACGTTCGTGCGATAGTCGTAAAGCAGGTCCGCCTGGATTTCCCGCTGCCCAGGTCGGGACAGGAACGCATATTCGTCGGTCCATGTATCGGGATTGTAGCGCTCGGGATTGGGGCTGCTGCCGATGTGACGGGCCTTGGCGCCTTCGAGCGAAGTGAAAGCGTCGACCTGCTCCGGGTGCGCATCTCGATCGGCCCAATATTGCGCAATGCCGCTCCATTTGGCGCCGAGCCCTTCCCTGTAGGCGTTCGCATTCTGGATCACAAGCGCGCGCACCCGCTCGGGATGAGCCACCATGATGCGGTAGCCAACCGGACCGCCATAATCCTGCAGGTACAGGACATAGCGGCTGATCTTGAGCTGCTCGAGCAAGGCGTTCGTGGTCTCAGCGAGATGGTCGAACGTGTAAGCGAAACGCGAGGGCGGCGGAGCCTCGCTCTGGCCGAACCCCGGATAGTCAGGTGCGATCAGGCGAAAGCGCGTGGCAAGAAGCGGAAGCAAAGTATCGAACATCCGCGAGGAGGACGGAAAGCCGTGCAACAGCACAATCGTCGGCGCGTCGCTCGGCCCCGCTTCACGATAGAAGATGCTGACACCATCCACCTGCGTACGATGATAGGTGATCGTGGCCGAGGTCGATGGCAAGGCTGCGGCCTGTGCGCCATGACCCATGGCCAGCGCGGCGACGGCCGATAGAACGGTTGGAAGCTTCATATCCTTACCTCCGGCAATGCGACTGGCCGACTTGCGACCGAAACGCGAAGAGACAAGTCCTTCGAACAGCGACACGCGACGACGTCGGTATCCGCTGAATATCTGTTGCAGGAAGATATAGGCTCGATCTCCATCCTGAAAATTCAAATAATGAGATACGTATCATCTCACTTGACGATATCGGAATCTCTCCGCGAAGCGATGGGCATGGTCAGAGCGAAGCCGATGGAATTTGGCCTGCTCGACGCCATATTGAGTTGTGTCGCCAGAACGGTCGGAGATCGATAAGCTTTTCGCCGATCCGACGGATACCGCTGAACTCAGAAAAGACCAGTTCGCACATTTGGGAGAACTGCAGGATGGCTAAAGCGTACGAGATCATCGACCACAATTATGATGTGGTGATCGTCGGTGCCGGAGGCGCCGGATTGCGCGCGGCACTGGGCATGGCATCGTCAGGCCTCAAGACCGCCTGCGTTACAAAGGTCTTTCCGACACGCAGCCACACCGTCGCCGCACAGGGCGGCATGGCGGCATCGCTTGGAAACATGGGTGATGGCGACGATTGGCGCTTTCACATGTACGACACGGTCAAGGGCTCCGACTGGCTCGGTGATCAGGACGCAATCGAATACATGTGCCGCGAAGCCGTACCCGCGGTGCTGGAACTGGAGCACTATGGGGTGCCCTTCTCCCGCACCGGAGATGGTCGGATCTATCAACGTCCCTTTGGTGGCCAGACCATCGAGTACGGAAAGAAGATGGCCCAGCGCACCTGTGCGGCGGCCGATCGGACAGGCCATGCCATCCTGCACACGCTCTATCAGCAGTGTCTGACGCACGGCACGGAGTTTTTCATCGAATATTTCGCGCTGGACCTCCTGATGGATGATGACGGCGCCTGTCGTGCCCTGCTGGCGTGGAACATGGAAGATGGGACCATCCACCGCTTCAATGCTCACCGCACTGTGCTGGCCACCGGAGGTTACGGGCGCGTCTACTTCTCCTGCACCGCCGCCCACACCTCTACCGGCGACGGCAACGCGATGGCCCTGAGGGCCGGGTTGCCGCTCGAGGACATGGAATTCACACAGTTTCACCCGAGCGGCATCTACGGCTCCGGTTGCCTGATCACGGAAGGGGCGCGCGGCGAAGGCGGCTATCTCACCAATTCCGAAGGCGAGCGCTTCATGGAGCGTTATGCGCCAAGCGCGAAGGATCTTGCGGGGCGCGACGTCGTGTGCCGCGCCATGACGATTGAGATCAACGAAGGGCGTGGCTGCGGTCCGCGCAAGGACTACATCGAACTACACCTGGAGCACCTCGATCCGGAACTCCTGCACACGCGCCTGCCGGGCATCAGCGAGACCGCCAAAATCTTCGCGGGCGTCGACGTCACACGCCAGCCGATTCCGGTGCTGCCCACCGTCCATTACAACATGGGCGGAGTTCCGACCAATCTGCATGGCGAAGCCGTCATGTCTCGCCATGGCGATCCGGAAACGGTCGTCCCAGGACTGATGGCGATCGGGGAAGCGGCTTGCGTTTCCGTGCATGGAGCGAACCGCCTCGGCTCCAATTCGCTTCTCGACATCATCGTGTTTGGGCGAGCTGCCGCTCATCGCGTGATCGAGACCCTGCGTCCGCAAGAGGGCCACGCACCGGCGTCCGACGAGGCGACCGATCGTGCCATCGCGCATCTCGATCGCATCAGGTGGGCCAAAGGCAAGGCTGTCGCCGGCGACATCAGGCTCGCCATGCAACAGACCATGCAGCGCCACTGCGCCGTATTCCGCACCGGCGCGCTGCTGGACGACGGTTTGACAAAACTTAACGAGGTGATCGCCACGATGCGGGATGACATTGGCGTGACCGATCACACGATGATCTTCAACACCGATCTGGCCGAAACACTCGAACTGGACAACATGCTTGCGCAGGCCAGCGTCAGCCTTCATTCAGCGATCGGTCGCAAGGAAAGCCGCGGCGCCCATGCGCGGGAAGATTTCCCCAAACGCGATGACGAAAATTGGCTGAAGCACAGCCTGTGCTGGCTCGATGATGATGGCCGCGCGCGGCTCGATTACAGACCAGTGCATTTACAGCCGCTCTCAAACGAGGTGCAGTCAATCCCGCCAAGAGAGCGCGTGTATTGATTGAGGGGGACCGCTCAATGCTGGATGTCGCTCAGTTCAAGAGAACCGGTGGCCGATGTTAGCCAACCTTGCATGAATAACGCTGTCTGCACCGGACAGGACGGTTTCGCCTCATCGCTTACCGCGTTGCAGGCAACAACGGTGGTCGCCTGGGCAATCGCCGTCAAGCGTGTCACGCCTGAAGACGATGAGTTGCGCCTGCGATGGTTGCCCCATCCGAACCTCCCGACGCCGGTCAAAGGACCGACACCCGCAGAGATCGCGTTCTGGCTGGCCGCAGTCTCCCCGCCGGAGAAAGGCGCCACGCCCGGCCCTACCGCGCTTCCTCTTGAGCAAAGCGCCGCGCTGCTTGACGTGCAGGAGACGGACCACTTGGCGCGACTCCGGCATCATGAGGACCGGCGCAGCTATCTGGCCGCCCATGCGGGAGCGCGCCTGATCCTTGGACATGCAGTAGGTCGACCGCCGAATGCGCTGCGGTTTGCACCATCGGCGAACGGCAAGCCGGTCCTTCTCGTCGATCCGCAGGAAATCGACTTCAGCCTCAGTCATGCCAGGGGCGCCGTTGCCGTCGCCGCAGCACGCATGCCCATCGGGGTCGACGTCGAACCCCTACGCGAAGTAGATCATCTCGATCCCATCAGCGAGCTGGTGCTGGCCGCCGAAGAACAAGCTGCTCTGCGGAAAGCGCCGGAGATATCCCGGTCCCGATTGTTTCTCCGCTATTGGACCCTCAAGGAGGCATTGCTGAAAGCGGCCGGACTAGGTTTCGCAGTTCCGCCAAATGAGGTCATCGTCGATGCAGGACCAAGCCCAACGGTCCTCGCAGTACCTCCTGCGCTTGGATCTGTCGCGCAATGGCACCTCCTCGCCTCTGCTGATTTCTGACGGAAGCGCCGACAAAAATACGCCGTGGACGAAATCCACAGTGGTAGTTGCTGGAGGCCAGCGCGGAAAGAGCGTCTCGTCTTCAAACAGCGCACACTGGAAATCAGTTGCTCGACGGGTAGATCTTTCCCGGATTCATGATTCCTCTCGGGTCCAGCGCCGTCTTTACCGCCTTCATGAGCGCCACCCCCTCACCGTGCTCCGTTTCCATGTGCACGATCTTGTGCAGCCCTACGCCGTGTTCGCCTGAGCATGTGCCTCCCATCGCAATGGCTCGGCGCGCGGTGCGAAAGGCGAGCGCCTCGGCGCGCTCAGTCTCTTGCGCGTCCTTCGGATCGAACAGGATTCCGAGATGGAAATTGCCATCACCGACATGGCCGACGATCGGCGCCGTCAGGCCAGATGCGACAATGTCCGCCTTGGTCTCCAACAGGCAGGCCGGCAGCGCCGAAATCGGCACGCAGGCATCGGTACCCATATTGGCCTTGCCGGGCTCAAGCGCCATCACAGCTTGATAGGAATTGTGGCGCGCCTTCCACAACCGCGTCCGGTCTTCCGGCCGCTCGGCGAATTGAAACGCGCCGCCGCCGTGATCCGCTGTTATCGCTTGCATCATCTCCACTTCTTCGCGCACTCCGTTCGGCGTGCCGTGGAACTCGAGAAAGAGCGTCGGCGTCTCCACATAATCCAGCTTCGAATAGCGGATTGCGGCGCGCATCTGCACCTCGTCGAGCAGTTCAATGCGCGCCATCTTCAGATTGGACTGCAGCGCCGTCACGACAGCGGCGACAGCACCTTCAAGCGAGGCAAACTGGCAGACGGCCGCAATGATCGTCTCCGGCTGCCCGTAAAGCCTGAGCTGGATTTCGGTGATGACGCCGAGCGTTCCTTCGCTGCCGACATAGAGATGGGTGAGATCAAGGCCGGCAGATGACTTCCGCGCGCGGCTACCGGTGCGGACGATGCGGCCATCGGGCGTGACGACGGTGAGGCCGAGAATATTCTCACGCATCGTGCCATAACGCACCGCATTGGTGCCGGAGGCCCGCGTGGCGGCCATGCCGCCGATCGAGGCGTTGGCGCCTGGATCGACCGGAAAGAACAGGCCGGTGTCGCGAACATGCGCGTTCAGCGCTTCGCGCGTCACGCCCGCCTGGACCCGGCAGTCGAGCGAGTCCGGTGTGACCTCAAGGATTTTGTCAAAGCGCGTCATGTCGAGCGACACGCCGCCGGCAAGGGCTGCGAGCTGGCCCTCAAGCGAGGACCCCGCGCCGAATGGCGTGACCGGTACGCGGTGTTCGTTACACAGCGCGAGAACGAAGGCGACCTCCTCGTTGGTCTCGGGAAAGACCACGAGGTCTGGCACACCGACTGCCGGCAGACCCTCGCCGTGGCTATGCTGGTCGAGCACGGCCTGCGAGACGGTGACACGCGCGCCCAGGCGTTCGGCGAGCCTCGCGCGCACAGCGGCGATGACTTCAGTTGTTGGGCGCGGCAGGGTGTGGGCGTTCATGTCGGCTTCCATTGGTGACCCTGCTTCCATCTGCACCACGGCGATCCGCCTTTCAAGCCGCGACGGCGCCGGCTCTCGTGAGCACCAGATCCAGCCCGATGGCTTATTCGGCGGCCTCGCCGTGGCCGAGATAGGCGCCCATCAGGCGGGGATCACGCGCGACCTCGGCGGCGCTGCCCTCGGCGACGATGCGTCCCGAGCTCAGCACATAACCGCGATGCGCGACCGCGAGCGCCATGCGGGCATTCTGCTCAACCAGCAGGATCGCGGTCCCCTGCCGATTGATTTCCACGAGCTTGCCGAACACCTGCTCGACCAGCAGCGGAGCCAGTCCGAGCGACGGCTCGTCGAGCAGCAAGAGGCGCGGACGACTCATCAATGCGCGGGCAATAGCGAGCATCTGCTGCTCCCCGCCTGAGAGCGAAAAGGCCAGCGATGCCGACAGGCGCTTGAGGTTGGGGAATAGTTCGAGCATTTCCTCGATCAATCCCGCCAGTTCGCCGTGCGGCCGTCCATAGGCGCCGATCTTGAGATTCTCGGTCACGGTCAATCCGCCGAACAGCCGCCGGCGCTCGGGAACGAGCGCCAGTCCCATTCCGACCAGACGCTCGGTCGGCTCCCTGATCAGCTCCTGACCTGTGAAGCGCACCGAGCCCGAGGCCTGCGCCAGACGCGCGATCGCCTTCAGCGTGGAGGATTTGCCTGCCCCGTTGTTGCCGAGCAGCGCCACGAACTCGCCGACACCGACCTTCAGCGACACCTGCCGCACCGCCTCGATGTCACCATAGCGGACCACGAGATCGGAGACCTCGAGCAGCGGCGCGCCAGTGCCTTCGCTTGCGCGGCCGACCTGTTCATGGAGCTCCGCCTCGCGGTCGGCACGGCCGAGATAGGCCTCAATGACGGCGTCGTTGCGCTGGATCTCGGCCGGCGCGCCCTCTGCCAGCACCTTGCCGAAATTGAGCACGGTGATCCGGTCGGCGAGCGTCATCACAACTTCCATCTCGTGCTCGATCAGGAGGATCGTCATACCCCGCGCATGCATCTGGCGGATCACCTCGATCAGGCGTGCGGTCTCGGCATGGTTGAGACCGCCATGCGGCTCGTCAAGCAGCACGAGGCGCGGCTCCAGCGCTAGCGCCTTGGCGATTTCGAGCAGACGCCGCTGCCCCTGCGGCAACGAGGCGGCATTAGCGTCGGCAACATCAGCAAGCCCGACGAACGCAATGATCTCATCGACCCGGCGTGCGTTTTCCTGGTCGAAGCGCCACGGATGAGCCCTGCCGTGCCGCGCGGCAAGGACGTTCTGGCGCACGGTCATCGAGCCGAACAGGCGGGTGTTCTGGAACGTGCGTGCCAGCCCCATTGCCGCGAGCTGGTGCAATGGCTTCGACGTGACGACGGCGCTTTCGAAGCGCACCTCGCCTCCGGTCGGCGTATAGATGCCGCTGATGATGTTGAACAGCGTGGTCTTGCCCGAGCCGTTGGGGCCAATCACAGCATGGATCGTGCCCTGCGCGACGGTGAGCGATACGTCTTCGAGCGCCGTCAGGCCGCCGAAGTGTTTGGTGACGCCGGAGAGTTCAAGCAGCGCGTTCATGATGCGTCACGTCCGATCGTGCATAGGATTTTTCGCGCCGGCGAAGACTGTGGAAGGCGGAGAGAACCAGTCCGGAGAGACCGGCAGGGAAGAAGGTGATCACGAGGATGACCATGACGCCGAAGACGGCAAAGTAGTATTCCTGCATGAAGCGCAACAGCTCCGGTACGAAGGTGTAGAGGATGGCCCCGAGCACGGCGCCAAGGGGGCTTCCGAGGCCGCCAACCACCGCCATGGCGAGGTAGGAGAAGGTCGACTGCCACGAGAAGACGTCGGGGCTGATATAGCCGCGCAGCAGCACGTAGCAGATGCCGGCAAGACCGCCATAGGCGGCCGAGATCACGAACAGCATGATCTTGAGCCGCGAGATGTCGACGCCGATGGCCTGCGCGGCCAGCGCATCGTCGCGTAGCGCGCGGATGCGCAGACCCAGCGGACCATTGGCGATCCAGACCTGAAGCAGATAGGCGCAAGCGACGATCGCGAGCAATACCCACAGCATCTTGTCGTTCTCGCCGGCAAGCCCGATGCCCGGGATCGCGGTGATGCCGTTGGCGCCGTTGGTGAGGCCCTCCCAGTTCACCAGCAGCCGCTCGACGATCAGCGCGAAGGCCAGCGTGCACAGGGCGAGGTAATGCCCCTTCAGCCGCAATGTCGGCCAGCCCAGCGCCATCCCCACCGCGGCGGAGATTGCGATCGCGCCGATCGCGGCGACCGGCACCGGCATGCCTGCGGCCTGAAGCAGCGTGAATCCATACGCCCCGATGCCGAAGAATGCGCATTGTGCGAGCGACATCTGGCCACCGAAGCCGAGAATGAAATTGAGCCCGAGGACCAGGAGGATGTTGATCAATGTCACGTCTGCGACCTGCAGATAGTACACCGACAGGAATTGCGGCAGGAGGAGGCCGCACAGGATCGCCGCGCCGATCACCAGAAGGGCGAGCGTACGCATCGTCAGCGTGTTTCCGTCGGCGGTCATTTATGGACGCTCCAGTTCGAGTTCACCGAAAATGCCCTGCGGGCGGAACATCAGAACTGCGATCAAGACGCCGAACGCGATCACGTCGATATATTCCGACGAAATGTAGAAGGAGCCCGCCGACTCGATGACGCCGAAGATCAGGCCACCGACGAGCGCGCCGGGGATCGAGCCGAAGCCGCCGAGGATGGTCGCCGCGAAGGCACGGAGCGACAGGTTAACGCCCATGTCGGAAGATACGTAAGACAGCGGCGCGACCAGCCAGCCCGCCAAGGCTGCGAGCATGGTGGCGTAGGCAAAGATGAAAGCGATGATGCGGGCTGTGGGGATGCCCATCAGCCGGGCGGCTTCGGCGTCCTGCGCGGTGGCGCGCATCGCGCGACCGAGCGCCGTATGCTGAAACAGCGCGTGCTGGATCGCCATCATCACCGCGAGCGCCGCCAGGATGACGAGATACTGCGCGTAGATCGTGGAGCCGAAGAGCTGCACCGAGGTCGTGCCCAGGGGGCCAGCGAAGTTGAGAGGCTGCGGTCCCCAGATGATCACGGCGATATTCTGCAACGCCATGGACAGGCCGAGCGTTGCCACGATCGCCGACAATTGCGGCGCGTTGCGCAGGGGATGGTAGATTCCCCAGGCCAGCGCGGCGCCGAAGAGGCCAAGGATCACCAGCATCGCGCCGAGGTTCAGCCACAGTGGCATCCCGAGACGATTGGCGAGCCAGCCGACCGAGACGAAGGCGCCGAGCATCACGAGGTCTCCCTGAGCAAAGTTGACCAGGGAGACCGCATTCCAGATCAGCGTGTAGCCGAGCGCCACCAGCGCATAGGCGGCGCCGACCGCCAATCCCACCAATACGATCTGACTAAAAGTCTGCAACATCGTAAGATCCCATCCCGGTGCCGGCCACCGGAGGTCCGGCGGCGTCGCGCGCGCGTTAGCTGCTGATGGCCTTGACGATCTCCGGCTTGCCGCCGGCGACCTTGGTGATGATGCCGGAATGGGTCATATCGCCGTTGCCGGTCCAGCCATAGCGTGTGACGATGCCCGGGAAGTCACGGATCGCGGTCAGCGCCTGCTGGATTCCCTCGCCCGTAATGGCATCGGCGCGCTCCATCGCCGCAATGATCAGCTTTGCCGCGTCGTGATAGACCGTGGCGTAGAGTTCCGGCTCGTCACCGGGATGGGTCGCCGAATAGAGCCGCTTCCAGTTCTGCACCCGCTCGTCGGGATTGTCCTTGACGAACTCGCCGATCGCCATGCATCCGTCGGCGCCCTCTCCGGCGAGGCCGAGGAAAATCGGCTGCGAGAATGCCGTGTTGCCGGCGATGCCGAATTTGACGCCGAGGGTCTTGCTCTGCTTGGCAATGAGCCCGGCCGGTTGATCGTCAGTCCAGACGATGATGCCGTCGACACCGGCCTGCTGGAAGGCCAGGATCTGGGAGGTGTAATCTTTGGTCGCGTCGGTGTGGGCCTGCACCAGCGCAGGCTCGCCGCCGCGCTTGCTCAAGGAGGCCTTGACCACGCCTATGCCGGATTGCCCAAAGGCCGTGTTGACGTAGCCAAGTCCGATCTTCTTCCATTGCAGATCTTCGGTGACGTATTTGACCAGAAGGTCCGCGCCGATCGCATCATTCAGGCGGACGCGAAACACCCAGGGGCTGCCTTGCTGGGTGACGACCGGACCGGTTGCGCCCGTCAGGCACGGGATCTTGTATTTCGCGAGCAACGGCAGGTTCGGCAGGATACCCGGCGTGTAGTGCGGACCCACCAGTGCCACGACTTCGTCCTGGGTCGCGAGCTTGGTGACGGCATTGGCCGCCGCGGTAGGGTTCGGCCCGAGATCGTCGGCGATGCGCACTTCGATCATGCGCCCCTTGATGCCGCCCTTGTCGTTGACCTGCTTCACCGCAATCGCGACGCCGTTCTTCATCCACTGGCCGTTTTGGGCGAACTGACCCGTCATCGGTCCGGAAATGCCGATGCGGATGGGATCGGCGGCGCGTGCACGGCCAAGGATCGCCGGCATTGCGAGCGGCGCGGCGGCGATGCCCTTGATCAGACTGCGTCGAGAGAAGTGCAAGGTAGAGACCATGGCAGTTTCCTCACTTGGTTTTGCGATGCCGCCTCGTCTCGAGCGGCTGGTTTTGCGAGCAGGATCGGTTCAGTTATCCGAGCGGAGCGGACGGAGGCCGAAGACACAGGCGGCCGACAGCAGCGCCATCGCGACCATGTAGCCGGCCACCCAATAGGCCGAGCCGTACTCGGCAAGCAGTGCGGTTGCGATCAGCGGCGAGAGGCCGCCGCCGAGGATCGGGCCGAGCTGCTGCACGAGCGAGAGGCCGCTGTAGCGAATGCGCGCCGGAAACAGCTCCGAGAAGTAGGCGCCCTGCGCGCCGTAGACCGAGCCATGACCAAGCGCGAGGCCGAGCGCGATCGCGAGCCAGATCATGCCGGTGTGCCCGGTGTTCAGCATCTGGAAGAAGACGAGCGCGAGCGCGGCCTGGAAGATCATGCCGCCTAAATAGACTGCGCGACGACCAATCCGGTCCGACAGCGCCCCGAACATCGGCAGCGTCAGGCATTCGAGCGCACAGCCAACGAGCACGCCGTTCAGGATCGTCTGGCTCGGCAGTCCGAGCTTGGTCTTGCAGTAGGTGATCGCGAACACGGCGTAGATGTTGAACAGCCCGCTTTCGGCGACCTTGGCACCGATACCGAACAAAATGTTGCCCTTGTGATTGCGGACCGCTTCGACCACCGGCACGCTGGCAGCCCCCTCCTCGCTCAGCACGCGCTTGAACGCCGGCGTCTCCGAGATCTTGAAGCGGATGAAGAGCCCGATCCCGACGAGGACGATCGAAAACAGGAACGGGATCCGCCAGCCCCAGGCGAGGAAGTCAGGCTCGCTCATGGAGGTCGACAGGATTCCCAAAAGCGCGATCGGAATCAGGAATCCGGCGGGCACGCCGATGTGGACGAGCGAGCTGAAGAAACCGCGCCGATCGGCCGGCGCGTGCTCGACCGTCATCACCATGCCGCCGCCATATTCGCCGCCGATGCCAATTCCCTGCAACAGCCGCAGCCCGATGAGACAGATCGGCGCCAACACACCGACCTGCTCATAGGTCGGCATGAGTCCGATGAGGAAAGTCCCAAGTCCCATGATCACGATAGTGATGAGCAGCGCTGTTTTTCGGCCGACGCGGTCCCCGAAATGGCCGAACAGCACGCCGCCGAGCGGCCTTGCACAATAGCCCACGAAGAACGTCGCGAAAGCGAGCAGCGATCCGACCAAGGGATCAGAACTCGGGAAGAAGATCTTGTTGAAGACGAGCGCGGTTGCGGTCGCGTAGAGCGTGAAGTCGTAATACTCGATCATGTTGCCGATGGCGCTCGCCACAGCAACCTTCCGGATGTCGCTGGACTCCCGACCCTTGATCGAAGCGGTCACTTGGTCTGCCACCCGGCTGGACCCGCTCGACCTAACCATTCCGCTCATGACGTCGTCCTCCGGCTTCGGCAGGAAGACATCCCCTGCCCGGATTTTGTCCGTATTGCGGACAACATGAGCAGCGAGTTATTCCACATGTCAAGTGGATTTTTTGGCCCGCGCCGCTAATCTCCTCTTAAATTTAGCGCAAATAACTCGATATGTTGCCGACCACGCTTGACGTCATGCGCGCATTTGTCATACAAAAATGTCCGTATTCCGGACAATAAAGGAGGATAACGTGCCAGCGAAGATTACGGGGATCATCCCGCCCCTCACCACGCCGTTCGATCAGAACGGCGACATCGACGAAAAGGCCTTCCGTCGCCAAGTGAAGTTTTTGCTCGATAAGGGCGTGCATGGCGTCTGTGTTGGCGGCAGCACGGGTGAGGGTCACACGCTTACCGCCGACGAATTCCGGCGTTTGATCGAGGCCTGCGCAGAGGAGCTGAACGGCAAGGTGCCGCTCGTCGCCGGCATTATCGCCAACTCGACCCGCGAAGCGATTGACCGCGCCCGCGCCATCGAATCGGTCGACGTCGCCGCGCTCCAAATCACGCCGGTGCACTATCTCTTCAAGCCAGACGAGGATGCGACGGTCGGCCACTTCAAGACGCTGTCCGAGTCGGTCAAGCAGCCCGTCATCATTTACAACGTCGTGCCCTGGAACTACCTGAGCCCCGCGCTGCTGCTGCGGATCATGAACGAGCTGCCCGGCGTGATCGGCGTCAAGCAGAGCGCCGGCGACCTGAAGCTGATGGCCGATCTTTTGCTCGACGTGCCCGCGGGCAAGGTCGTGCTGACGGCGGTCGATGCGCTGCTCTATCCGTCCTTCGCGCTCGGCGCGCATGGCACGATCGCCGCGAACCCGGCCGCAGTGCCCGGCGCCTGCGTGGCACTGTGGAACGCGGTCGAACGCGGTGACCACGCGACCGCGATCGAGATCCACAAGCGCCTGTTGCGGTTCTGGAACACGATCGTCGGCGACAATCTCCCGGCCTGCGTGAAGCATGCCCTCACCCTCCAGGGATCGCCGAGCGGTCTTCCGCGGCAGCCGATGCCGGCTCCGACCAGCCGGCAAAAGGACGCGATCGCGGCTGCCCTCAAGCCCCTGCTCGAGGTCGAAGGCAGCGTGAGGCTGGTCGCAGCCGAGTGAGCGCACGACAAAGGGCGCGGCATTGCCGCCGCGCCCGATTCCGTCTAAGTCGGACTTGGTTCGCGTCCTGGATATTGCGTGGCGACGCCACCCGAAAGGTCCGACATGACTAGCGTCGACAGCGGTCGACAGAGCGTGAAGTCGCTCTTCAAGATGCTCGAGGTCCTGGAGGCCTTCTCCTCGACCGACCCCGAGCTGAGCGTTGTCGAGATCGCGCGACGCACCGGCCTACCGCGCACCACCGTCCATCGCATCGTCGATAGCCTGCGCAGCGTCGGGTTCCTGGAGCAGGATGCGAGCCGCGATCGCTACCGGCTTGGCATAAAACTGTTCGAGCTCGGCGGCAGCGCACTCATAAACCTCCCGCTGTATCGCGAGGCGCCGCCTTTCGTCGATACGCTTGGCAAGCTCAGCGGCGAGGATGTGCATCTTTGCGTCTTCGACGGCGCGCAGATGGTCTTCGTCAATCGCCGCAGCCAAATTACTGCACGCCCACACAACACCGTCATCACGATGGAAGCCTCACCTTGTCACTCGACAGGCGTGGGTAAGGCGGCGCTCGCCTTCCAGAGCGACGCCGTGATCGACCGGGTCATCCGCGCCGGCCTGCCTCGCTTCACGCCGAGCACAATCGTTGAGCCCAAGCGGCTAAAGGCCGAACTGGCCGCGATCAGGTCCCGCGGCTATTCGGTGGACGATTGCGAGCATGAGCCGGAGCTGCGCTGCGTCGGCGCACCGATCCGCAACAGTGCGGGCCGCGTCTTCGCGGCAATTAGCGTGAGTGGTCCGAGCCGGCGCGTTACGGCCGAATGGGTGCCAGAGCTCGCCCGGACCGTGATGACGCACGCCGAGCTCCTGTCGATCCGCCTGGGCTACCAGCCTGACTCGCACAGCCGAGCCGCCGACGCTGCGCCGGAACGCAACGCCCCCAAACGTCGTCAACGGACCACGGCAGGAACCGCACAAGGCGAACGTGGCGCCTGATCGAAGGGCTTCACCTTCCATCTTCGCCAGTCCGGGGCGCCGCGCGCAGCTAAGAGGTGACTAGCCCAGACGGTCGCCTCAATTGGCCCGTCGAATCTGCAAGACTCGCGAGGTAGTGCGCGGCATCACTAATGTCGGCGACGATCTCGCGTTCGGCACTATCGGCGTCACCCGCCACGATAGCCTTCAGCGCCGCGGTGTGGTGATCCCAACCCTTCAGCAGGACGACATATTCGGGGATCACGTAGGACAGCACCGGCCCGCAGCGCAGCCACATGTTCTCGATGGTCTCGACGAGCAGCGGGACCCCCGACATCGCGTAAATGCCGAAGTGAAACTTGCGGTGATGCTCGAGGTAGCTCTCGAGCTTGCGCGCAGCGATCAGCGACTGCATCGTCGAGAGCCGCTCTTGCAGCTTTCGCAGGGCGGCCTCGTCATGCCGCCGCAGGGCGGCCTCCCGCGCTGCGCGGCCTTCCAGCGCGCAACGCACCACCGTCAGGTCCGAAAGCTCGCGGCGGGACAGGTGCGGCACGATCGCGGAGTTGCGCGGCCCCTGCTGCAGCACGCCTTGCGCTACCAGACGGGTGACGGCGTCGCGCACCGGCGTGATTGACGTCCCGAAACTTTCGGCCAGCGAGCGCAAGGTCAAGACCGTGCCGGGCTCGAACCGCCCGGCCAGCAGCGCATCCCGCAACTGCGCGTGCGCGAGATCCCACAGCGGTTCACGCTCGATTCGTTTCAATGCCGTCATACAACGCTCGGTATCGCGGCGCGCGACATCGCGCAAATCCTCCTCCGGTCGGCCGTCTTGACCTTCCGACGATGTTTGTTATAACAAACAACAAAACGGGAGGAAATACCACGATGAGAAAAGTTGCCGCGATCACCCTGGCGTGCCTGATTTCGATGCTCCAGGCGCCCGCCAGCTACGGTCAGTCGGACTATCCCCAGCGGGACATCACTTTCATCGTGCCGTGGAACGCCGGTGGCTCGAACGACGTCGCGGCCCGGGCGCTCGATCCGATCCTGCGCGAACATGGGATCAAGATCGTCATCGAAAACGTCGTCGGCGCGACCGGCGTGATCGGCATGCGTCGGGTCGCAAGCGCAGCGCCGGACGGTTACACGCTAGGCATGGGGACCAGCTCGACGCTGGCGCTGATGGCGCAGGGCAAGGCGCCGCTGACGAATGCGCAGTTCACCCACATCGCGCGCGTCTCGACCGATCCGTTGATGCTCCTGGTCTCGACCAAGGCCGAGCAGAAATCGCTCGACGATTTCATCAAGTACATGAAGGGCAATCCCGACAAGGTCACGATCGGCACCCCCGGCAATTACAATCTGAACCACATCTTCGCCTTGATGACCGCGCGCGCGGCGGGCGTGAACTTCGTCAACGTGCCCTACACCGGCGGATCGAAAGTGGTGGCCGACCTGCTCGGTCAGCACGTCGATTCCGGCGTGTTGAAGCCGTCGGAAACACTTGGCCAGATCCAGGAAGGCCTGCTGAAGCCGATCGGCATCTTCGCCAATGAGCGGCTGGAGATGTTTCCGGACGTACCGACCTTCAAGGAGAAGGGCTACGACGTCTTTCCCTACGGGCCTGTCGTCCAGATGGCATACGTCGTTGGTCCGGCAAACCTTCCCGACGACGTCCGCACCAAGCTGATCACCGCGTTCCGCGCCGCCATTCAGGATCCGCGCTTCAAGGAATTCGCCAAGAAGAACGTGTTCCTCGTCGACGACCTGACCGGCGATGCGCTGACCAAGGAAGTCGACAACGTCGCAGCCACGCTCGGCACTGTGGCATCACAGGTCTTTCCGAAGGAATAGGCTGATACGGCGGAATCGCTGCTCTTAACTCCAACACTCTCCAACCAAGGTTCACGCGCTTGTCCATCAAGAAGATCACCTGTCACGTCGTCGCCGCTCCGGTGCAACGTCCCTTCACCTCCTCGCGCGGCTGGCTCTACAAGACGCGCGGCACATGCCTGGTCGAGATCGAAACTAATGACGGCATCGTCGGCTGGGGCGAATGCTACGGACCATCGGCCGTCGCGAAAGCCTTTATCGAAACCCAGCTTGCCCCGCGCGTGATCGGCCACGATCCCTTCGACGTCGAGGTGATCTGGGAAGACCTCTACAACCGGATCAAGGATTACGGTCCGAAGGGCATGTCGATCGCAGCCATCAGCGGTATCGACATCGCGCTCTGGGACATTATCGGCAAAGCCTGCAACAAGCCGGTGCACAAGCTCATCGGCGGCGCCTTCCGCACCGAGGTCGATGCCTACGCCACCGGGCTCTATTTCACCGACATGAACCGGCTGGTCGAGGAAGCGGTCGAGGAAGCGACGGGCTACGTTGAGGCCGGCTTCAAGGCGATCAAAATGAAGATCGGGCTTGGCTCGATCAAGCGCGACTTCGAGCGCGTGAAAGCCGTACGCGAAGCGATCGGCCCCGGCATCAAGCTGATGGTCGACGCCAATCACTGCTTCACTGTGCCGGCTGCAATCCGTCTCGGGCGCAAGCTCGAAGAGCTCGACATCGAGTGGTTCGAGGAGCCGATTTCGCCGGAAGACATCGACGGCTATGTGGAGGTCTCGCGCGCGCTCGACATGGCGGTCGCCGGCGGCGAGAACGAGTTCACCAGATGGGGCTTCCGCGACGCCATCGTGCGCAAGGCGATGGATATCGTGCAGCCCGATGTCTGCGCGGTGGGCGGCATTACCGAATGCAAGAAGATCGCGACGCTTGCCACGACGCATGGCGTGGAATGCGTGCCCCATGCCTGGGGGTCCGCGGTCGGCCTTGCCGCCACCATCCATTTCCTGGCGTCGATCCCGAACCAGCCGCCGAGCCTGTTTCCGATGCCGCCGATGCTGGAATTCGAGCAGGAGGAAAACCCGTTTCGCGATCACCTGGCGGTCGAACCGATCGTCCAGGTCAAGGGCAAGGTCGCGGTGCCGACCGGCGCCGGACTTGGCATCGAGATCGATCGCGGCGTGATCGATCGCTACCGGGTGGCGTGAACCGATGGTCCGCTCATGAAATTCGTCACCTTCAGCGAGCAAGGCTTTACGCGCGCCGGCGTGCTGCTGGACAACGGCAGCGAAACAATCGTCGACCTTGCGCATCCGGCGATGGGCGAAGCCCTCGGCGGCGCGGCACCGCAGGTGCAGGCCCTGATCGAAGCCGACCTGCCCAAAGTCGTGGAACGCATTCGCGTGCACGGCTTCGCTGCGGCAGCGCGGCTTTCGCGCGAGGCGGTCACGCTGATGGCGCCCCTGCCGGCGCCGCGGCGCATCTTCGGAATCGCGCATAACTACCGCGACGCGCTGGCTGAACGCGGTATGGCGCCGCCCGAGAAACCGGTGCTGTTCATGAAGGCACCGCAAACGATCATTGGGCCGGAACAGCCCATCGTGCTGCCGGCAACGATCGGCGGGGTCACCTACGAGGCGGAACTCGCGGCCGTGATCGGCACGCGCGCCGAGAACGTCAGCAAGGAGCGTGCGCTCGATCACGTCGTCGCCTATGGCTGCTTCAACGATGTCAGCGCAAGCGAGATCATCAAGGCCGACGGCCATTTCGACCGCGGCAAGAACTACTCGACCTTCGGTCCGTTCGGACCTTACCTCGCCTCCCGCGATGAGGTACCAGATCCGCACGCGCTCACCGTGACGCTGAAAGTCGACGGCCGCATGCTGCAGTCCGGTTCGACGGCGAACATGCTGTTCGACGTCGCCGACCTCGTCTCCTATCTGTCGCGGCAACAGGCGCTCGAACCAGGCGACATCATCGCCACCGGCACGCCGGCCGGCGTGGCCGGGCTGCACAAGCCGCCGGCGTGGCTCAGGCCTGGTTCGACCGTCGAGGTCGAGGTTCAAGGCCTCGGCCGCCTGCAAAATCCAATCATCGAGGGGCCTGCGCCAGATGCCTGAGAAACCCGTCGTCCTCCTGACCAACGCCATGCACCCTGATGGCGAGGCGATTCTCACCCCGCACGTTCGGTTGATCGTCGCGCCGGACACCAGGCCGGAGACACTGCGCCAATGGGCAGCGGATGCCGACGGCATCATCGTGCGCGCGAAACTGCCCGACGACATCGTCGATCATGCACCGCGTCTGAAGGCTATCGTCCGTCACGGCGTCGGTCTCGACTTCATCCCGGTCGCCGCCGCCACGGCACGCGGCATCGCGGTTGCGAACCTGCCCGGAAGCAACACCAACGCGGTGGCCGAATATGTCATGTCGGCCTTGATGCATCTGCGGCGGCCGTTGCAGCGCGTGGACACGCTGATGCGCGCCGAAGGCTGGGCGACCAGCCGCGCGATGGCAGACGGCCTCACCGAGTTAAGCGGAACGACGCTCGGCATCCTCGGCGTCGGAACAATCGGGCGCCGCGTCGCCTCCATCGCGAGCAACGGTTTTGGAATGACTGTGCTCGGCACGTCGCGCCGAAAGGGATCGCTGCCGCCTGATGTCGAGGAAGTCACGCTCGTGGAGCTGTTCGCGCGGAGCAACGCCGTGGTGGTCTGTTGCGCACTGACAGACGAGACACGCAGGCTCGTCAGCCATGATCTGCTGGCGCACATGCGGCCGCAATCCGTCCTGGTGAACGTCTCGCGCGGCGCCGTGGTCGACACGCCCGCCATCATCTACGCGTTGCGGTCAGGCAAGCTCGCCGGTGCCGCGCTCGATGTATTCGATGTCCAGCCGCTGCAGCCCGACGACGCATTGTTCGATTGTCCCAACCTGCTGCTGACGCCGCATATCGCGGGGATCACCGCCACCAGCGGCCGTGCGATGGCGGTTGGCTCGGCCGAAGAAATGCTCCGAATCCTGCGCGGCGAGCAGCCGCTCAATCTCGTCAATCCCGAACACAAAGCGGTCTGAGGTCTTAAAATGCGTATCACATCGATCAAGGCGGTCCCGATCTCCTATCCCGTACCGCAGGGCCAGAACGTCAGGTTGGGCATCGGCCGCGCGGTGAAGCGCGACGCGGTGCTGGTCAAAGTCACGACGGATGAAGGCCTCGTTGGTTGGGGCGAAGCCCATCACGGCCGCTGCCCCGGCGCCATCGCCAAGCTGATCGACACCACGATCTCCGAATTGGTCGTCGGCATGGATGCGATGAACGTGGTCGGCGTCTGGCAGCGCGTCTACCAGATGCAGTTGGCGAGCCATGGCATGGGCTACGCCGCCGCGATGGCGCTCAGCGGCCTCGATCTGGCGCTGTGGGACATCCGCGCCAAGGCGGCGGGCTGGCCATTGTACCGGCTGCTCGGCGGCGCCTCAAAGCCGATCAAGGCCTATGCCGGCGGCATCTCGCTCGGATGGCAGGCGCCGGAGTCGCTGGCGCAGGAGGCGCTGGGCTACGTCGCGCAGGGCTATCGGGCGATCAAGCTTCGGGTCGGCGACAATCCGCGCGACGACGTCGCCCGCGCCACGGCGGTGCGCAACGCGGTCGGAGACACCATTGAAATTCTGGTCGACGCCAACACCGGCTACACGGTCGACGACGTGCGTCGCGTGATGCCGGCCTATGACGAGCTGGAGATCGGATGGCTCGAGGAGCCGTTCCCGGCGCAGGATTATCGTTCGTACCGGACCGCCGCCTCGCTCGGCTCGACGCCGCTGGCGGCCGGCGAAAACCACTTTACGCGCTTCGAATTCACTCGCCTGATCGAGGATGGCGCCGTCAGCTTTGTGCAGCCGGACCTGTCCAAGACCGGCGGCGTCACCGAGGCGATGCGGATCGCCGGGATGGCCTATGCGTGGAAGCTGTCCTTCAACCCGCACACCTCCGCGACCGGCATCAACATGGCGGCAACCATCAACGTGCTCGCGGCGGTCGATGCCCCCGGCTATTTCGAGGGCGACGTCGCCAAGCACAATCCGTTCCGCGACGAGGTCGGCGGCGTCCCGTACAAGCTCGACGCCGAGGGTTGCGTCAAACCATCTGAAACACCTGGCCTCGGGGTCGAGATCAACGAGGCGTTCATCAACGCACATCCACTGATCGAGGGCCCCTGCTATGTCTGAACCGCTGCAGGCTGAAGTCAAATCGCGCGCGACGCGTCTTGCTTACTTCGCCTGCGGCGCGTTCCTTCTTCTGTTGACGGGCGCGGCCTCCGCGCAGACCCCGGCCGCGCCCGCAGCGGCCGATCCGGACACCTACCCCAGCCACACGATCCGCTACATCGTTCCCTATCCACCGGGCGGGTTCAATGACACGCTGGGACGGATCGTGTCGCAAAAACTCCAGGAGACCTGGGGCGTTCCCGTGGTCGTCGAGAACCGGCCGGGCGGCGGCACGCTGATCGGGACCGACGCGGTCGCCAAATCCGCGCCCGACGGATACACCCTGCTCGGCGTGGCATTTCCCTTCGGCTCCAACCCCAACATTTACAAAAGCCTTCCATACGACACCGTCAAGGATTTCACGCCGCTGATCTTTGCGGGTCAGACGCAGAATCTTCTCGTCGTAAGACCCGCCATGCCGATCCATTCGGTCAAGGATTTCCTCGACTATGCCCGAAACAATCCCGGCAAGGTCTCTTACGGGTCCACGGGCATCGGCTCGTCGAACCATCTCTCGATGGAGTTGTTCAAGAGCATGACCGGGATCGATATCGTGCACGTCCCCTACAAGGGAAGCGCACCGATGGTGAACGATCTGCTCGGCGACCATATCGATGCGGCCTTCGACAATACGCCGAACGTGCTGCCCCAGGTCAATGCCGGCAAGTTGCGCGCGCTCGGCGTCAGCAGCACGGCACGCTCGACGCTCGCGGAAGGCGTTCCGACGGTTACGGAGGCAGGCGTTCCCGGCTACGAGGTCACGGTCTGGTTCGGCATCGTCGGCCCTGCCGGGATGAAGCCGGAGATCGTCCGCAAGCTGAATTCAGAACTGAATGCGATCCTCAGGATGGATGACGTCAAGCGCCGCTTCCAGGATCAGGGCGTCGATCCCGTCGGCGGCTCCCCTTCGCAATTCGCTGATCACATTCGCAGCGAGATCCAGAAATGGGCGAAGGTCGTCAAGGACGCCAATATCCAGCCGGAGTGAACTTTCGTTGGACGTCACTGTGTCACTGCGCTTCGTCCAAACGGTTTGTTCTCCGCGATGAACCTTGCGGCCAGCACCAGGGCGCCCATCGAAAACTCCTTTCCATGGGCGGCGATCATTCGCTCAGAAAGTTCCGCCAGTTCCTTGAAGAATTGATCTTTGCTTTCGGCTTCATTTGGCGATCGGGTAGCTGTCATGATTTCCCTCCTGATGATCGCGGCAAGGCTCGCCACTTAGGCTCGGCTATTTGAAAATGTGCGGCGGAAACGTCACGATCGCCGCCTCCCCGCCGCTTGTTCCGAATGCAAGATGCTGACCATCGCGGGACCATTGCAAGGCGCGGACAGGGCCCCGGCCGGGTGGTTTGACGACCAGTTCGTCGGGGTCTCCGATCCTGGTGACAACGACCATGCCGTCGCCGTAACCCGCCGCCACCAGGTGACGCTCCGAGTGCATATCCACCGCCTCGACGAGGACGAATCTGGCGCGGGCGGTCGCGAGGTTGGTCGGCTGTTCGCTGGCATCGCTGAGGCTGGAAACGTCCCACGCAATCACCCGATAGCCTCCACTCGTCACAAGGACGCGGGAGTCTGCACTCCACGAAAGAGACGCAACGCTGGCAGGATAGCCGGGAATCCGGACGATCCGCGCATCGGAAAGGCGCACCAACACGATGCCCGTTTTTGCGACCGATATGGCCAGCCAGCTTCCGTCGGGACTCCATGACAAGGTTGAGATGGAGCCAAAATCGAATGAAGCCGCCGGCTCGGGTCGTGGCCCGAAGGCACGAACAAGCAGACAGCCGTCGACCCCCATCGCAAAGCGCCGACTATCCGATGATACGGCGATTGCCGATGCATTTCCTCCCGCACGCTCTTGCAGCCAGCCGACGTCGCCATTGGAATCATAGGATATGACTGACCCGCCAGAAGCAGCCAGAATACCCCCAGCCTGCACTGGGGTGACGAGATCGATAGGGGAACCATGGTTTGCGGCTAACTGCGTGATGCCGGATGCCGACACGCCGACCAATCGGCTGCGATCACTTGCGATAAAGCCGGAAGCTCCGATCGGGGCGAGATGAAACGGAGCATCGCTGATTGCGACTTTCGTCAACGGCGGCACCGGTTCTCGTCGCGGTGAAATCGTTGTTCGGCCCCCGTCGAGCGCGATACGACAGCGATCCTGCGGCGGCTCGATATCAGTCAGGGGAGCTATCGCCAGCGCCCCATCGGCCAGGGCGAACGCAACTACCTGTCCCGCCAGGTCGAACGCCACACTGGTAACGGGCGCGCCTAAAGTCCAGTGCCGGCCAAGCAATTCATGGAGCGTCACGGTCTCTGCTTCCATCGTATCCATCGATCGCCTCACATTCGGATGGGCTGACCCGCGGCGGCAATCCACCTGTCCAGTTCTTCGAGGCGTTGCTCCAGCGCGGCGCAATGCGCGTCGCATGCCGCCATTTTGGCATTTGCGTTTTGCAGGCGTCCGCGCGCGTCCTCTAGCTCCTTGGCGAGCGCATGCGAGGCGCCTGTTGCCGCAATCTCCTGCTCGATCCGCTGAATCTCGAACTCCGCCCCGCCGCCAAGCTGACGGTTCAGAAGGCTGCGCGATTGAGCGGACGATATCTCCTGAACGACCAGCAACCGCTGCTTCAGCATTTCGGCAAGCGTCGGAGAATCATCACTCATGAATCCGTCTCGACTTGAACCAGGATTCGCTGCAGGCCACCGACATCAGATACGAAGTGTTTCTGCGCATCATTGATGTGAGATTGCAGCGAGTCCCACAGATCGACTCTCAGCAACCGCGCCGGATCTCCGGCCATCGTCTCGAGCGTCTGCAGGCCGAACTGATGTCGCAAGCCGATACCCTGCAAGACGAAATCGGTCAGCTCGCGTGCATGCGTTTCGATGAAGGGACGCAATAGTGGGTGTACGCCGTAGCTGATGCCGCGCTTTGCGAGTTCGGTCTCGATGAACACGATGAAATGCCGCACCAGGAGATTCTGGCTTTCGCCGATCAGGTGCACCATGAAAGTGACGTCGCTGTCGGCACGCGCAAGAATCTGCGACGCCAGCGTCGCCGCCGCGACCGGCTCTCCTCCGCTCTTCTGTTCATCCCAGACAGTTGCCATGCCTGCCCTGTCCTCAGCTCCGCGAGCGGTATTGATGCAATTTGCGATACAGCGTGGCACGCGAAAGCCCCAGCTTTTCGGCGGCGGCAGCAATATTGCCGCCCGCGTTTGCGACAGCCCTCTCGATGGCCCGACGCTCCATTTCGTCGAAGCGCGCGATCTCGTCGCCTCCCGATCTAGGGCCATCCTCCGCCGGCGAGCGCGCCTGAAGTGGCTGAGCCGCAGCTTCCCGGAAATCCTCCGGCAAGTCCCTGGGGGTGACGATGCCGGTGAGCGTCATCAGCACAAGGTTCTCGATCAGATTGCGCAGCTCGCGAACGTTGCCCGGCCAGCTATAGCGCCGCAGCAATTCCATCGTGGCGGCCTCGAAACGCAGCGGTTCGGTGCTATAGTTCGCGGCGAACTGTCTGTTGAAGTGATCGATCAGGATCTCGACATCGCCCAAGCGCTCGCGGAGCGGCGGGATGATGAACTTGACGACACCGATCCGGAAATAAAGATCCTTTCGGAAACGTCCCTCCGCCACCTCCTGCTTCAAGTTCCGATTGGTCGACGCCACGAGCCGGACGTCCACAGGGCGCGGCTTGCTGTCACCGAGCCGGTAGACCGCGCGCTCTTCCAGCACACGGAGCAGATAGGGCTGCAGATCCAGTGGCATCTCACCGATCTCGTCGAGGCTGAGCACGCCGCCATTGGCAAATTCAAACCGTCCAGGCCTGCCCTCGCGCGTGGCGCCGGTGAAGGCGCCTGGCGCATGGCCGAACAATTCGCCGCCGAGAAGCTCTTTCGATACCGCACCGCAATTGAGGGCAACGAAGGGCTCCTTGCCCGTCTTCTGGCTGGCCGCGTGAACCAGGCGGGCAAATAGCTCCTTACCGACGCCCGTCTCGCCCTCGAGCAGGATTGCTGTCCGGCCGAGCGCCGCCCGCTCAACCTTCTCGACCGTTTGCAGCAATGCTTCACTGCATCCGACAATTGCGTCCTTGGCCGACATGAGTGTGGCGTGGGCTGTCGGCGACATCTGGGATACGGCAAGATTCACGCGCGGCCTCGATGCGAGCACCAGCATCGCGCCCTTCACCACGCCGTCGACCACTAATGGCTCGATCCGCTGCTCCCGCAGTTCCTCAGGCAGCCCATTCGCAAGCTCTCTGGCCAAGAAACCGTCGCTGCTCGGGAGAAGCTGCGTTCCGATGCTCAAGTCCTGCGATTGCGCAATCCGCCGCCAGCGAACCGAGGCCATGTCGTTGTGATGAACGACCCTGCCGAACCGATCAAGAATGACGACGCCGTCCGCGCTGTTCATCCCGGGCATTCGAGAAATGCTGGCCTCGAGTAGCTGCATTCTCTCGATGCGAATCTTCTCCGAGAGAGCGAGCTCGATATGATTGGCCGCGACCACCGCGAGCGCGACATTATGCCGGTGAAAGATCGCCTGAGGTCCGGAAAAATCGACAATGCCGATGATGCTGCCGTCGATCGGACTACGAATCGGGCTGCCGACACAGGTCCATGCCTTGATGCCCTCCGAAAAGTGCTCGGCCGCATGGACATGAACCGGTTTTCCCGTGATGAGTGCTGTGCCAATGCCGTTGGTGCCGGTAACCGTCTCGCCCCACGCTGCACCGACTTCCAGGCGAATATCATGGCCTGCATCAATCGTCCGCTGATCGCCCCCCACGTCCAGCACGACGCCGTTCCTGTCTGTGATGACGACCATCGTGGCGGCGTCACCGAGCACCTCCGCGACGCGGCGGAAGGTCTCCGCACTCGAACCAAGCAAGTCATCATTCTTCAGACGCAGCTCGTAGAGATCATCCGGCGAGGCGACGAGATTGCTGCCCTTGCAATGAGCATTGACCCCGGACTGGACACTGCGCTGCCATGATTCCTCGATGACGCCTCGCACTGGCGCGTTCTCGCGCCTGAGGTCCCCGAACGTCAAAAAGTTTTCCCATGCCCTGTTGGTTTCTCGCTCATCGTATGGCCGCCCCTGCTCCGTATCCGTGGCGCCCGGAACTTTGTAGCCTTCCAGGGAAAACGGCGGCTTGGCCATGAGCGTTTCCGTCAGCATTGGAGCACCATACGTACGTTGGCAAACAGCAACCCGATCGGCAGAAACGACCTGAACCGGACCTGATCGGAATCGTCATCCCCACAGGCCGAGTTTACGGAGATCATTCGACGTTTTTGGCGATCGCATCCAACCCGAGACGGCCGGCGATGATCTGTTCCAGGCGTTCCTCGGACACCTCATCGGGCACGCTCACTCCTTCAAGGTCGGCGAGGACCTTGCAGAGCTCTTCATCCAGCGGATCGAAGATTCCGTTCTCGCGCGTCGCGAGAGCGAAGCATCGCGATTGGCCCGTTCCGCGCAGCTCGCCGACAAAATGGAGTTGCCGCCCCGACGCGAGATCAGCGATGACGACACGGCCGTTAAGGCTGATCCGCACATATGGTTCCAACTCTCTGGGACGGCCTGGCGGCGTCAACCAGAGCTTGCCTGATGGCTGGGGCTGCGGCGGGGGTGCGGAATTGCGCAATTCCTGCCAGCGCCCAGCCGTCAGATGATTGGCGATCGCGTCGATCTTCGTGCGGTTCTTCCGAATGAAGTCCTTCGCCGCGACCTCTTCCCGGCGCGGACCATCGCGCTTGGAAATGATGTGGACCATGTTTTCCTCCCGCCCGGTCGGTCGGATGACCGTAGAGGCTTGTGCACTGCCTCCTTCGGCTCACGCCGGAGCTTTTTAAGATTGTAGCCCGTTCTCGCTCATTGTCACCGTCCAATCATTCGACCACAAAAGGTATGGATCGTCAGACGACGATGCGGAACACTGACCGCGTACAGTGCCTCATGCGCGCCCTAGCTTCTCTGCCCCGCCCCCCAGTGCCGGTCCCTGGGTCGGGTCGATGTACTGCGGCACGTCGGCCACAAGCGTGTTGGTGGTCAGCACCAGCGTGGCAACGGAAGCCGCGTTTCGAAGCGCGGTATACGTCACCCGCACCGGATCGACGATGCCGGCTGAAACCATGTCGATGAAGACACCGTTGGCGGCATCGAACCCCACGCCCGCCGGTGCGCTCAGCAGGTCGGCCACGACTTTCTCCGCATCATAGCCCGCATTCCGGGCAATGAATGCGGCGGGACGGGATAGTGTTTCGCGCACCAACTTGATGCCCTCGCCGAGGTCGCCATTGACGTTGCCGAGCGTGCGCACGACCACCGGCGCGCACTGCGCCAATGCGGTGCCACCACCCGGCACGATGCCCTCCTCGGCTGCGGCACGCGCCGCACTGAGCGCATCGTCGATCAACTGGATCGTCCGTTTTTGCTCGACGGGCGTCACGCCACCCGCAAGGATCACCGCCGTTCCTCCTGAGAGTTTCGCCAGGCGCTCCTTGAGCTTGTCCTGCTCGATATTGGGTGGTGCCAGATCGTACTGCTTCGCCACCTGCTGGCGCCGCGCCGCGATCGCCGCTTCATCGCCTCCGCCGCGAATGATCACCGTTTCGCGTCCACTTGCCCGAACTTGTCGCGCGGTTCCCAGATCCGCAAGGCTGGCGCCTTCCAGCTTGCCGCCAAGCTCGCGAGCGATGACCCGTCCCCCTGTTATGATAGCGAGATCGTCCATCATCGCCTTGCGCCAGTGGCCGTAGTCGGGTGGATTCACCACCAGAACCTTGCCGCGGTTACCATCGCCAAGCAGCGTGACGACGACGTCAGGCGCGATCTCTTCAGCGACGATGACAAGCGGTCGCCCGGTCGAGGCGACCGCCGCGCGCACCGCCGACAGTTCGCCCGGAGCTTTGATCTTCAAGTCAGTCAGGAGAATGTAGGGCTGATCCAGCACCACCTCCATCTTTTCGACATCTGTCACCATGTGATGGGAGATGTAACCACGGTCGAACGACATGCCTTCGACCACTTCGAGCGTCGTGCTGGTCGTCAGCCCGTAATCGGAACTAATGATGCCATCCTTGCCGACACGCTCCACCGCCTCCGCGATTAGACCGCCAAGATGGGGGTCGGTAGAGGCGATCGTCGCCACCGCCTGCAGTGTCTTGCGATCGGATACAGCAATTGCCCCACTCTTGAGAGTCTCGACAACGACCTCGACGGCCCGGTCAATCCCCTTGCAGAGATCGACCGCCTTGGCGCCGCGCTCCAGGGCTGCAACGCCTCCTTGGATCAGGCCGTTTGCGATCACCATCGCCGTCGTTGTACCATCGCCGGCGACCTCGTTGGTCTGCATCGAGACCTCACGCACCACCTGCGCGCCCATGTTCTCGAAACGGTCAGGCAACTCGATTTCCGAGGCAATTGTGACGCCATCGCGTGACACCATGGGGGTGCCGATTGGCCTGTCGACCATTGCGTTCATGCCCTTGGGACCGAGGGTCGATTCGACCGCGGCGGCAAGCTTCTGGACTCCGCGCGCAAGAGCGCGACGGGCTTCTATGTCATGCAGCAGAACTTTCGCCATTATGTTTCACTCCCACGTGGCTATCTATTTTTGTCTGGTCGGGCGGACTTGCTGACCGCTCCGGTTGTTGGTACCCGCAAGCACGAGGCGCGTCACCTCATGCAACCGCGGTGGAATGCTTCTCGGCTGGCCCGGCCCGCCCGCACGGCACAGCCACTGCCGCAGCCTCCACACGGCGCCACATCGACGGCAGTCTGCCCCGCATCGCCGTCAGGCTCGCGATAGCGCGCCGCAAGAAGGCCCCTGCACAACGAGCTGTTAAACTCCATGTTGATCCGCACCCCCCGCAACCGCTGCAGATAAGAGGCAAGCTCGCGGCGCTTGATCGGATGTCCCTCGTAACTGACGAAGACCTGATCACTAGGCCGCCTGGCAAGGCGTTGTTCAACCAAAAGTTCGCGATAGCGCGGCTTCTGGCGCGCGGCCTGCTCCGAACCGAACGCGACTTCGTCATAGGTGCCTAGATTCATCTGACAAATCGCCTGGTCGTCATGACCAGCCTCTCGCAACGCCAGAATCATGACCTCCTGGCGTCGCTCGAACGCCTTGCGGCGGAACTTCTCACGTACCTCATCAAGCGAGCCTCCGGAAGCAAAGTCCCGGAGTGCGTCGCCGAACGATTTGCCCTCGCTGACGCCACGATTGATCTCTTCGGCGACCATGTGATCCCGAAGCTGCAGTCGCGTCTCGCTAACCCATGACAGCGAAGACACCGCCCGCTGCATGTCGTCGGCCATGAGGAAAGCGAAGTTCGCTGAGCACCAGTAGGTCGGCAAGCGGAAGACGATATCGACCCCGCCATCATCATCGACATTGACAAGCTCAACAAATCCAAGCTCGGTGACCGACTCGTCGAGCTCGGGATCGGTGACCAGCGCGAGGCGTTCCCATACCTCGCGGGTCCTTCGGTCATGATGCAGAAGGACAGCGTCCATCGTTGTCACTCCGCCGCGGTAGCGTGCGCGCTTCCCGCGAGCTTGCCCCTCTGCGCCTCGACATCCACCCCGTAGAGGCGCGCGGCGTTGAGACCGAGGATCTTCCTCTTTGCCTGCAGCGTCAGATCGACGCCGTGCTCCTGCTTCAGATCGTCGGGCAGCTCGAAGTTCCAGAATTTTTCGACCAGCCAGCGGGGCGTCCAGATGGCGTAATCGCTGCCGAAAAGAAGCTTGTCTTCGCCGACCCAGAACAGCAGTTCGCTGATCACTTCGGCGAAATAGCGTGGACGGCCATGGATGAACGGCAGCGCCACCGCGAGGCCGCCATAGACGTTGGTCTCCTGCACAGCGATCCAGCAGAAATCGTCCAGTCGCGGCAAGCCGCAATGCTCGATGATGAAATTAAGACCCTGGAAGTCGGTGGCTGCATGATCGACGTCGTGAACATCGAATGCATCCTTGTCCAATGGAATGATGGTCGGCCCCTTGTGGACGTGGATGTTCTTGATGCCAAGCTTTTCGCAGAGCTCGAGGCAACGATAGGCGTTTGGATCGGTCAACTTCCAACCCCGTGACTCGCCCTTCCACTCCGCCGTATAGAGCTTCACGCCCTTTATGCCAAACGTCTCCTTCATATAATGAATGTATTCGAGCGCCCGCTCTCCATCCCGTGGATCAAAGGCGCCGTTGACAATGAAGCGATCCTTGTACCGCTTCGCCATTTCGGCGTTGCGGTTGATCGTGTTGAACCCGTTCTTGTAGAATTCGGTAAGGTACGTCGACTGCACGATCGCCATATCGTCCGGGCCGTCGACGAACAGATCGTGGTACATCTGCTCGGCGCTGTACTTCTCGAACTGGTCCTTGGGCCAGAGCTTATCCGGCGGGCTGAGTGAGGTATGATAGGCGTAGAAGCAGTCAATGAACTGCTTGCCGTGAATGTTCCGCTGGTTCGCCGGACTGCCGTCCCAGAAATGGGTGTGCCCGTCGATGACGAAGACTTCCTCGCCGGTGGGGGTTATGAACATGATAATCTCCAAGGTTTTGCTAAGCGCTTTTCCATCAACGTCGGGACCGCCGACCGTGCGAGAAATTGGTGGGGCCGCGGTCACCAGGATACGACCCCACCCAGGCTCGGGAGTTGCAAGAGGTCACTCGCAAGAGGTCACTCGATGTATTCGAAGACCTCTTCCATGTTGCCGAACAGCGTCACCGTATTGTCGTCGATACGCACCATTCGGCCATAATGGGTCGAGGTGTTCACTTCGAAGATCTCGGCCGTCATGTCTTTGCCGAGAATTTCGCTGATCTCATCCATCTTGAAGACCAGCTTGCCCTCGCCGTCGATGCGGATCAGGGCCGGCTGGTAGGTCACGGTCACGTTCGGCTTCTTCGCCATGAACTCGGCGATGGCACGCGCTTCCACGCTGTCATTCATCGTGACGCCGCACTGATGAGAAATCGTCTGGTCGAAGACGATGTCTCCCATCTTCTGGAAGATGTTCTGGTTGGTCGCAGTTCTGGAAGCAACGGACATTGCAATTTACTCCTTGGGAAGGACGAGACCGAGCTCGCCGAGGATCTTCTTGATGCGTTCGACCGACTGTGCGCGGGCGTCGGCGTACTGCACCGGCTTCGAATGCGGCTGCGACCAGATCGGCTGCAGGCCGGCGGCCGCCTTGTTGGCGAGCGCCACGTGCTTGTCCACCCAGCCCTGGAACAGGTTCTTGTTGTGGGCGGCATGCTGATTGTCGGTCACGAGAAGATGCAGAAGGTCGATCGTGTTCGCGAGATTGCGCTCATAGTCGGCCTCGGCCGCCGAAATGACGGACGGCGTGATGAAGTCGCCGTTCGACGAGGCCACCTGCATCAGGAAGCCGCTACGAAACAGCTCGCCGACGAGCGGCTCGAACACGATGTTGATGGCGAAGTATTGCTCGAGATAGTCGGACGAACCCATGATCGATTCGACCGCTTCCCTTGCGCCTTGCCAGCCCTTGTCTTCCAACCAGGTGCGCTTGCCCGCCGCGTCGTCGAAGCCCGGAATGTCCATTCCGATCTCGGCGAGATAGAGCGTGATGTCCTGCGCAAGGCGAAGCTTGTAGGACGAGTTGGTCAATGTCGCATTGTTGATCATCTGCGTATAGCCGTAGCGCTGAGCCTGCATCAGCGACGTGCCGAGGCCGAACTCGACATGTTTCCACGCGCCGAGGTGGTTTTGCAGAATCTTGACCCACGCTTTGTTGAAAGCCTTCGGCGCGCCGGACTTGCGGCCGTTGGCGATCACCGATTGAACCATCCCTTCGATCTTGGACTGACGCTGGTAGTGGGTGCGCTCCCACTCCTGGTCGGGCGCACGGAATGCATGCCAGTTCGAGCTCAGCGCCGCAGTGTTGTCCTTGGTGTAGGCGCCCTTCCCGTTGGGGAAGGAGATGATCCAGTCCTGCAGCAAGTAGCGTTCCGGATCCGGCTGCACATCAACGGTCACGTCCTCGTAGTGCGTCGCCCGCTTGCTGCGCGGCTCGAAATACCTGTACCTGCGGCTGTCCGAATCCGGAAACACCGCAGCGCCTGCTGCACCGGATCCCACTGAAACGCTTGGAACTGCAGTCATAGTCTCCTCCTCCCATTGGTGGCTTTGCACTTGACGGACCGGCACTCGGAAAGTCTCAGTTGGTGGCCGGCGTGAACTTGTCGAAGAAGATGCGGTCCGCTTCGACATCGTTCATCTGCAGCACCGGCGTCAGCGCCTCGATCATCGGCGATGGTCCGCAGGCATAGACATCGACGTCTTCCCCGTATCCCGAGCTGCGCAGGTGTGCCCCGACCGCTTCATGCACGAAGCCCTTTTCCCCGCGCCAGGCTGTGTCGTCGGCTGCGTGAGAGAGGACAGGCACGAACGTAAAATCCGGATGCTTTGCCGAGAGTTCTGCAAAGCGATCGAGATAGAAAAGGTCGTTCTGCGTCCGGGCTCCGTAGAAGAAGCGCACTGGACGCGCTTCCCCGGAGCTGATGTGATCGTGGAGGATTGACCAGAGCGGCGACATTCCCGATCCGCCCCCGACCAGGATCATGGCTCCGTTTCGGTTTTCTCGCCGGAAGCAGGTGCCGTAAGGTCCCCTGATCCCGACCCTGGTTCCGAGGGCAAGGTCCCCGTCGAGCCGGGAGGAGAAACGTCCGTTCGGGTACTTCTTGATGATGAATGCGAGTTTTTGGCCTTCGAGCGGCGAATTTGCCATGGAAAACGAGCGCGTAATCGTCTCTGCCCCCGCGAGCGTGATGTCGACATATTGACCCGCCCAGAACTTCAGAGGTTGCTCTAGCGAGATCTCAAGGTGCCTGATGTCGTGGGTCAGCGCGGAGACGCTCGTCACTGTGCCCGTGAAGTCCCTGACCGGTATCGATTTCGACAGCACCTCTTCGTCATAGTTGAGGAGCTCTACTTCAAGATCCGAGTAGGCCAACGTGCGGCACAACAAAATGTAATCCTGACCGCGCTCCATCTCGTTGAGCGCGAACGTCGAGTATTTCTTCAGCTCCACATCGCCCTCGGTAAGGACGCATTTGCACGCTGAACATTGTCCCTCCTTGCAACCATGCGGCAACGCGATGCCTTGGCGGAAGGCGGCATCAAGGACGGTCTCGTTCTCCTCGACCTCGAATTCTATGCCTACCGGATGCAGGCGAACGACATTAGCGGGCGCGCCCATGGGGCCTCCTCAAACCAAGGCTTGCAGAACTTTCAGGGATTGAGAGAAGGAGCCGACCGAGCCGGCTCCTTCCGTTTGGGTCAGTTGCAGGGATTGATGGTGAATCCCTTGCGATACTCGGCGAGATGCGCCTCCCGGTCGGCCGGGCTCATTTCTCGCAGCGTCAGCAGCGGGCTCTTCAAGGTGTGGCCGCGGACATCGTCAAGCGTCCACATCTCCTTCTCGTCGAAGCGCAGGTGTGGCTGCGGCACCAGCGTCTTGCCGTCAGTGCGGACGAAGCCGAGGTCCTTGATCGCATCGGCGAGGTCCCAGCCATCGTAGCAGCTTTCCCATTCCCGCCGTCCGCTGAACCGGCCCATCGCGGGCGTCGGTCGTCCCTCGTATTCGCCGGCGAATGCCTGCACGGCAGTCCAGCGATCCAGCTCATGCGCGAAGGTATAGAGCTTGCCGTCAATCTCGTCCGTAACGATGTCCTCACGGATCAGGCAAGGCACCAGGCACGACCAGCAACGATGCGGATAGACGTAGCCGACATCGCTGTTGAAGAGGATGTTGGTCTGGCCGGGATGCGACAGCTTCTCGTACCATTTCCAGAATTCGCCGAACTGGGCGTACCAGCCCGGATATTTATGCTCGAACCACTCGAAGTCCTTGTCGGTCTGAGCTTCGATCCGCCAGAAGTTCACCGACCAGCCAACCGCGAAGAATTGCGCGACCCTGTGCACGTAGTGCTTCTCGGTCAGGCGCTTCCAGGCTGTCTGGACGTCGTCATGATGGATCTTGATGCCGTATTTCTCGAGCGGCAGCATATAGGTGCGATAATAGTCCTCGAATATCCAGCGATGCCACATCTCCGCATAGGACTCCTTGGTCTTGTCGCGGTTCGTGGTTCCATACTCGATGAAGGTTCCGATCGCGGCATCGACGATCGCGTGGTTCTGCCAGAAGGCATAGCGCAGGTCCCGCTCGATCAGCAGATGGTTGTCGGGCTCCTTGAGCATGGACATCAGCATCGAATGGCCGTTGCCGATGTGCCGGCTTTCGTCCGACTGCACGGAAAGGAACACGGTCGGAAGCGCGTAGTCGCCGTTGCGAGCGGCTTCGGACGGCATCGCCACGAACAGCGTGTTCGTGAAGGCAGTCTCAGCCACGACGGTCAGATAGATGTTCGCCGAAGTGATTGCGTCACCGGTGATGAAGCCCTCACCAAACTGACGGCCGATCGTGGTGGCGTAGCACTTGCCGAACGCCTCTTCCGTGATATCGAACCCGGCCGGATCGATGTAGTTCTCCATGTACCACTTCTTGAGGTTCATCTGGATCGTCGAGTGACGAAACTCGTCGACCATCTGCATCGTGAAGCCGGTGCGGAGATCCTCACCCGGAGCGAGACGGCCGACCATCGCCATCGAGCGCGCCGCCGATATCTCGGGGAACGGGATGATCGCCAGGAACAGCTTCATCCACTCGACCCATCGCGGCTCGACGTTGCGGAACATGTCGCCGCGCAGGGCCGCATCAAGCGCGCCATAGACGCGGTTGTCCTTTTCCTCCTGCATCGGGAAATAGGAGCGAAGGACCTGTTTCATCGGGTCCTTCGGCGCCTTCGTGATCTTGTAGTCCGTGGGGAAGGTCATCGCTTCCTGGACGTAGGAAGGATTCCAGCCGAGATCTGCAATCTTCTTTGCAGCGTCACCGACGGAAATGCCGCGCTGGGCGGTGATCTTGTTGAGCGTTAGCGTTCCAGACATCTAGTCTATCCTCCTGATCGAGTCAGAAACCACATCGATATTCCGCCTGCCCTGCGCCTCGACGGGCCGGGCAGTGCTTACCCGTGCGTTACGGGCCACCTCGCGGCCGTTCTCACGACCGGACGTTTGATATCGGCAAGGGTCTCAGGATGACTGTGGAGCGCCCTGCGGACGATCAGCAGCGATCATGGAACCAGCGGCCTCGATCGCAATTGCGTTGTCCCGAAGAAGATACGCCCTCAGCTCGACATCCCCTTCCCTCGTTCTTTTCGCGGCTCGCCCCAGACGATGGACCAGTCAGCGTTGTTGTGCTCAGGAGCTTTGCAATGGGCGTGCCAGCTCGTCCGAGCGCCTCGCCAGATGATTTCTGATGACGTGAGCGTGAGATGAGTGACGGTCGCGCCCGCACGGCTCTCGGCTTGACGACTGATCGAGACGCAAATTGCGACAGGAATTGCAAAATGAGAATCGCTGCAACGCAGAGGCGTCAGTTTGCATCGCAATGTTTGCGCCGCAATAGCGGTCACTCGCTTGGACCAAGTCCGCCATGGCATATGACGGGCGGACGCCAAATCCATCGCGAGCAAACGGATGCCCGCGATGGATTAGAACTCTTTGTCAAGGAATCAAAACTGCGCGTCCATGGATCTTGCCGGCGTTGAGATCGTGCAGTGCCTTGTTGGCGTCCGCGAGGCGATATTCGGCGGTTGCGAGTTCGACCAAACCCCGATCCGCAAGCGCCATCAACTCCGTTAGCTCGGCCCATGTACCGACCAGGTTGCCGATAATGTTTTTCTCGGTGATCACCATATCCACGGTCGGAACGCGGATGTCTTCACCGTAGCCAACAACGTAGTAGCTGCCCATCGGGCGGGTCATCGCCAGCCCCTTGGACGTCGTGCCTTTCTCGCCAACAAAATCGATCACGGCTTCCGCGCCGTTTCCGGCAGTCAATGCCAGAACGGCTGCCACTTCGTTGCCGTCAGCTTTCACCAGATGGTCGGTGCCCGATTTTTCGGCCAGCTTCAGCGACGCTTCGGACTTGTCGACAACGATGATATCGGCCGCACACATCGCCTTGAGACACTGGATTCCGATGTGGCCCAACCCACCTGCACCGATTACGACGCAGGATTCGCCCGGCAAAAGGTGACGAGAGGCCTTCTTGACCGCGCGATAGGCCGTGAGGCCCGCATCCGCATAAGGCGCCACATCCTTTGGTGCAAGAGTCCGTGGCAGCGGCACAATATTGCGTTCGGAGGTGCAAAGGAATTCTGCATAGCCGCCGTTGCAATCAAGCCCCGGAAACGTGCCGGGACCATGCATATCGAAGCCTCGGCGACACGCGAGACAGGTGCCACCGGTGATCTTCGGGTGAACGATGACCGGGTCACCCTTCTTTACTCCCTCGACTTCCTTGCCAACCTCTTCGATCCAACCTGCATTTTCGTGTCCCATGATGATGGGTAGCAGTTTGTCGCCGGTCGGATCCATATGCGGCTTCCATACACCTTCGATGATATGAAGGTCGGTCCTGCATACGCCAGCACCACCGATGCGGACGATGACATCAGTCGATCTAGTCAACTTGGGATCAGGCGCTTTTTCTTCGCTGACCCACTGGTCGTTGGAAAGCTTCTCGTCGTACGCTCTCAATACTTGGGCTCTCATGTTGTCCTCCGTCTGCCCGGCGAGCTTTGCGCTCGCCATCGCGGAGGCGCCTCAGCATTTTTCGTGCCAGCGGAGCTGTACAGCACAACCGCGCGCATCTAAGCACGTCAGGAACGGCGAGGTCTTTGCCGCTGGCGGCTAGCTGGTAAATAGGAGCTCGTACCCACCGGTCGCTTGTCGGGCCAAGGCTTTCGAGGGTTAGAGGTCTTTTTCGGCGAGTTTGCGAAACTCGTCGGGCACGGAACGAGAAATGCCAAGCGCTGCCGGGCCGTATCCGATCGCATCCCATCCGAAGCGATCGCGGATCTTGTCGACGGCGCAATCAGCCGCCCAACGGGCCATGCCTATCCTGGTGCCGGGGCGGCGCGCTTCATCTTGAAGTTCAAGCGGGAGTTCGAGCTCGAGATCCCAGTGCTCCTCAAGATGCGACACGGAGATCGCCAATAGCGAAATGGTCGTCTGGTCCGGATGATCTGCAAGGATCGCTCGCACCAGTTCCTCGGCGATCTCAGCAAGGATCATGGTCGCGGAGATCGGCGCATCGAGCGTTACCGAACGCGTCACCGAGCTCAGGTCGGCGAAGCGAACGCGGACCGTCACGGTTCGACCGGGCCTGGACTTCGCCCGGAGTCGCGTAGCGATGCGGTCCGCGAGGTGAAGCAGCGTGGGTCGAATAACCCGCTCTTCGGCCGGCTTCCTGCCAATCGCTGACTGCGCCCCTGCCGATCCGGCCCGGCAGTGAGACTTGATCTCCCGCGGATCGCGATTCCATGCCAGCGCCGCGAGTTTCTCGCCTGCAGCGGGACCGAGCAAGCGCTCGAGCAACCAACCCGGTGTCTTTGCCAGATGCCCGATGGTCAGCACGCCGATTTCGGCGAGCTGCGCCTTCGTGACGGGACCCACTCCCCACATCAGCTCGACGGGCAGGCGGTGAAGGAACTCCAGTTCGGTGTCGGGATCCACGACCACGAGCCCATCTGGCTTCGCCACTTGCGAGGCAATTTTCGCCAGATGCTTGGTGCGCGCCACACCGACCGAGATCCCAAGACCGATCTCCATCCGCACGCGTTGGCGGATTGTCTTTGCAATTTCGGCGGGCGTACCGAAGAGATGGGTGCAGCCGGCAACGTCGGCAAACGCCTCGTCGATGGAAATACGCTCCACCAGTGGCGTGAAATCGCCGATCACCTTGATGGCAGCATCACCCAGCCGTTGGTAGTCCTTGAAATGGCCGCCGACAAAAGTGAGTTGCGGACATAGCTGGCGTGCGTGCCGTCCCGGCATACCACCTCGAACCCCGAACGCCTTGGCTTCGTATGAGGCAGCAAGCACAACCCCGCCACCGACAGCGATAGGTCTGCCGCGCAGCGAAGGATCGAGCAGTTGCTCGACCGAGGCGTAAAAGGCATCAAGGTCTGCATGAAGGATGGTGGCCGCCGTTGCCATCCAGAGCGTTCACCGGTGAAATTTGACCGAAATTCACTGAGAACATAATGCGAACATGTTGGACGCGTGTCAAGCCGGGTTTCACAAAGGCTGAGAAGCTATTGGCTGCTCAAGCCTGGGCCTGGTTGAGCGACCGTTCTCTCTTCAGCTCACGGGAACGCGATTGAGCGAAAGGCTCCTGTTGCACGGCCGTCATCAGGTCTCCATACAGCATACCGATATCGAGACGAGACCATCATCCCAGTGACGAGCGGACGGTACCTGATAAGGGCAGAGGTTGACATGCACCCTGCCGATAGTTGATCTTTTTGCTCGCGGAATTCAGCGGATCGAGATTGGACAGACCTAACAACCAAGGCTAGCAAACGACTACCCCGGTCACGGAAAGGGGAATCAGGCGCGGACATGCCGATCTCTGACAAGGAAATTCAAAGTACGTCCGACGCACCAAGGGACGGAGAGAAAAACACCCGCACCGCGACGCGCGCTCCTTCCATCATTGTCGGCATCGTTGCAGCTGCCGTCGTCGCGCTCTCTGTCTTCTATCTCTTGCGACCGGAACCACTGCTCGTCCAGGGCGAGGTCGATGCAACGCGGCTGGATATAGCCGCGCGTGTCGACGGGCGGGTCAAGGAAATTCCCGTCGAACGTGGCCAGAACGTTCCGGCTGGCGCTGTGCTCGTGCGGATCGACAATCCCGAAACTCTGGCCAAACACGAGCAAATGAAGGCAGCAAAGACTGTCGCCGAGGCTCAACTTGCCAACGTCCTCGTCGGAACACGGGTGGAAACCATTGCCGCACGGAAAGCGGCAATGGAGCGGGCGCAGGCTGCCCAGGTGCTTGCCCAGAAGACCTTTGACCGTACCTACACATTGACCCAGCAAGGCAATGCGCCGCAAGCCCGTCTCGACCAAGTGACCGACACGCTGCACGAAAGCGAGCGCGCAGTCGATCAGGCCAAATCGTCCTACGACCAGGCTGTCAATGGCTACACAAAGGAGGAGCGGGCGATCTCCAGGGCCAACGTCGAAAAGGCCACTGCCGATATCCAGAGCGTTCAATCGATCATCGATCAACTCGTGGTCTATGCCCCCGTCGCCTCGCAGATCTATCAGCGCAATATTGAGCCTGGCGAATACGTATCGCCGGGCGTGCCGCTGGTTACCTTGATCGATCTGGGCGACGTCTGGATTCACTTCGATCTTCGCGAGGATCTCGTCAAGGGCTTGAAGGTCGGCGATCGATTTGATGTCCGCATTCCGGCTCTCGATGACCGCCGCGTCACCGTCGAGGTCAAGCTTATTGCAACCAAGGGCGAATATGCGAGCTGGCGGGCCACGCGTGCTTCGGGCGATTTCGATTTGCGGACGTTTTCGATTCGTGCCTACCCGGTCCAGCCGGTGCCCGAGCTGCGACCGGGTATGAGTGCCTATCTCGACTGGCGGTCGCGGCAATGAGGCTGGCGTCAAGACCGGGATTTCTGCTGGTCGCACAGCGCGAGTGCCAATGGCTGTTTCACGATCGTGTGGCGCTGCTTTTGATCTTTGGCGTGCCTCTCTTCGCGTTCGTGGTTCTCACAACGGTCTTCAGCCATCCGGTCATCCGGGGGCTCGGGGTGACGGTCGTCGACGAGGACAAGTCGGACGCTTCGCGTGCCCTGGTGGAATACGTCGCGGCATCTCCGAGCCTGAAAATCGTCGACCGCTCCGGTACGCTGTCCACGGCCGTGAAGGATATACGGTCCGGAAAGGCGATCTCGGCAATCTATATCCCACCGGATTTCGAGCGCGACCTGCAGGCTCAACGCCGTCCGCAGGTGGTTGGATTCTACAACCAGCAGTTCCTGACGGCGGCCGGCATTGCCTCCTCGGGGCTGAGCGATGCGCTTTCCGCCGCAGCCGCCGTGGCAGCCCCCGCGAAGCACGCAGCGCCCACGCCAGCCTCGATCGGAACGATGGCCGGGGAAACCATCGCGCTTGTCAATCCGCAAAAGAACTATGCCCAGTTCCTGCTCCGTGCGCTGCTGCCGACGATCATCCATGTGGTGATCACGCTCGCGGCAGGCTATTCCGTCGGCTCCGAATTCCGCCGGCGCGACGCGCGGGCCTGGCTCGAAAGTGCCGGAGGCGATCCGCTCGTTGCGCTGGCCGGCAAGCTCGCGCCCCTCTTCGGCATCTTCCTCCTCATCATGCTTGCCGAGCCGCTCTTCCTGGAGGGCGTGCTGCAAGTCCCCTTCAGGGGAGACCTTCCGTTGATGGTGGCCGCCGGCTCGCTCCTGATTGTCGCCTACCTCTCGCTCGGTGCCCTGCTGCAGCTCCTGGTCGGCGATCTGGCGACGGGGCTGGGACTTGCGGGCCTCGTTGCCTCTCCTGCATTCGGCTACGCCGGCGTCGGCTTCCCCGCGATCGGCATGAATGCGTTTGCGCAAGTCTGGAGCGCGATACTGCCGCTGCGCTGGTACATGGCCGTGTTGTTGGGCCAAGCGGCACGCGGATTGCCGGTGTCGGACTCCGCCATTCCGTTCGCGGCGCTCGCCGGCCTGACGATGCTCTATGCTGGCCTCGCCTTGCTGCGTATGGCGAGCCTCAAGCGCAGGGGCTGGTTTGAGACGGCGCGACCAGCCGAGCAATCAGAGATCGGCCGCGCGCCCCGCGGCGTCGGTGGCGCCTTCATGGCGGAGTGGCGGCGCGTGCTCGGCGCGCGGAGCGCCTTCACCCTCCTGTTCCTGGCTCCCTTGGTCTACGGCATTTACTATCCGCAACCCTATCTGAATCAGATCCTGCGCAAGCTTCCCATCGCGGTCGTCGACAACGATCTGAGCGATCTCAGCCGCCAGATCGTCGAGACGCTGGATGCGAGCGGAGCATTGAGCGTTGCGGTCCGCACCCGTACACTCGCCGAGGCACGCACCGCAATCGATCGTGGGAAGGCCTTTGCCGCCGTCGAAATCCCCCCAAACACTGAGCGCGACGTGCTCAAGGGCATCACCGCTCACATTCCGATCTACGCGGATGCCACCTATTTGTTCATATTCAGATCGACCGCCAGCGGGGTCGCCACCGCAATCGGGAGATTGACGTCCGAGCTTGTTTCGCGAGGCGCACGCTCGGATGGAAGCCTTGTCAAGGCGAAGCTGGCGAGTTCGAGCCCGGCCGACATTCTGCTGCAGCCGATCTTCAACCCCGTGGGCGGCTATGCAAGCTACATCGTCCCAGCGGCGTTTGTACTGATCCTGCAGCAAACCCTTCTGATCGGTGCGGCGATGTTGACCCGTACTGCGCTGGCAACCGGCGGCGGAGCGTTCGCCGGCGTGCTCGGCCGCGGCATCGCCCATCTGACGATTTACCTTCCAGCGCTCGCACTTTATCTCATCGTGCTGCCGCGCATCTATGGCTTTTCAACGCTCGGGCATCTTCCACAACTGCTCGCGCTTGCTGCCGTCTTCCTGCTTGCGACGAGCTTCATGGGGCAGGCCGTCGGCGCCTGGTTCACGCGGCCCGAAAATGCAACCATCCTGCTCCTTGCAACCAGCCTGCCCCAATTCTTCACCGCCGGCTTCGCATGGCCGCGCGAGGCGATCCCCGATGTGGCCATCGCCCTGGGCCGACTGTTCCCGGCCGACTTCGCGATTGACGGCCTCGTGCGCATCAACCAGCTCGGCGCCAGCATTTGGGAGGTCGCACACGATTGGCTTGGACTGTGGTGCTTGGCGCTCGCCTATTTCGTGCTCGCCGTGATCTCAGCGCTTGCCGTCAAGAGAGGGCAGACACGTGCGCAAAGCTAGGCGTGTCGCCATCGCCGCGATCGCACTCGCGCTCGTCGCGGGTGTTGTGATCTATTCCGTCCGTGGTTCCGGATCGCCCTCCGCAATCGTTGGCGTCGTGCGGGCGACCGAGGTCAGGGTGGAGCCGGAAGTAAACGGCCAACTCGTTTCGATTGCGGTCAAGAAGGGCGCGCAGGTACATGCCCGCGATGTCCTCGCGACGCTCTCGGCGGTGGAGTTGACCGCACAGGTGGACCAGGCGCGCGCCGCGCTCGCCTCAGCAACCGCGAACCGCAACAACGTCTATGCCGGCGTCAGGCGTGAGCAGGTCGACTCTCTGAAAGCTGCAATCGCCAAGGCAAAGGCCCGCCTCGACTATGTGCAGGCCCAGCTCACAAGAACCACCACGCTGGCGCGTCAGAGCTTTGAGTCCCAGCAGGCGCTTGACCAGGCCGAAAACGACGCCGCGAGCGCACGTGCCGATGTGGCGGAGGCCCAGGCGAACTACGATGCGGCCGTGGCGGGTCCGACGCAGGAGGAACGCGCGATCGCCGATGCAGAGGTGCAAGCCGCAGCGGCTGCGGTCGCGGTGCTCGAGCGTCGCCTCGACAAGATGGTCTTGCGTGCTCCCGCCGACGGTGTGGTCAGCGTCATCGCCGCGGAAGTCGGCGAGAACGTTCGCGCGGGTCAACCGATCCTGATGGTCGAAGCGGCGGGCAAGCAGTGGCTTTCATTCAATGTGCGCGAGGACCATCTGAGCGGTCTCGCGGTCGGAGAAACAGTCGGCGTGGTGCGGAACGGCGACGACGGCGCGATCAAGAGCGCCATCACCGAACTGCGGCCGCTCGGCGTCTTTGCGACCTGGCAGGCCGAGCGCGTGATTGGCGATCACGACCGCAATACGCTACGCTTGCGCCTCGACCCACAGGGAGAGGCGGCCAGCCTCGAGCCAGGTATGACTGTTTGGATCAAGCAGTGACCACAACGCACTGCCTTCCCGTCCCGTAGCGGTCACCACCAACGACACGACATTCCCAGGCAGATCGCTCCATGCCAATTATGGAGAGTTTGGCGCGACGACCTGGCGGGTGAGCGCATCGCGCTCCAACGCCGTCAACTGCTTGGTGTCCTCCGCGGAAAATGTGCCGTTGCCAAGAACGCGGACCATGTTGTTCGGGTCATAATTGTTGCTTTGTCTGCCACGGTTCCGCTGTTGTTCGCTATTGGGGCGATCTTCCTCACTTCCTCCACCGAAGCCGAGGAACTCGACGATGATGATGGAGGGTTGCTCGCCGGCGCGCGCCTGCGGCACGGTGGCTTGCTGGGCTGCGGCGCCCGCCGTGTTCGAGGCTTCGGTCAGGCCGCCGATGTTGGGTGCCTGGACCTGCGGCACGCCGACGACGCCGCCTTGCGCCTGGATGTTGGCGGCGTTGACGATATGCAAGGCTGCGATGTTGACGAAGCTCGATGCGCGGATCCCCGCCTCGCCTGCATCGACGGTGCCGAGCGGCGCGACCAGATCGACCGTCCCGGGCGGCACCTCCGCGATCTGTCTCAGCGTCGCGATGCCGGCGCCGCTGGACGGCACGACCGGTGACACGGTGACATTGCCGTATCTGTCGTAGGCGCGTTTGGGCGGCGTGTAGATCACCGTGGTTTTGGCGCCGCGGCCGGCGTTGATGTCGCCTTCCGCCGACCAGACGATGATATTGCCGCCGAACGTGGTCATGATGCGCGACAGGCCAAGCAGCACGCTGCCCTTCGAATAGATCTGGATGTCGCCTGCCCCTTGCGTGATGAGGCCGGCATCGGCGCCCGGCGACAGCCCCTCGGTCCCGAGCGTGACCTCCCCGTTCGGCACCAGGAACTGGATGTCGCCGCCGAAATCGGTGTGCACATAACCGCTTTGAACGGTCGTCTTACCCGCGCCGGCCGCGACCGCCGCCGAGAACATCGTGATATCCCCACCATAGGCGGCATCGTTCGGCAACAACGTTGCAATCGCCTGGCGCCCGCGCAAATAAGAGCCGGCACGTGGGCCGCCATCTTCGTTGTATTCGCGCCCGCCTGCGGTCAGTTCGGCGTAATAGACCTGCCGCAGGAAGATGCGCTGCTGCGCTGCCGACAAGGTGAAGAAGTAACCGAGCGCATCGGCCTCGGCCCCGCTATAGCCGAAGCGTGCCTTCAGCCAATCGTAGAGCTCGGCCTCATAGGTCTTGGCGACTTTGCCGGGCTGGTCGGCGAGTTTCCCCTCGCCCACGAGATTTTTTGGATCGAGATAGAGCTTCGCAAAGCCGGTCCAGTCGACTTGCCCAACACCAATCTCGCCCGCACCCACGCCGGCCTGCATGACGACACCGGCGCCGGGCCGGTTGTCGCCCGCGAGCAACGGCCCGATGCTTTCGACCGTCGCGATCGACCCTTGATAGATGTCCTTGGCGGCTGTGATTTCGAGCGTGCCGGGGCCGGCAATCGCCAAGCCTCCGCGCCACCCGTTGGTGGACGAGGGAGCGCCCGCATAGATGATGTTGCCGCCGGCCGCGATGGTGGACACGTCGTTCTGATCGGTGTGCAGGATCAGACCCATCGTATTGACGATATCTCCGCCTGCGAGCATCCGCAGCGGCCTTGCAGCCTGATAATAGGTGTTTGCAACGATGCTCTGATCGGGGGCGGTCCAGCTCTGGTCGACGATCCGGCCATATCTGATGCCCGTGATGTCGCCATTCACCGCATAGATGTGTGACGGCTTGCGTTGAGACGGATCGCCTTGGTCCAGCGGGGCTTTATCCTTCACCGTGCTTGAATCGAAGGCGAAGGGGTGCCCACCACTCGTGTAGGAATAGACGACAATTCCTCCACCGACTTGGTCAGCCGCATTCGCGTAATCGCCGAAATAGTTAGAGGCCGTGATGTTAAGCCCATCATTCAGGATCACCCAGGCCGGCTTGAACGGCGTCGCCAACGCCGTTGTCGGAGTCACCAAGGGACCCATCTCCTTACCGTCGCCGAAGATCGATCCTTGCGCCAGCACCTCAAGTTCGCCACTCGGTGACGGCAACATCAGCCCTCCGCCCGGGTTATAGATATTGCCGTTCGCGGCGATCGCCCGCACGATAGGGGGCAGGTATCGGGAATAGGTTGCGCCGCTGCCCGGCTGGAGCGAGCCCCCCGCGGCAAACATGTTCACGGCGGTTTGCCCCGTCCAGAGCGTGAACCAGCTCGCGCCGTCACCGTTCGTTTGACCGTTATTCGCGTCCGTCCAGGCCGTGAGGCCGACGCGGCCCGGATCGAGGATGGTTCCCACGGCCAGATCGCCGCGCGCGCGAAGATTGATCACGCTGTCGCCCGGCGCGAAATCTCCGCCATAGAGCGTGGTCATCGAATAAGGCGTCAGCGGATTGATCGGCCGCGGGTCCGTCCCGCTATCGTTACGAATGTTTGTCGCGGTGAGACTACCGAAATCTCCTGTCGCGACATCCATGGTCCCGCGCAGACTGACGAATTGATTGCCACCGGTGCCGATATCGCCCGCTTTCACCGACAGCGTGCCGCCGCCCGTCTGGACCAGGCTGCCATCGCCCATCACTCGGCCGCTGCCACCGACGGCGATGACCACGCCGCGACCTATGTCGCCGCCGAGCGTGCCGCCCGCTTGCAGCGTGACATTGCCGCCACCGAGCGTACCGAGGCCGGAGAAAGCGGACAGATTCAAAGCAGCGGCGTTATTGGTGTTGATCTGATCAAACGTATAGCTGCCGAAATTGATGCCCCATGCCGTGCGCTGGCCGATCTCCGAACCACCCTGGCGCCACAGCCAGCTTCCAACCTCGTCCGCGCGCGGCGTCAGCGTGCCCTTCACGTCACCTTGCGCGGCTAGCAGGAAATCCCCGCCATGCTCGGTGTAATACATCCGCTGCGAGCCAAGCGTCGCTTCATACGCGGCGTTTGTTGAGCCCAGCACCGTGCCATCGGACAATGTGCCCCGGCTGGCGTTGTAAGGATCGTTGGCCGCGGTCCCGGTCTCCTTGATCGCAGTGCCGGCGGTATAGACCCCGAACGGTGATTTTTGCTCGTAATTGCCGCCGGCGAGAAGCTCGAGATCCCCGGTGCCGGTGCGCACCACGCTGACGCCAGAGGTCGACGTGCTCCCAACGAGCGTGACCTGGAAGGGATCGTTCAACACCACATTGCCTGAACCAGCGAGACTGTCTGCCGTCTTCAGCCCCCGACTGTCGGCGCTTGCAAGATCAGCACCGCCCACAAGCCGCATCGACCAGGATTGCGTCCCCGGTGCGAGCATGGGTGCGATCGCCCACACCTTGCGATCGCCCGGCCCGGTCACCTTCACGTTCGTCATGCCGGCCGGCAGCACCGTGCCCTTGGGAAGCGGCGTATCGGCATCGAACGTGTAACCCCCGAACAGGGTAAGGCTGGACCCCGCCGGCAACGTCACAGGCTGAAGCACCAGATTGATGGCTGAGTTGATGAAGACCTGCCCGGTAAAATAGAGGCCTTTCTCGAACACGGTGCCGATCGGAAATACTGTGTTGACCAGAAGCGTATCACCCGGGTTGTAGGTCTTTTCCGGCGTGATGATGCGCCCGCCATTCAGCTTCCTGGTCTGAACATTGGGCCCTTTTATAGTGAAGGGCTCCGACAAGGTCATCGCGACGGGAAGTGGATTTGCGGCGTTCGGGCTCTGCACGATCCTTCCGTCGACGAGATTCAGTTCCAGGTTGATTGTGCCGTTGCTCGGAATGGTCGATCCGTTGCCGATTATGACGTCATCCATTGTGACCGTGTAATTTGATCCAAGCATGGTACCTGCCGGGATCAGCACCGTCAGCGCGTCGGGCGATTTCGGCGGCGGTGCGAAGCCGTCGTTGATGCTTCCGTTGATCTTGAAATCGCCGGCGGCACGGACGACGAGCACGCCCGGTTCGCCGGAGCCTGGCGCGGCCGGATCGACCTTTGGTCCATAGCGATAACCGGAGAAATCGAGATCGCCGTTGGTCGAGAGATCTCCATCTGACGTGATGGCAACGCCCGGCCGCAGATGGAAGGCGGAGCCATAGGCCGCAAGCCCGGCAAGGCGATTATGCAAGTCGCCATTCTGGAGTGCCGCGTTGATGAATGCCTCACTGTCGGCATGCAGACCATCGAGGTAGGCCTGATCGATGACGCTACCGCCCGGAAGTTGATAGGTGCGGAAGCCGTTCATCGCGATGTTGCTGGTTCCGCGGATATCGAGCGGGCCGCGCGCGTCGACGGCGATGTCATTGGCGCCGATACCGTCGTCATTGGTGTCACCGCGCCGCGGCGCATTGAGCTCCAGCTTACCGCGCGCTACGCTGTCCGGCGAGGACATATCGATGGTTGCGCCTGGCCTTAGCGTCATGCTGCCTTGCTTGCTCGTGACCTCGACATGCGCGGTGTTGTTGGCCTCGATCGGCGCACCATAGCTGTCGGTCTGCAGCACGGAGTGATGCACATCGAGCACGGCGTTCCGCGTCAAGGTCAGATCGTCACGCGCCGACAGGCGGATGGTGCCGGGCTTCGTCCCGCTCGCATCGATCCTGCCGTCGACCGTGAGGCTGCCTTGATCGACGGAGACCGTCACATAGCGCGCCTTGACGCCGTTGCCGATGACAAGACTGCCCTGACGCAAATCGAAGCTACGCGCGCTGAAGAAGCCGGCGTCATTGAGCTTCGCGTTCAATGCGGCGAAATCGCCAAAATCCTGCGCCGCCACCGTGAACTGGCCGCTCTCGAAATCACCCGTCGACGCCCCCCTGATCGTGCCGCCGAACGAGACGTGCCCATGTGCAGTGTCGATGGCCTTGGTCGTGATCGAGCCCGCGGCGTTGTTCACCGCCGAAACATCGATCACCGAGCCGGCGCCCTGGATGATATCGCCGCTCGTGCCATTCAGAACGAGATCGCCGCCCCAGCTATATTTCGTGACATCGAAGAAGGAAATAGCACGGCCTGACAGGTCGATCACCGCGTTTCCGCCGAGCACGACGTCATGCGCGGCGTTGAACGTCAGTTTGCCGGAGGGCAAGGCAAAAGCGGTATCGACAAAGACGCTGTCGCCGCCAAAGGAAACCGTCCCGCCGAGATCTGTCACGCCGCGTGTGTCCGCGGGCGCGGCCCCAGCCGGCGCGACCAGACGCAGAGCGCCGCCCGCGGTGACATCGAGCTTCGCGCCATTGCTCGCCGTGATCAGCGGGGCCGCGATGGTGAGATTCCCGCCCTGCAAGGCGCCCTGACTGTCCTGGCTCAAGCCCACTTTGAACGTGCCATCGCTGTTCGCGGTGACGCGCCTCAACGCCGTCAGCGTGACATCCGAGAAGCCGAGCGCGAGACGATTCAGCGTTGCGCCATCGGTCGGCTTGCTCTGCGAAGCGTCGTAGCCGAACAGAACCTCGTTCGCCGTGATGGCGAGATGCCCCAATCCCGTGCCGGGACCGCCGGGCATGACGCTGGCCGGCGCTTGGCTGCCATACGGAGCGGCGGTGCCGGTGCGGATGCCGTTCCAGATCAGCACATCGGCCCTGATGCTCGCCGTGTCGCTCGCGGAGCCAAGACCGTAGATAGCCGGCGTGTTGAGAACGAGCTTGAGCGGATCCTGCGCTCCCTCCTGCCGCGTGGTGTCGAGCGCGACGTTGCCGATCAGATTGAACGCGCCGTTTGCCGTGAGAATGAGTTGTTCGAGCGGGGGAACCCCGGCGGTCGTCGACGGCCGCAGGAGCTTGTCGAGCACGCTCTGGGCGAGATTCCAACCCGAAGGAAGCTGGCCCGCGGCCTGCGCCGCAGCAAGCGCGGCCTCCGTGCCGACATTGACCTGCTCCTGCGTGACGTTGAGATAACGTGCGCCGAAATTGACGTCACCCATGGTGAGCCCGCCCGGCCCGGCCAGCACCACACTGCCGTCAGTGAGCAGCGATGCACCGCTCGCGATGTCGATCTTGCCGGGGCCAACGGCGTTCAGGAATTGGAACCATCCATTGGCGACCGCGAGCACGGCCGGACTGAAATTGGGATCCGCGTACAGATACGGGCTTATGTTGGCATAGACATAACCGAGCGTGGAATCGACGGCGTTGCTGCGCAATCCGCGCGTATCGATGGTCGCGCCGCCCGCCATGTTGACGGCCTTGCCGACCAGGAAGACCTGGCCCGCGCGGATGATGGCGCCATCGAGCAGGTTGACGGCCGCAGTCGTGCCTCCGTCGAAATAAACGTTGGCGCCGGCCCCGGGGTTGTCTTCCTCGAAGTACAGGCTCGTGCCGCCCAGCAAGAGCGTCGATGCCTTGAAGGCGTTGATGTCGTCGCTCGAGATGGACGTATGCCCGGCTATGGGCACGGCCCCTGGCGCCGTGATGTCGAGCACGGCAGGCCCCAACGAGGTGGCCGACGGCATGACGATCAGCGTCCCGTCGATACCGCCCTTGGCGCCATCGAACAGCGCGGTGCCGGCGAAGGACAGCGACTTCGTATTATCCGACTGCGGCAGGAGACTGATCTCAAGCACCTTGCCGTCCTCTGGCAGACGATGCCGGAGACCGCCGAACTGGGCCGCCCGCGCGCGCTCGAAATCGGCATAGCTCGTCTCGTTATATTGCGAGTAGCGGCGCGTGCTCTGGCCGGAGCTGAAGATCACCCTGGTCGGCAACGCGTCCTTAATTCCAGTGTTGGCGACGCCGAGATAGCCCGATGTGATGACGGAGGCATTGCCGATGGTCACGGGCGCAAACGTGGTGGTTCCCGTCGAGCCAAGCTCGATGCGATAGCCGCCGGGCAGCAGCGCATAGCTGGAGGGCAGCAGCGTATAGGTGCCCGCCGGCAGTCCCGGCACGCCAGAGGGAAGAGTGATCTGCTGACCGATCGCCGGATCGCCGGCGCCGTTGGTCGCGATCGCCGGCGCATATTCAGCGGCGTAACCGGGCACGATCGCATAGACCTTGTTGCCGGCGGCGCTGTAGCTGTTGACCGGATTGGCATTGACGAGCGCTGTCTTCAACACATCGACCGAACCGCCTCGGCCGGAGATGAAGCCCGCGCCGGTGAGCGTGCCGCCGCCGCTGAGATCGAGCACGGCTCCAACCTCACCCACGACCGACGCGGCATCGATCGAAATACCGCTCGCGATCTTGTAGCCGTGATGGTCATCGTAAGATGCGCCCGCCAGATTGCGCAGTGTGCCGTCCGCGCCTTGATAGGTGATCCCGTCCGAGGTGCCGCCAAAAGGCATGATCAAGCCGGCTGCGCTTGCGGAGGTGATGCTACCGCTGCGGAACGTGATACGTGCGTCAGGCGGCACGTCATTGGCCGCGGTATCATCATAATTGTTGAACCAGATATGGCCCAACGGTGCGCGAAGAACGCCGCCCTGGTCGATATTGGCGGCGAAAAAGGCGACACCGCCGAACACCGAAGGCGGGACCGCCGGTGTCTGATCGTCATTGCGGCGGATGGTAAGACGGGTATCTGGGGCATAGCCGCCATTGTCCAATCCGGCCCGCTGGCCAGCCCTGATAATGGCGACCGCGCCGCTCAGAGGATAAATCTGGTCTGCGATCAGCGTGAGATTATAGGCATTGAGGCCGCCAACCTGTTCGTTTTGGTCAGCACGGATTGTGGCATCGCCGACCCGAAGATCACCGCGGCTTTGCAACGTCACCTGGTCAAAACCATAGGCGACGGCATCTCGGATCAGTCCTGAGCCATAACCTTGCTTGGCCGCCGCGCCGAAATGAATATCCCCGTAGAGATCGATGAGATCGGCGGAGATGGTAAAATGACTGTCCTTCGCGATCAATTGAGGAGCAGCAAGAAGGAAGCCGCTCGGCACATTGATGCCGGGATAATAGCCTCTGGCATTGTCACCCGCTGCGGGCTTTGTCCCACTGTAGTTGAACCCATCCAGGCGGACGTAAGGCGCCGCAAGGCGAATGCTGGCATTGGATAGATCGGAGGGCGCCGTTATCACACCGCCTGACAAGCGGATGCTGCGCGAAAGCTGAAGATCGATATTGCCGCCAAAAACAAAGAGATCGCGAGTCGAGAGCGATAGCGATCCAAACCCACCCTGCTCTATCTGGTCGACACCGATCACGGTGCGCCCGAATTGCAATGTCGGATCGTCCTCACCCGGCTTGAGATCGGCGCTGAGGCCACTGCGACCCGCATACTGCACGAGGGTGATATCGCGCGATCTCTGGAAGTCTTCCGTCAGTTCGCCGATAGCATAGGGCGCGTTCGCGCTGGGTTGCCCCAACGTATAACCTCGTTCAGCCATCGTCAGATTCAGCGTTCCGCCGGAGGCGCCGCTGCCGCCGCTAGCTGCTCGCAAGGTACCGTCGAGCGTGATGCCGAAGGCGGAATAGAGCGAGATCGTCCCGCCATTGCTGGCGGCAGGCGTCGAGACATAGCCGTTGCCGGTGGAGACATCGACCAGCGCGGAGGTGCCCGATGCATCGATCAAGGCGCCGGGACGAAGGATCACAAACGCATCACTGACGACGGGCACGCCCACGTTGTCGACCGCGCCCGTGCCGCCGATGCGGATCGTGCCGCCGTCCGGTACAGCCGTGTAAGCAATCCCGCGCTCATCGCGTCCCACCGCGCCGCGTGCGGAGACATCCAGCACCGCCTCGCTGCCGATCCAGATCGAGCGGGTCAGGGCGAATTCGCCATAGCCGGAATTGTACCTGGTGTCGCCGGGCGCGTCCTGCAGGCTCGTGATCAGGATATTGCCGGCGGGCGCCGTGATCGCGCCGTCGATGACGGTCTGGCGATTGGCGAAAACCGACACGGAGCGCCCGGCATCGACATTGATGGAGGCGCCTTTCGCCAGCGTGAAATCATGCAGGCTCGAGAGCGTCACATCGGCGCCGACCCGCTGCGTGACGCTATGCGCGACGGGATTGATGATGAAGCTCGGCGGCGTCCACAGCTCCGCGGCATCCGCGACAGGGCTTCCCGTCGCCGCGTCATAGCTCTTGTCCGTGAAGCGATAGACCGGCACCTCGACGTCAAGGCGCGTTCCCTCGCCGATCTCCATGCCAGTGTTGCTGGAGATCTTGTACGCGGAGAAGCCGGACCGGAACAGCTCGGGGTCGAGCACCAGCGCATCGGCCACGGCCTTGCCGATCGCGATCGCCTGGCCCGCATCCAATGTCAGCGTGCCGCTGCCGCCAAAACCATACGCGCGGATAACGCCCTCAAGGATGAGCGGATTGGTGAAGAACTGCGTCGAGGCCAGATGCGCATAATCATTGGCGACGAGGCTGACATTGCCGCCCTTGCCGCCTTTGGTTTTGCCATCCACCAGGATCGCGCCGCCTGACGACACGTCAATGAGCGAACCCTTCGAAAGCGTGATGCCGCCTGTGGTCGAGACGGTGAAATTTCCGCCATCAAGATGCGCGAGACGTGATGAATCGGTTTGCGTGTCGCGGAATTCGTTGGTCCACAATCCGCTGAGATCAATGGCAACCCTTTCGCCGATCGTGACCTGCGAATTGCCGTTCGCGTCGTTGAGCGCCCACCATTTCGCGTTCTGCCCCTGGCCGAGCACGGCATGCATGAGATTGGTCAGCGTAATACTGCCGCCATGAGCCGTGACGTCTGCGCCGATATCGACATGCGGCGCCGCGAAGGTCACCTCCGCGCCGGGCGCAAGTTCAAGCGGCGCCTCGACAACGATTTCCTTGCTGCTCGCAAAGTTGAGACCGCCCAGCTTGGCGGCATTGATCGCGTCCGTATCAAACAACGCGGTGCCGATGCGGCTGTCAGGCAACGGCGATTTGTCGTTCAGCGCCTCAGTGATATCAGACACACGGCCAAAGACGACCCGCGCAGCGGATGCATCGGTGAGACCGATACCCGAGTAGCTGCCGAGCGCAAGCCTGCCCTCGAGCGGCGCGACGTCCTGGGGCAGCTTGTAGCCGTCGGTGGTGCCGGAAGGCCGGTTCCCGATCTGGCGCTCACCCTTCACGATGTCGGCGAGGATGGTGGCTTCGAAGATCGACGTCGGCGTCGACAGGATAAGGGAGCCGGCGTCGCGGCCGACGGTGTAGCCATCCTCCCAGCGGGTCGAGACACTGCCCTTGCCGAACGGGGACGCCCAGATCTCGGTCAGCTTATCGTAAACCTTGCCCTCGATATAATGCTTGCGCACATAGCCGCCGCCGAGCGCCGCGAACTGCATATCCGCGCGCGCATTGTTGATATTGTAGGTTCGGCCGTCCGCCCCGAGGAAGTTGGTGGTCCTGATATAGCCGCCCTCGTAGCTGACCGAGCCGCCGGATACGTCGAACGCTGCGCCCTTCTGCGCGACCACCCCCGGCGCCGCCAGCGTGATGGTGCCGCCGAGCGCGGTCCATTCCCCGATGCGATGGGCGGTATTGGCGAGATAGCCCGAGACCTCGAGCAAACCGCCCGGCGTATAATAGCGGTCGGTCGCATAGCCGCCTGTGCCAGCCGGCACCAGCACCAGATTGCGCGCGTCGATCCAGACATCTGCGTTCTTCAGATAATCCTGATCGCGATTGACCGGTGAATCGCGCAGCTCATTGCCTTGCACGTTGACCATGATGTTGTTGGCCGACATCGGCAGCAGCACGCCGCGCACGCCCGAGACATCGATCACCGCGCCATTCTCGGCGAAAACGCGGCGACCGGCGCTGACGGCCACCTGGCCACCTTGCGCCTGCGTGATAGAGCCATCCTTGAAGACCACGTTGCCGCCACTGACGATCTCGACGCGGCCTTGGTCGAGCCGATCGGCGAGCAGCGAAAGATTGTTGAACTGGGCGTTGGCGGTCGGAACGTGGGTGAAGGCGTTGGAATCGGCGATCAACTGGTTGCGCTGGCTGTCGAGCGCGGTCTCGGCGCTGCCGAGTTCGGGCAGGATGGCGGTCAGGCTGCCGCTGCCGAGCGTGACGCTACCAGCAGCATCGGAGGCAGCGTTCAGGAGATGGATGGTGCCGCGGGTGTTGACCGAGGTAGTGGCAACCAGCACGCCGTCCTGGCCGATGCTGCGACCCGCGAGTGTGATGTCGCCTTGCTGCGCGAAGATCAGGCCGGAATTGCCAACGACCGCAAGCGCATCGCGGACGATCGGCGAAATCTCGTTGCCGCGCGTGGTCGAGGCCTGGTTGGCGTCGGTGCCGTAGCCTGGCCGCAGCAGGAAATCGTTGCCGGCCGCAAGCTGCACCTGACCGCGCGGCGCGCTGATCGCGCCGGCGTTGCTGACCTCGGTGCCCATCAATAGGACGAAGCCGCCGCCCTGCTTCGCCGACGACGGCGCGCGGGTCGAGATCAGCGCGCCGGCCTCGACCTTCACGGCCCCACCAGCATCGGTGAAGCTGGGCACGTATTGGCCACTTTCCTGCCGCGAGTAGATGCCGCTATTGAGGAACTGGGTATCGGTGCTATTGGCGGTCGAGGCGATCAGCGACCCGACATTGATCTGGCTCGCACCGCCGAAGATGATGCCGTTCTGGTTGATCACATAGACCGACCCGTCGGCCTTGATGTTGCCGAGGATCTGGCTCGGCGATGTGCTGCCGACCACGCGGTTGAGCGCCACCCAACTGGCGTTGCCCTGCTGATCGAAGATGAGCGTGGTGCGCGCGCCGACGTTGAACGAATTCCAATTCAGGATCGCCTGCGCCCGGGTCTGCTGGATGCCGACCTGGGTCTGGCCGCTGGCATCGACGGCCTGCGTCGGCGCATTGGCGCCCTGCCATCCAGCCGCCGCCTGCAGGCCGCCCGGCGCCAGCCCATTCGGCACAGCGACCTGCGGCAGCGTCGCGGAGCGCTGCGCGGCCTGCGCCGCGCTGCGCGCCGCGTCCTGCACCGCCTGCATCGCCTGGATGGCGCGCGTGGCCCGCGCCATCGCATCCTGGCTTTGCTTGGCGACCGTCGCCGCGTCCTGCGCCGCCGACTGCGATGCAGCCATCGCCGCCGCCGATGGTGTCGGTGCCTGTCCGCCTAATGGACGTGCCTCCACTGCAGTATTGGCCAGGAACAGCGCCACCACGCTGACGCCGGTTCGCAGCGCCGCGTGACGGGCATGGCGGCGCATGGGACCATTAGCGGTCGAGGGTGAACGGGCGGACATCGGGCGGCTCCTTCAGACGACGGTACGCCCCTGACGCTGCAGCCGGAAGTCGCCGCCGCCTCGGGGGTCAAGAGAGGTCTCACCGCTAAGACCGAATCCCGAGTGGCCGTTGACTACGCTTTCGGAAGATTTTTTTGAGAAATTTTTTACCCGTCCCGTCCGAATCAGCTCAGCAGCACGATTCCACCCGGCAACCGCTGCAGTTTTGCGCCGAACGCGCGCCCCAATCCCAGCAGCGCCTCATTCATCTGATCGATACGAAAGCGACCGCTGAGCTGTTTCTGGCCCAAGGCCGCGTTCATCAAGATGATGCGGCCGGGTCGATATCGATTGATTTCTTCCACGGCTTCGACGAGCGGCGTGCCGCGGAATTCGACGATGCCGCGCTGCCACTCCGAGGCTAGCTGCGGATCGACTGCGGCAATCTCGCTCAGTCCCGCAAGATCATAGCGCACGCGCTGGCCAGGTCGCAGGGCCACAACGTCGGCTCCACGTTCGATCCGCACCGCGCCGTCGAAACAGGTCACGCTGACCGGGGACCGCTCGCCGCTTGCGGTGTAGCGGACATCGAACCGGCCGGATTCGGCGATCGTCCTGCCGTGCGCCGCCAGGACCACGAGCGATCGCGCCGGGCGCATCGATGTTGCAAACGATGCCTCGCCGGAGATCAACTCGATGCGATCTTCGATTCCTTCCGCAGGACGGACGGCCAGGCTCGTCTGCGTGTTCAGGCCGATCGCCACGTCGCCGGCGAATGTGACATGGCGTTGCTCGCCGGTGCCCGTGCGGTAATCCGAATTGAGTTCGGATAATGACGGCCAAAATCCGAACGGCGGGTTGAGCACGCCGTAGACCGACGCCGCGGCAAGTGCCGCGACGCCGGCGCTCAATACCGCGCGACGGTTCATCCTGCGGCGCCGTCCCAGCGCATCGAGCCTGGCTAGGAAGCTTTCACCCGGACCCGACAGAGCATCGCCGGCGACACCAGCCGTATGCCATAGGCGCTTCGTCTCCAAAAAGGCAGCTTCATGCAGAGGACTGCGCGCGCGCCAGAGTTCCAGCGCCGCCACGTCCTTCGGCGTCATCTCTCCGGATGTGAGCTTCTGCAGCCAGTCGACCGCTTCCCGCTCCACCGGATCCAAACCAGGGTGTGCCTTGCTCATCTCAATGTTATGCCTTTCGCCGCTGCCTCCGTGAGAAAGCAAGCGACGATCGCAGGAATTCTTACCTCTAAGACGATTCTCGGCGACCGAAAGTGCACGCTCAACCCTTCAATTCCTTATAGCGCGCCAGGCAATGTTCGAGTGCCAACCGGAGTTCTTTCGCAACGAGCTGCCGGGAGATGCTGAGCCGATCGGCGATTTCCTGGCGGGGAACATTGCCGACCCGGGCCGCCAGAAAGATCACCCGGCGCCGCCCGGGGAGTTCGTTGACGATCGCCTCGAACGCCTCCAGGTCAGACCGCGCCAACATGGTTTGCTCAGGCGTCGGCGCATGATCGGGCAGCTCAAGCAGGCTTTCGATCTCGATCGCCGATATGCGTTGACGCCTCTCCATCAGGCGGCGATCCTCTGCCACGTTCAGCGCGATCCGGAAGAGATAGCTGCGCGGGCTTTGTACGGCGCCAATCGATTCCGCGCGCGACAGGCGCAACCATGTATCCTGCATCGCATCGCCGGCGAGATCGGCCGAGCCGAGGCGTTGAGTCAAACGCGCCTTGAGGTCGTCATAGCGATCGACAAACAGCCGGCGGATGATCGTCAAGGCGGTCTCGGTCATGGCCGGGTCCCAGCCGATCGGAGGTTGGAATCGGCCTTGCCGCACCCCTGCGCCACGCCGGGTCCTTGCGGCACAATCAAGATCAAGACCGGCTGCAGAAAGCCCGCCGGCGGTGGCTCGTCGAAGCGCACGCTGCGCAAGGTTGCATCAATCCGGTCATCAGCGTCAGGCTTGCCGGTGGACCCGATACGTTGGGATCTCTGGACGGTGCCGTCTGGCGCGATCCAGAACACAGTGGCGAAGCGATAGCTGCCGGGACGCGCGCCGCCCGATCGGCAAAGAGCATCCGCAATGCTCGCCTGAATCTGTCCATAGTAACGCCGATGTTCTGGCGATCGTGTTTGCTGCGCCGCCTGCTGAGTGGCGAGTGGCTCCGGCAACAGCACGAAAGTCGTCTCGGCCACGAACTCGGCAGCCAAACCGGTGCCAGACAACAGCTTTCGGAGCGCCTCGTCCGGTGCAAACACGCCCTGGACATCGCCGGAGAGGCGGCCGGCCGCAAGGCTCGTGTCGTAGAGGGCGTCGCGTCCGGTCGCATCGACATAGCGATTGAGCGCGGCGGCGAGTGGTTGCGAGGGGATATTGAATTGGATCGGCGCATTCGCTGGCCTGGTCTGAGCCGCGGCCACGTCGATACCCGCAGCCATGCCCGCGACGGCCAATGCGCATGCCCAAGCTGCCAGTCGCCTATTTGCCGACGTAACGACAACACGGTTGGCGCGATCCGGTCTGAGTTCGGCTAGGGCCGATCGAAGCATCACTACTGTCCCCGCCCACGCAGATCAGGACAGCCGTTCCAGCTTCCCAGCGCTACGACCTGCCCGCCGACGGTCCAAATTGCGCGTCAGCGCACATCCCAAGCCAACGCGCGGCGGACGCTAGTGACGTAATATTACGGTTTGACGACAGCCATAGCCCTAATCCGTGTCGACGATCCAGCCCAGACACGCGAGTGCCCGCCTCAGTCGCTCACGCGAGATTCGCGAGTGGCAATTCGGTGGTCGACTTGATCTGCTCCATCGTGAACATCGATGAGACGTCGTGCAGGTCAATCTTTGCGATCAATCGCTGGTAGAGATCGTCATAGGCGCGAATGTCAGACACGACGGCTCGGATCAAATAATCGACGTCGCCGCTCAAGCGATAGAAATCCACGACCTCTGGAAAGCTCGTGACGATTTTCCGGAATTTCTGCGCCCATTCCGCATTGTGCTGGTTGGTCTTGACCGCGATGAAGACGCTGACGCCAAGGTTCAGCTTTTCCGCGTCCAACAGCGCCACCCGGCGTTTGATGTAGCCGGAGCTCTCAAGCTTCTGGATCCGCCGCCAGCAGGGCGTCGAACTCAACCCGACCCGCTCGGCAATCTCCTGCATTGAGAGGCTGCTATTCACCTGCAGCGTCGCCAAGATCTTGCGGTCGAAGTCGTCGAGCATGCAAACCTCCAAATCCAGGAGGGGAAAGAATATTTTGGTTGTCATGAACCTTGTTTGAAGAACGTTATTGTCATACACACGCCACGGCTAGCATGAACTTTCATCAAGCGCTGTACAATCTCGCGGCAGCGTGTAACCTCCCTGCCACGAGCCAGGCCCCTCATGGAAAATCTGCTGATGAAAAGCCCGCCAGGCGAGGCATCGGACGGCTAAAGCGGCCAATCCTTGCCTGTTCCGGCGGCAGTGCGGCTTACAGCCGCTGGCCGCCGCTGGCGTCGATCTGTTGGCCAGTGACCCAGCCAGCGTCGTCGGACGCCAGGAACGCGACGACTTTGGCGATATCGGCCGGCTGGCCGACGCGCCCAAGCGCAATCGAATTGGCAACTTCGCGGCTGGCGACAGGGTCGCGCGCATTCGCGTTCATGTCGGTCGCAGTGGCGCCCGGCATCACGGAGTTCACCGTGATTTGCCGCCCGCCGAGATGAACAGCGAGCAGACGGCTCAACGCCTCCAGGCCCGCTTTCGTCGGCGCATAGCCCGCCATGACGGGATAAGCGGCGCGCGTTCCCATCGACGAAATGTTGATGATGCGGCCACCATCGCGCAAGTGGGGCAGCAGAGCCTTGATCAGAAAGAACGGCGATTTGAGGTTGGTCTCCAACAGAAGCTCAAAATCTTCTTCCGTGATCTCCTCGATCGTCGCACGCTTGCCGACACCGGCGTTGTTGACGAGGATATCGAACGCTGTCTTACCGTATCGCTCGGTTAGTTCCGCGGTGAACTTTGCGGCAAGAGCTACAGCACCGCCACGCGCCGACAGATCGGCCTGCAGTGCAAACGCAGCTCCACCGGCAGCGACAATCTCGTCGACGGTAGCGCGCGCGGCACCCTCGGCAGAGTGATAATGAACTGCAACGATCGCACCGTCCCCGGCGAGCCTGAGTGCGATCGCCTGCCCGATGCCGCGGCTCGCGCCGGTGACCAATGCAATCTTGCCTGCCAGCGCGCTCACACGGACCAGCCTTTCGCTGCCTCGAGCTGGCGGGCGCGATCAATCAGCGATTTGCGGTCGATCTTGTTGGTGCCGGCCCAGGGCAATTCATTGACGAATTCGATGCGGCGCGGATGTTGATAGGCCGGTCCATTGGCAATCGTGAATTTCCGGATATCGTCCACGGTCGGCTTGGCGTCGGCGCGGGTGACGATGAAGGCGACCGGGACCTGGCTGCGCTCCTCGTCCGGCAGCGGCACCACCACCGCCTGCTGCACCTGCGGATGACGCTCCAGCAACTTCTCGACCTCGCCGGGATAGACGTTCTCGCCCGAGCAGACGAACATGTCGTCGGCACGGCCGACGAAATAGTAGAAGCCGTTCTCGTCGCGACGCATCACGTCGCCGCTGTAATACCAGCCGTCGGTGATCGCCTTCGCCGTCTGCTGCGGCAGGTTGTGATAATGATCCATCAGCGCAGGATTGCGCATCAACAGCACACCCTCATTCTCGGTACCATTGATGAGCTTGACTGCCTCGGGATCGATGGGATAGCCGAGCGCGAGCGGCGGCGTTGGAATGCCCTTCGGATGCGGTCCAAACACTGCCGGCCCGGCTTCGGTGGTGCCGTAGCCGATGGAGAGCGTGACGTTCGGCAGGACCTGCTTGATCTTGTCCCACAGACCCATCGTCATCGGCGCCGAGCCAAGCATCAATCGCCTGATCGATGTGATGTCGTTCTGAGCCATCAACTCGCGCTCCTTGATCACCCGCGCCCACATGGTGGGGACGGCCGTCGCCGCCGTTGCCTTGTATTTGGCGATCGCCTCGATATAGCTCCTGGTCTCGAACGATGGCAGCAGCACCACGGATGCGTTGGTCGCAAAGATCGTCTTGGTCGCGAACAACCCATTCATGTGGAACAGCGGCTGAGCGATGATGTAGCGTTCATTTTCGTTGAGCGCTCCGCTGGTTCGGGTGGAAAGCGCCCAGAGCTGACCGAGATGCGACAACGGCACGCCTTTCGGCCGGCCGGTCGAGCCGGAGGTGTAGAGCATCTGGCCCACTTCGTCCGGTCCGGCCACGACACTGTCGAAGGACTCGAAGGGCTTTATGCTTGCGGCAAAACCGTTCGGGCCGGCGTCGTCGAAGTCAATCACCGGAATGCCCTCGCGCACCTGAGGGCGGTTCGCAGCGTCGACAAAGGCGAGCGCGATCTTGGCGTCATCAATCACATAGTCGATGGTGTCGCGCGCGACCTTGATATTGACGGGCACCGCGATACAGCCCGCCCGCATGATGCCGAAATAAGCCGCGACATATTCGGCACGATTGAATGACAGGACGGCGATATGAGTACCGCGGGAAAACCCGCGGTCGGTCAGATACTTTGCGACCCCGTTGGCGAGCTGATCCATCTGCCGGTGGGTATAGATTCTCGGATCACCGGGCAAAGCGAGATCGATGATCGCTTCCTTGTCCAGATTGCCCCTGCGATCGATCAGATCGCCCAGATTGCGCCAACGCATCGGCAGAACTCCGTCCTTCGTATCAGCTAACTGGCCACACTCACCACCCGCGGCAGTTCGGCGGGCTGCTCAAGCAAGTCGTAATGGCAGGCCACCATTCGGCCGCCGGACACCTTCCGCAGCAGCGGCCGCTCTTTGCCGCAGCGCTCGCGCGCCATCGGGCAGCGCTCATGGAAGCTGCAGCCTTGGGGTGGATTGAGCGGGCTCGGCAATTCGCCCTGCAAGACCTGCTTGGCGCGCCCCCGTGCCAGTCGTGGATCGGCAATCGGCGCCGCCGCCAGCAGGGCAAGAGTGTAAGGATGCGCCGGCTGCCGCCAAATCTCCTCGCCGCTGCCGCTTTCGACGATGCGGCCGAGATACATCACGATCAGACGATCGGAGATATGTTCGACCACCGAGAGGTCGTTGGAGATGAAGAGAAAGGACACGCCGGTCTGCTGCTGCAAGTCCTGCAGCAGATTGATCACCTGCGCACGGACGGAGACGTCCAGCGCCGATACCGGCTCGTCGCAGATGATGACTTTCGGCTGCAACGCGAGCGCACGCGCAATACCGACGCGCTGCCGCTGGCCGCCGGAGAACTCGTGCGGATAGCGGCGCTCGGCATCCGCCGGCAGGCCGACCTGCCTGATCAGCTCGGTAACACGATCGCGGATGTCACGGCGTGACCAGCCGGCGACGCTGAGTGGTTGGCCAATGATGGTCCCGACGTCGTGGCGCGGATTGAGCGAGCCATAGGGATCCTGAAAGATCATCTGCATGTTCTTGCGCACGGATTTGAGCTGCGCGTTCGGCATGCTCGTGATGTCCTGCCCATCAAGCACGACGCGGCCGTCGGAGCTCGGCACCAGCCGCATGATTGCCTTGCCAAGCGTCGACTTGCCGCAACCGGATTCGCCGACCAAGCCGACGGTTTCTCCGTCTTCGAGCTCAAAGCTGACGTCGTCGACTGCGCGCACAGTGCCCTGCGCGGTCTGGTACTGAACGCAAAGGCTAAGTACGGACAACAGCGGCATGTCGCGACAGCTCCTCTTCGGCGGCGAAACACGCGGCGGTGCGCCCCGGCAATAGCGGCATCAGGCCGGGCCTCTCCGCACCGCAACGATCGAATGCGTCGGGACAGCGGTTCTGGAAGGCGCAGCCGGCCGGCAGATCCGACAGCGGCGGCACGCTGCCCCCGATCTCCGCAAGCCGCGTGCCGCCCCGGCGCGTCGCCGAAGGCGTGGCGCCAAGCAAGCCGCGGGTGTAGCGATGCAGCGGCCGTTCGAATAGCGCCTCCACCGGCGCCTCCTCGACCTTGCGGCCGGCATACATCACCACAACGCGGTCGGCGGTCTCGGCCACGACGCCGAGGTCGTGCGTGATGATGATCAGCCCCATGCCCGAACTCGCTTGCAATTCCTTGAGCAAGGCAAGGATTTGCGCCTGGATCGTCACGTCGAGCGCCGTGGTCGGCTCATCGGCGATCAGAAGCTTCGGCCCGCAGGCGATCGCCATTGCGATCATGACGCGCTGGCTCATTCCGCCGGACATCTGATGCGGAAAATCGTTCAGCCGTCGCTCGGCATCGGGGATGCGCACCTGGCGCAGCAATTCGACGGCGCGGGTGTGCGCTTCGGCGCGCGAGACGTCATTGTGCCACCGGATCGCCTCGATCAACTGGTCGCCGACGGTGGTGACCGGATTGAGCGAGGTCATCGGATCCTGAAAGATCATCGAGATGTCCTTGCCGCGGACCCGCCGCATCTCGCGATCGGACAAGGACGTCAGCTCGCGGCCCATGAAACGGACGCTGCCGCCGACGATCTTTGCCGGCGGATATGGCAACAGCTGCATGACCGCGAGCGCCGTCAGCGATTTGCCGCAGCCAGATTCGCCGACGATCGCTACCGTCTCGCCCGCCGCGACCGTCAACGACAGCCCATCCACCGCCGGCAGCACGCCGCGGCGCGTGAACAACGACACGCTCAGCCGCTCGATCTCGAGAACCGGGCCGTTGCCAGCCGCCATGTCAACGATCCCTGAGTTTCGGATTAAGCGCATCGTTGAGACCATCGCCAACCAGGTTGAGCGCCAGCACCGTGACCATGATCGCAAGGCCCGGCACCGCGCAGATGTACCAGGAGGTGCGGATCAGAGTCCGGCCATCGCCGATCAGCCGCCCCCAGCTTGAGACGTTGGGATCGCCAAGCCCCAGGAACGACACTGCGGATTCGAACAACACGGCGCCGGCTATCACGAGCGAAGACAGCACGATCACCGGCGGCAGCGCATTCGGCAGGATCTCGCCAAGCATGATGCGCAAGTTTCCCATGCCCATGGCGCGGCAGGCCTGCACGAACTCGCGATCGCGCAGCGCCATGAATTCCGCCCGCGTCAGTCGCGCAATTGGAGTCCATGTGACGATGCCGACAGCGACCGTGACATACTCAATCTTCTGGCCGAGGATCGAGACGATGGTCAGCACGAAAATCAAATTCGGAATGGTCTGAAACAGCTCGGTGAAACGCATCAGCATTTCATCGATCCAGCCACCGAAATAAGCGGCGGTGGCGCCAATCGTGATGCCGATCAGAGTCGCTGTCAGGCTCGCGCATAGCCCGATCAACAACGTCGTGCGCGCGCCGTAGGCGATCATCGCCGCGATGTCCCGGCCAAGCGAGTCGGTGCCCAACGGGTAGCGCGAATTGACAAAGGGCCAGATCTCGGGACGGCCGACGATGCGCAAGGGATTGCGCGGAAACAACCAGGGCGCCGCCAGGGCGACGCCGACCACGACAATGACCAGCAGAAGACCGATCAGCGCGGCGCGGTTGCGCGCGAAACGGCGGGCGAAATCGATCGCGAGATTAAGCATCCGCCTACCTCGCCCGGATGCGCGGGTCGAGCCGCAGATAGAGCAAGTCAACGGTTGCGTTGGCGACGGCCACGACCAGCGAGCCAAGCACGAGTACGCCAAGCACCATCGGAAAATTTCGGCTCATCACGCTGTCGAACAGCAGGCTGCCGATGCCAGGCCAACTGAACACGGCCTCGATCACGACGGAGCCGCCCAGAATTGTGCCGAGCTGCAGGCCGAGCAGCGTCACGATCGGAAGCAACGCGTTGCGCATGACATGCGCGAGCACAACGCGTGCCGGCGAGAGCCCCTTGGCGCGCGCGGTGCGGACGAAGTCGAGCCGGAACACCTCCAGCATCGAGGCCCGCATCACCCGCGCATAGGTTGCGGCATAGAACAACCCGAGCGCCGTCGCCGGGAGCACTAGGTGGTGCATGACATCGAGCGCATCGGCGAACGCGCCGTTGCCGGCTCCGATCGTCCGCATGCCTCCGACCGGAAACCAGCCGAGTTTGACTGCGAACAGCACCGTCATCATGATGCCGAGCCAGAAGCTTGGGGCGGCGAAGAAGAACACCGCGGCAAGCGAGATCAAATTGTCCCAGATCGTGTTGACCCTGACGGACGCCAGTACGCCCGCCGTGACCCCCACCAGCAGCGCCACCGAAGTCGCCGCCAGCATCAGGATCACAGTGGCCGGCAACTGGTCCATGATCACGTTGAGGACAGGTGCGTTCTGCCGGTAGGAGAAGCCGAGATCGAGCCGCATCACCGACCAGATATACTTGGCGAGCTGCACCCAGGTCGGCTGGTCGACGCCGTAGGTGTGACGGAGCTGATCCAGCATCGCCGGATCGGAGATCTGCTGCTCGGCGGTCATGACGTCGAACAGGCTGCCCGGCGCGAGGTGGATCAGCACAAAGTTGAGCACGATCACCGCCAGAACCAGCGGGATTACCTGAGCCAATCGGCGAAGCACGATGCGGTTCAAGTCGATGCTCCCTTATCTAGCGATCGAGCCAGAGTTCGGCCCAGCTTTCCCCCATGAAGTCGGCGGTAGCGGAATGATTGCGGACGTCCGATCGGACGATCGTCACCGGCTCCAGATCGACCATCGGAAGCAGCGGAGCTTCTATCGTGGCCAGGCGATCGAAATCCTTGGCCAGCGCGACGCGCTTCGGCTCATCGGTTTCGACCGTCATGTCGGCGACGATCTCATCGAGCTTCGGATTGGAATAGCCGGTCGCGTTGCGGAACGCGGCGCCCTTCACGATGCCGTCGGTGGTGTAATATTGCGTCGTGCTCGGGATCAGTTCGACGCTCCCGGAATTGTTGGAGATCGCGACGTCATAGTCGTAGTCGCTGTAGATTCGTTTGAGCGAGGTGGCGCGATCCGGCACCGCGAGATCCACGGTGATATCGAGGTCCTCGAACGCCTGCTTCACATATTGGCCGATCTTGATGTTCTCCTCGAACCAGCCGGCCGAAACCAGGCTGAGCTTGAAGCGCGAGCCGCCCTTCACCGGGAAACCTGCAGCATCCAGAATCTTCCCTGCTTTCTTGACGTCGAACGGATAGTCCTGGACGTCCTTGGTGAAGAAGATGGAATTCGAGCTCGCCACCGCGCCGATCGAGGGACGGGCGCGGCCGAAGAACACCGTGTCGGCGATGAACTGCCGGTCGATGGCCTGCATCAGGGCCTGCCGCACCTCCCGCTTCTTGAATATCTCGCGGCGCTGGTTGAACTCGATCGTCGTCACCCAGGCCGAGTTCGAATAACCCTTGGTCTCGGCAATGAACTTGCCGCCGGAGGTGAGCCGCGCGATATCCGGCATCGGGATCGGATTGAAGGTGCCGATGTCGAGTTGCCCCGCCTCGAAAGCAGCAGCCCGTGACGCCGGATCGCGCCACCAGCGGATGACCAGGCGGTCGAGGTACGGCAGTCCCGGATTCCAGTATTTCTCGTTGCGCAGATACTCGACATGGCTGCCACGCACCCATTCCTTGACTTTGAACGGGCCGGTACCGATAGGCGCGTTGTTGATCGGATTGGTGATGATGTTGCTGCCGGCATAGATATGCTTCGGGATCACCAAGCCGGATTTGCCGGCGAGCACGGATTTAAGGAAGAACTCCGGGACCGGCGCCTTGAACTTCAGCACCACCGTGAGCGGGTCGGTGGCCTCAGCGCCTTCGAGCGCGTCGAGCGAGACGCCGGCCGAGATCGGCTTCCAATACTGCATCGCGTTGAAAACGACGTCCTCGGCAGTGAAGGGATTGCCGTCATGCCAGGTGACGCCCTCGCGCAGCTTGATCGTGTAGCTCTTGAAGTCGGCCGATGGCTTGATGTCGACGGCCAGCACCGGCTCGAACTTCAAATCAACCGTCAGGCGGATCAGGCGCTCCAGTACCTTGGTCGAGGTGAAGTATGGACTTGAGCCGCCGCCCGGCGGCACGAACAGGGATTGCGGCTCAAAGCCGCCCCAGGTACCGATCAGTGTGCCGCCACGCTTTGGCGTTTCGAGCCCAGCCAGCGCAGGTCCGGCCATGCCTGATGCGAGCGCCGCACCCGCCGTGGTTATCAGAAAGTCGCGTCTCGAAAACCTGCTCATCGTGCAGCCCCTCTATGATTGCGTCGAACGGGCTCTTATTGCAGCGCCCGTTTGCCCCGTTCCCGCTGTTACTTTGCATCCAGCGTCGAATAGGTGCCCCTTCCGATCGCGAGCAGTGAGCCTTTCTCGTCGAACACGTCGACATCAGCGACGCCGACGCTCTTGCCGGCGCGGCGCACGCGTGACACTGCAACCAGCGCCGTATCGACCGCAGGCTTGAGATAGTCGACGCGGAAATTGACGGTCGGCAGGCCCCGTCCGACCATCATGCCAACGGCAAAATCGCCGACAGTGTCGATGACAGAAGCGATGACGCCGCCGTGCCACTGCTTCGAGCCGGGACGACGCTCGAATTCCGGACGCATCGCCGAGCGCATGGTGACTTCCTGCTTGACCGGATCGGCGTCAATGACGGTCAGGCCGAGGAACAGATTGAACGGCGAGACATCCAGCATCTTCTGGATGTCGGCGGCCGTAAGGGTCGTGACTTCTGTCTTGCTCACGGCGTCACCACGACTTTGCCGAACACCGCCCGATCTTCGATCACGCGCACGGCTTCCTTGGCCTGTTCGAGCGGATAGGACTTGTCGATCAGGACCTGCAGCTTGCCCGCCTGCACCAGATCGAACAGCTTTTCGATGTCCTCGCGCTCCCAGCCGTTGGAGCCGAGGACCTGTAGCTCGAAGGTCCATATGAAACGGATGTCCTCGGTCGGCGCATACCCGGCCGTGGCGCCACAGGTCAGCAGACGCCCCCCCAGCTTTAGGCAGCGAAGCGACTTCACCCAGGTGTCGCCCCCGGTAAAATTGACGACGACGTCGACGCCGCCGCCTTCGACGAAACGGCGGCGATGCGGCTTGCCGTGGCGCTCGAAGACTGCCTTCATGAAATCGGTCTGCGTGTAGAGAATGATTTCGTCGGCGCCGAGCTCCTTGAGCCGCCGCCCCTTCTCCTCGCTGCCAGCACAAGCGATGACATAGGCGCCCGCCAGTTTAGCGAGTTGCACGCAGCAGACGCCGACACCACCGCTCGCGCCAAGGATCAGGACTTTTTCGCCCGGCTTGATCTTGCCGATCGTGTTCATCATGCGGATCGCAGTGCCGTAAGCCACCGGCAGCGCCGCCGCCTGTTCGAAGCCGACATTGTCGGGGATCCTGACCAATTGGTGCGCCTTTGCCCGGCAATATTCCGCGAGGCCTCCGTCCTGAGTCTCGCCCATCAAGCCGCCCTCGATGCGGTTGACCGGATCGATCAGCACGCGATCGCCGACCTTCCATCCGCTAACGCCCGCGCCGATCTCCGCGATCTCGCCGACCACATCGAGGCCGATGATGACCGGCAGCGGCACCTTGATGCCAGGCATGCCGCGGCGGGTGAACACATCGTGGTAGTTGATCGAGGAGGCCTTGACCCGCACGACGACATCACCCTCCGCCGCCTTCGGCGTTGGATAATCCGGCACGAATTGAAGCTTGTCGTTGTCGCCATGTTCGCGAAGGACTAGGGCACGCATCTTGTCATCAGCTCCGTGTTAGGCCGCCGCGGCAAGCGACCAGGTCGCCAGTCCGTCGATCGCCTGTTGGGTTATTGAGATTGCTTGTTCGGTGGTCTGCTCGCGCCAATTGGCCGATACCGGCACGAAGCAGTCGTGAAGATCGGCTCTCAAGAGCCGCACCCGTTCGCTGTCGCGCTCGGCCTTGAACTTGAGCCATAGATCGAGTTGCAGTGCGCGCCGGACATGGACGCCGCGGGTGCCGAACTCGACAACCGCGCCGACCATCGGCCGGCGGCCAAGGAATTTCGTCAGGCCGTGGAACACCAGCCCTTGATAGTTCGGCCGCGCCATGTTGTGCGGTCGCTGGCCGATGATCCGCTCCTTGCCCCACCAGCGCACGGCCTCGGCGTGCAGCGGCCCGTTTTCGTCGTTGAAGCAAAGGAAGAACGATTCGCCCCAGCCCCCGATACCGGTATGCCAATCGATGAAGCCGACGCGCTCGGCCTGACCGAGGTGATCGGCGACGATCTTCTCCAGCGTAACATTCGGCCACTCGCGCGCGGTGCCGCCGAAATTGTTGCCATTGGGGAAGTCATACTGCCCGCTCGCCAACACATTGAACAATGCGTCATCGCCATGGGCAGCACGAAAACGATCGAGCGCTGCGGCATAGGCTTGAAAGGCGGGCGGCGTCCAATCATCCGGGACCAGATCCGGGTACAGCGTTGCGTAGCCGGGATTGGCAGGATGCGGCGCCTCGTGATCGACAAAATTGCGGTTGAGATCGACGTTATTCTCGGTCGTGCGAGTGCCCCACGCGAAACCATACGGATTGATCGCATGCACCAGCAACACGGAGACACGAGGCGGCAGCGCGCGCCCTTGAGCGCTTTTCATCCAGGCGATCTGTGCCGCAGAGCCGCTGAGACCTTCAAGGCCGTGCGTACCGCTGATCACGATCAACTGCGACGGGGCGGTGGCATCGCCGAGCCGCGCGACGTCGACCACGAGATCCTGGCCGTCAGGCGTCTTTAGGGTCGGATGACGATAGTCGGAAAGCGCGCCACCCAGTTCGGCCGCAGTCGCGCGGAACTTGGCGCGGGCGCCCGCATAGTCCAAGGCGAAACTCTCGGCGAAATCGATCATCATAGCGCCGTGAACCCGAGCGCCACATTGGCTGCGTCGGCATGGCTGACGATGATCCCGTCGACATAGGGCCGGTAACCGATCCCCGACCTCTCGAACACCGTCCGCGGAGCCTCGAGCGAAGGCACCTTGAACATCAGTGCGACCATGCGATCCGAGCCGTTCTCGCTCACCAGCGCCGCGTCGGCATAGCGTTCGGCAACCGCCGATGGCTCCAGCACACGGATGGTGGCGGTCCCGGCACGGAACAATACGCCGCCAGGTACCTCAGTGAGCAAAGGCGCGCCGAACACCCGCTCGTACAGGGCAGCGGTGCGCGACGGCGCTTTCGACGCGATGACGAATTCGACGATGTCGGTGACACCGTTCGGGTGCGCACGCCATTCCGATCGGTAGACCAGTTCCGGAGTATCGTGGTGGCAGAAGAAGGTGCGGCCGTTTTGCACCTCTTCGCCGCTGACGCGAACCACCCTGAAGCGCGCGTCCTGCGCACCACCCGCAAGCGACACCGGGCGCGAAAAGCTCATCGGCTCTTCCGCTGGAATGCCGCGCTGTTTCAAGGCGGCAAAGACAAGGTCGGGGTCGACCGATTTGAACACCAGCCCGGTCAACCCGGGCGGATGTGCCCACAGGTCGGCGCGCCTAGTCTCGTTCCCCGGCAGATATCCGAGCAGTTCCAGGTAGTTCTCGCCAAAGATCGCGAGGTTATTGCTCGAGCCGAGCGAATGATGACCACGTTCCGTCAGTTTGAAGCCGAGCCGGTCATATTGCGCGGCCGCCTCGTCGAGCTTCCCCATCACATTAATGACGGCGTGATCGAGAACGGGCTTCACTGCATCGATAGTCAGAGCCATTTCACTCACTTCCTTACAAACCTACTCGCGGCTCGCTGATTTTCAGGCAAGATCGGTGCCACTTCAGGATTTCATTCCCTGCGCTGCACGCGGATGAGACGCTTGTTTCGTCATGGAGAAATCCACGGCAGCGTCGGCGTGCAGCATCGTCGAGTCGAACACTGGAAGATCAATGTGTTGCGGTCCGACCAACAGACAGATTTCGGTACAACCGAGGATCACGCTGTCGGCACCGTTTAACTTTCCGCGCGCGATAACATCGAGGTAGCGGCGGCGCGACCGCTCGCTGACGACGCCTTGGCATAGCTCATCGAAGATGATGTCATGGACGGCAATGCGATCTGTTTCGTCAGGAATGATCGGATCGAGCGCAAACTGCTCGCGCAGCCGCTGCACATAAAAGTCCTGTTCCATGGTGTAGCGTGTCGCCAGCAGCAACGGGCGCTTGCATCCGCCGGCCTTGATCGCGCTGGCGGTAACGTCGGCGATATGCAACAGCGGGATCGATACCGCCCGCTGCACCTCGTCCGCGAGCTTGTGCATGGTGTTGGTGCAGATCAGGAGGCAGCCGGCGCCGCCCTCCTCCAGCTCGCGGGCGATATTTGCAAGAATCCTGCAGGCTTCGTCCCAGCGTCCCTGCTTCTGCAGGTTGACGATGGCATCGAAATCGACCGACCTCATCAAGATTTCGGCGGAGTGAAGCCCGCCCAACCGGGTTCGGACCTGTTCATTGAGCCGGCGATAATAGACGGCGGTACTCTCCCAACTCATTCCGCCGATCAAGCCAATCGTTCGCATTTCCTGTTGCTCGCTCCACGCGACATTTCTGCCTTGTGGAAAGACTAGCAACGCCGTTGCGCAATTCGGTTGCGTATCGAGGACTTATAGGAGCTTCGAGCTGAAAATAGACTTCATAGTTCGAGCGAATTCTGGAATAGGATTTCACAATCTTCGGACGTCCCGAGTTGGACATGCTGCGGGACTCATTATTCGTTGTCCTCAGCGCGACAACCTGTCTTCCGTACGGATTGATCGACGGTTCTTCCGTCTGCTCGTCGAGGCTTAGTCGTTGGCGACGGACCCGTGGTCGTTCAGGGCGAGCTCGGCACTAGCCCTTTGAATAATTGTCAAGAATGTCGTTAGCCGGGCGATCACCCTGCACCGAGAGCGTCTCAGCCATCAGTCCCGCGATCTGTCGGGCATCATCCTTGCCGGTCTCGATGAGCCCCGCGATGGCGCCGCGCTTGTCGGCGTCACTGTAGTGCCGCTTGATGTTGAATTTGGGTTCGAGCCGCGTCACTGCCATCGAGAACCCAACGATGTGCGGCATCAAGGCGGCGCGGCGCTGCGGGCTGTAGTCCGCGATCGACCACTGGGTGGGAAAGCGGCTTTCATTGACACGCACCAGGTCATCGACAACCTGATCGAGCCCAGCGCGGTCGAGCAGGCGGACGTCACCATGGGCATGGACCACCGCATACGACCAGCTCGGCGCCGCCGGACATTCCTTCGTGTACCACTGAGCCGACACGTACGCATTCGGGCCGTTGAAGACGAACACCGCCTTCGGCTGGCGCTCCAGCGATTTCCAATGCTCGTTGGCGCGCGCGACATGACCGCGGATGTGGGTTACCGCACCGTGTTTCACATCAACCAGCACCGGGATGTGGGAGAAATGCAACTCACCGTTTTCGGTCGAAACCAGAAGCGCGAAGCCGAGCTCCGACATAAGGTCGATAGCAGCAGCGTCGGTCGTCAGAGTGCGTTCGGGACGGTAGAACATGCAAGACCCTCCCGTCAGGCAACGTGCGCAGGCTTGAAAGCCTGAGGGTAATGTCTTATCGCAAACTCCGTGGTGATCAGCCCCTGCTCGAGGTCACGCTCAACGAGTTCGACCGGGCGCTTCGCAGGATCGCCCCAGCCGGCGCCGCCGCCGACGGTGAGCTGAACGATATCCCCTTTCTGCAGGGTCATGACCGCCGTGGTTGGCAAGTCGATGACGTCTTTGCCACGGATCACCTTCAACGATGCGAGGGCTCCATCGGCACCGCCCATCCTGCCGCGTGCCGGATAGAGGAAGTGCTCCGAGTAGTAGCTGAGGACGACGTTATCCTCCAGCACCTGGATGGCGCGCGTAAAGCCTAGACCACCGCGCCATTCCCCCGCGCCACCGGAATTCGGAACAAGGCCATAACGCAGCATGCGGATATGAGGGTGGATCTGCTCAATCGACTCGATCGGCGTATTGCGGCTCGATGACAAGACGCCGGCGAGGGCGTGCGCGCCGTCGTAGTCCGGCGCACCGCCATAGCCGCCGCCAAGCACGTCCGCGTAGATGCGGGTGCCGCCGTTCGGCCGCTCCTGCACGAGGTAAAGGCCGGTGGTGGAATTGAAGCCCTGCGCGGGAACGCGATCCGGAATCGCCTTTCCGAGCGCCTCATGTATCGCATCAAGCACGCGATAGGACACGGCGATGCGGGCACGCACCGGTCGGCCGGGCGTCGGATTGACGATCGTGCCCTCGGGCAGTCTGATATCAATCAGACGATTGCAGGCATCGTTGGCCGGAATGTCCTTGTCAGCAAGCAGGCAGCGAACAGCCGAGATCGCCGCAGCGATCGACGAGGATTTCGAGCTGTTGAACATGCTGTGCACCTCCGGCGCCGTACCGGCGAAGTCCAGCACCATGGCTCCGTCACCGACCGTAACGGTCGCAACGACCTTTAGCGGAGTATCGCCACGTACGTCCGCGTCGATCCAGGCCTCGCCGGTCCACGTTCCGTTCGGAATCGTCGCGATGGCCGCCCGTATGCGGCGCTCCGTATAATCGAGCGTCTCTGCCATCGCGCGGACCACCAGATCGTATCCGTGACGTTTGGCGAGTTGCTGGAGACGCTCTATGCCGGTCCGATTGGCGGCAATCTGAGCGTAGAAGTCGCCGCGGCCGACTTCTGGCGTCCGAACGTTGGCGAAGATCAGGCGGTCGATCGCGCCGCCCATCAGGTCCCTTTCGACATCGATCAGCAGCGGCGGAATGACAATGCCTTCCTGCAGCAATTCGGTCGCATCAATGTTGATTCCGGCGCCGCCGCCTCCGACGTCGAGATGATGCGCCGTATTGCCGACCCATCCGATCAGGACCTCATCGGCGAACACCGGCTGGAAGATGATGAAGTCGTTGAGATGCTGGCCGCCGGCATAAGGATCGTTGAGCAGGATCGCGGAGTTGGGCCCGATCCCGGAGATGTCGAGTTGCGCGACCGACGCCCTGAACGCTTCGCTCAACCCGCCATTGTGGATCGGGATCATTTCGGCCTGCGACACCACGTTGCCGCGCGCGTCAAGGATCGCGGTCGAGCAGTCGCGGGCTTCGCGAACGATGGTCGAGAACGCAGAGCGGACAAGAATCGCGCCCATCTCGTTCGCGATTGCACGGATCGCGTTGGCGAGGATCGCGAGCTTGGTCTGTTCGCCGAACATCACTTTTTCTCCAGCAGCAGATCGCCGCTCTCGCAGCAGCGCGCCGTCCAGCCCGGCGGCACCAGTGTCGTGGTCGTTGGCTCTTCGAGAATGACCGGGCCCATGATTGTCTCGCCGAAATCAAGATCAGAACGATCCATGAAGGTCGCGGCGATGGATTTGCCCTGGAGGACGATATCGCATGTCTCGCGCGTACCGTTCCGACCAGGATCTCCCTTGGGAGTAACAACGTTGAGCTTGTTCTTGCGGGTAAGCCGCGCCCGCGCATTGACGATCTGAACCGGCAGGTTCGATCGCGTGTAGCCGTAGCGCTCGCGGTGCAGGCTCTCGAAAATGGCACGCAATTCCGACGGGCTTGCCCGTGCCACGTCCGTCCAGACCGTCAACTCGAATCCCTGGCCCATGTAGCGCAGATCGAGTCCCATTTGGACGTCGTAGCCGCCAGCGGCCAAGCCGAGGCTCGCGGCATAGCCGTCACATGTCGCGGCCAGATCGGCTACGCCGATCTCGGCGAGCGATTCGGCGGTCAAGGGCTGCAATCTCGCCTTGATGAAGTCGACTTTGAGGTCGGCGATCAGCAGGCCGAAAGCGCTGGTGATGCCCGGCGACCACGGAACAAGAACGCGGTTCATGCCGACCTCGTCCGCCACTGTCGCGGCGTGCAGCGGGCCGCCACCGCCATAAGCCACGAGCGTGAAGTCACGCGGATCGATGCCCCGCGCGGTCGAGACAAGACGAACCGCTGCCGCCATGTTGCTGTTGACCATCTGCAACACGGCATCTGCCTTATGCCTGAGGTCGCCCGGCACCTTCAGCGACGCGAATGCATTTTTCGCGGCCTCGACATCGAGCTTCATCTTGCCTGCAAAGAAGTGCGATGACCGGAGCAGTCCGGCGATCAACTGCGCGTCTGTCACGGTCGGCAGCTTGCCGCCGCGGCCGTAGCATGCCGGTCCTGGTTCGGCTCCTGCACTGGCCGGCCCGACATTGAGGAAGCCGCCGGAATCAAGCGCCGCGATGCTGCCGCCGCCGGCGCCGACCGTAACCATGTCAAGCGCGGTCGTGCGGATCGGCAGGTCGTCGACCATAAGCTCTTGTACGACCCGCGGCTCCAGCATCGGCGCGACCGCCACATCCGTGCTGGTACCCCCCATATCGATCGTGATGATGTCTTTGATGCCGTTGCGGCGTGCGAACCATGCGGCGGCCTGAACTCCTGCGGCCGGCCCCGACAGCAGCATGCGCACGGCGTTGTCGCCCGCCGCTTCCGCCGGCATGATGCCGCCATTCGACTGCATGATCTGCAAGCCGCTGCTGCAGCCGCGATCGGTCAGACCGCGATCCAGCCGATCAACGTAGTCGACGACCACCGGGGAGACGAAGGAATTGACCACCGTCGTCACGGTGCGCTCGTATTCACGGAATTCAGGCGATACGCGGCTCGAACAGCCGACGCGCGTTGTGGGGCTCATCGAGAGAATGAGCTCGCGCAGACGATCCTCGTGAACGCCATTGCGGTAGGCGTGCAACAGGCAGATCGCAATCGACGTCACGCCGCTGTCGAGGAGGAACTGGATTTCCTGTTGTGCCATCTCTTCATCGAGGGCTTCGACCACGTTGCCGCACCCGTCGATGCGTTCAGGAATCTCGCGGATGAAGCGCCGCTCTACCGGTGCGCGGGGTTTGTGATAGAAAGCCGTATAGATGTTGCCAACGCGATCGTGCAGGCCGATTTCGGTGATGTCGCGAAAGCCTTTGGTGGTAAGAAGCCCGGTGCGCGCGCCGCGCCGCGTGATCAGCGCGTTGGTGGCGATCGTCGAGCCGTGCGAGAAGCGCGTCACCTCCTTTAACCGCACGGCAGCCTGATCAACCGCGTTCTCAACTGCCTTGTGGACCTGGCTCGGTGTCGATGGAACCTTGCCGACGGAGACCACGCCTTTCTCGTCCACCCAGACGAGGTCCGTAAATGTCCCGCCAATTTCGACGCCAACCTGCATTCTTCACCCCGTTCGATTTGAAGTCGCTCAAGACCGCAGAAGGCCGGCGCGGCGGATCTTCTCACGTTCGATCTCGAAGTTCTTCCTGATCACCTCGCCAAAATCGGCGCCATCTCGATATTGGATCGACTGCCCGTACTTTTCCTGGATCGCGACATGTTGCGGATCAAAAAGCGCCAGTTTGAACGCGTCGTGCAGCCGCTGGACCACCTCCTGTGGCATTCCCTTTGGACCAATCAAGCCGTTCGGACTCGCTGCGGTCACATCGTAGCCGAGATCGTAGAGGGTCGGCGCGTCAGGCCAACGCTTCAACCGCTCGTCAGAGAAGACCGCGAGCCAGCGCGCCTGCCTGTTGTCGACCAGATCGCCGAGGATCGTGCCGCCCGCGTGGGCGTCGATGTGGGCGCCGAGCAAGGCGGCGATGCCCTCGGAGTCTCCTTTGAACGGCACATGGATCAGCTTGATCTTCTCGATGTCGGCGACCTGGACCATCGCGAGGTTCTGCGCGGTCGCCGGACCGTTCGTCCCATAGTTGACTTCCTCGGGCCGCTTGCGGGCCTCGGCGATAAAGTCGCCCCAGGTCTTGAACGGTGAATCCTGGCGAACGACCATGCCGACGTTGAAAGCGCCGATCTGGATGATCGGCGTGAAATCCTGCAACGCGTCATAGGGCGTCTTCTGCATGAGTTGGACTCGCAGAACCGCCGAATGAGTGACCGCGATACGGTAGCCATCGGACGACGCCGACAGCATCGCAACCGCACCTAGCGTGGCACTGGCCCCTGGACGGTTTTCCACGACGATCGGCTGGCCGAGGTGCCCTGCCGCGGCAGTCGCCAGTACGCGGAACGTGGTATCGGCCGTTCCGCCGGCCGGAAACGGAACGATCAGCGTGACAGGCCGTGACGGGAACTTATCGTTCGCCCACGATCTCCTGGGCCACGACGCGGGCAGGGACAGCGCACCCACACCGCCCAACCACGACCTGCGAGACAGTCCGACCATGGTGAACCCCTGCTCCCTACGATTTGTGAAGGAAGCTTACTTGCGGGCCACAAATCTGATAAATCGAAAGATCATAATGATTGATCGATTCTATGAATATAACGAGCCAGGACCTCCATATCTTCCTCACCCTCGCTCAGGAAAAAAACTTCACCCGGGCGGCCGCGCGATGCGGGCTGTCGCAGTCGGCGTTCAGCACCCGCATTTCGTCGCTCGAACACGCGTTAGGAGCCAAGCTGTTCGACCGGACCACGCGGAGGGTCGAAATGACTCCCGATGGTGAGGTCTTCGAGCCTTTCGCTCATCAGTTGCACGCGGATTTGTCCGACGTTATTCAGATTTTTCGCGACCGGGCGGCGCGCCGGCGAGGCCGGGTGTCGATCGCGGCACTGCCATCGGTCTCTGCCGGTTGGATGCCGAAAATACTATCACGGTTTGCAACCCGGCATCCAAACGTTCAGTTGTCGCTGACCGATGCAATAGCGGAGACGTGCGTATCATTGGTACGCAACGGCGACGTTGACTTTGCCCTGTCGACACTTGACGGTGCAGAGGACTTGGACGGGCAGGTCGTGGCAACCGATCACTTCTACCTCGTGTGCCGCAAAGACCATGAATTGCTGGCGAAAAAGAAGATCGCTGCCGCTGACATCGCGTCCTATCCGTTTATTCACCTGACACGCAACAGTAGTGTTCGCCGCGCTCTCGATGCCGCCTTTGAGCGCGTGAAACTAAAAGCCCATCTCGAAGCGAATTACATGGCGACGCTTGCCGGCATGGTGGAAGCGGGTCTGGGCATCACAATAGTTCCGTCGCTTAGCCTCCACCAATTCGAGCGTCCGACACTTGGCGTCAGAGTTCTGCAAGCGCCACGGATCTCTCGTCCGATCTATCTGATCCGTCGGCGCGGTCGCACATTATCGGCAGCCGCTGAAGCACTCTTCAACGAGATCCGCCGGACAGACTTCGAAGAGCCTTCGATCACGCGCAAGCGCACCTAGGGCGAACGTAGTCTTAAACAATTGGCCCGGGCGCCACGTCGAGTTGCCTGGTCCAGCACATCCGTCTCCCTGCTACACGCCCCACATCGCAATTCGGTGTTCGGAACAAATGTACCTAATAAGTCACAAAAGTGTCGTCGGCCTCCACTAGGAGTCGCCTCCTCTCAGGCGCAAACGATGGAACGACATGCAAAGTGGTGAACCGACGCCGATCCGGCTTGCTCAGGACGTAAACGGAAAACTCCGCGCGTGGCCCGAGCGGCCAAAGATGGCCAAACATCGGTTGAAAGCCGGTCGCACCAGCGACCCAGCACGGCTGCTGCGCGAATGTCGCGCCTCTTTCGTGCCGCTCAACGACGTGGATGCATGAACGTGCGCCGCGCCATCCTCGTCATCCTCGACGGCTTGCGCCGGGACCTCATCAGTCCCGAGACTACGCCGCACGTAGCCGCCTTCGCCGCGCACGCCGAGCAATTCTCAGACTACAGCACGGTCTTTCCTTCATGCACGCGCGTGGTCTCCGCCAGCCTCGCCACCGGGTGCCTGCCGGCGCACCACGGGCTCCAGGGCAACACCATGGTCCTCGTTGAAGACGGCCGCCTTGTGCGTCACGATGCGGGGCGGCCGGATTTTCTCCAGCACAAAAGACGTGTCACCGGACGGTCCCTTGGCGTTCCTACTCTTGCCGAGCGGCTGCGTGAGCACGGTGGTGCGGTGATCTTCAGCAACGTGTCGCCTGGTGCGGCCTATGCTCACGATCCCGACGGCCACGGACGCATCTATCATCGCGCCGGCTCGTTCGGGCGAGGCCGCATTCCCCTGCCCGAAGCTGAGCAGCTTCGCGTGAGCCTGGACGTGGCTGGCGATCGAGCCATGACCGAGCGTTTCATTGCGGAAACTGTGCTGGCCGCGGGTCCTCCAGCCCTCACTCTGATGTGGCTGGGCGAACCCGACTCGTCCCAGCACGCACTGCCGCTGGGCTCGCCCGAACATCTGGCGGTCCTGACGGAAGCCGATCGGAACGCGAAGCGCGTCATGGACGCTGTGGCGCAATTGCCCGACCGTGAGGATGTGCTCTTTCTCCTTGGATCCGATCACGGTCATCAAACCGTGAGCGGCGTCATCCACATCGAGGCCGAGCTGGTCGCCGCGGGCCTCAAGGGAAGTCTCGATTCCGACGAGGTGGTGGTCGCCTCCAACGGCACTTCGGCACTGATCTATCTTCACCCGGACGCCGCCGGGCGCGAGGCGGCGATCGCAAGCTTCCTGGCCGGCCAAGATTGGGCCGGCACCGTACTGACCGGGGCCGAGTTGCACCGTATTGGGCAGTCCACCGACAACGGACTCGCCTGTGCCGTCTCCATGCGCGAGACCGAGGCTCCCAACGCTTTCGGCATCGTCGGGACAAGCTTTGCCGCCAAGCGTTCCGAAGGCAAGGAAGATGTCATCGGCGCAGGTCAGCACGGTGGGCTTGGGGCTGCAGAGCAGTCCCCTTTCCTGATGATCTCAGGTCCGGGCTTCTTGGCCGGAGCGGTGCGCTCCAAAGCAGCCTCGGTTATCGACATCGCGCCGACCATTCTTGCTCATCTCGGTCTGCCCGGCTCCGGCACAGACGGCAACGCGCTACAGCGAGGCGGCTGTGGCTGAGATCGAGCTGCGCGCCATCGAGAAGCGCTATGGCGAGGTGCCGGTCCTGAAGGGCGTCTCCCTGAAGATTCAGGACGGAGAATTCCTGACCCTGGTGGGACCGTCCGGCTGCGGCAAGTCCACCTTGCTGCGGATCATCGCCGGGCTCGAAGATCAAGACGCCGGCGAGGTGAGCGTGGGCGGCCGGACCGTGGATGGTGCCCGTCCAAAGGACCGCGACGTCGCCATGGTGTTTCAGTCCTACGCCCTCTATCCCCATCTCACCGTATTCGACAATATCGCGCTGCCATTGCGCACGCGGAGACTCTCCTTCGCACAGCGCCTGCCGCTGATCGGACGGCTGCTGCCGGGTCGCACCGGCATCGAAAAAACCATTCGCGTGGAGGTGGAGCAGGCCGCCGCCATGCTCGACGTGGCCCATTTGCTCCACCGCAAGCCCGGCCAGCTTTCCGGCGGCCAACGCCAGCGCGTCGCCCTCGGGCGCGCAATGGTGCGGCATCCCACCGTCTTTCTGATGGACGAGCCGCTATCCAATCTCGACGCCAAGCTCAGAGTGCAGATGCGCGCGGAAATCACCGCGCTGCACCGCCGCCTCGGCGTCACCTTCGTTTATGTTACGCACGACCAGTCGGAGGCCATGACGATGGCGGACCGCGTGGCCGTGGTGATCGGCGGCGAGCTGCTCCAGGTGGGCCCTCCAGACGAGCTCTATCGCGACCCGCAGGATCTGAGGGTGGCCGAGATGATCGGCAGCCCCAAGATCAACGTGGTCGCTCGCGGCCATTGGGCGGACGATCGACCGATTCTGTCGGCAGCCCTTGCACCGCAGACCAAGCACCTCGCATTTCGTCCTGAAGCAGCCGTCCTGACCACGCCAACCGCTGGCCTGCCCGGTGGCACCGTGACGGATCTTGAAAATCTCGGCTCGGATATCTTCGTGCATGTGGCGCTCCGCGACGGCTCGGAAACCGTCGTGATCCGCACCGCACCCGACGAACCACGCCTTTCGCTCGGCTGCGCGGTTGGGCTCAAGGTCGATGCCGCGCGACTGATGCAGTTCGATGAGGCTGGCAGACGCTGCGGCGATATCGGGCGGGTTGCAGCATGAGCGTGACGACCTTGGCCCACCGCCGTGCTCGCCCGGCTGCCCGTCGTCGGCAGCATCAGGCTGCAGAGGCCACCGTCGGCTGGCTCGCCGTCTCCCCGGCCTTGATCCTGCTCCTCTGCCTGCTCTTTGGCCCGGCCGCGGCGGTGATCCTGTTCTCTTTCACCGACTGGCAATTGGGCGCCAGCACCTTCCGTTTCGTCGGTACCGAGAATTTTGCAGCGTTGTGGGCGGACCCGCCCTTTTGGAAGGCCCTGATAAACACCTGCATCTATGTGGCTATCGTGGTGCCGGGGACGGTGGGGCTTGGCCTTGCCACAGCTTTGCTCATCGAAGCGAGCCCTGGCCTGCGCGGCTTCTATCGCGCGGTGCACTTTCTGCCAGTCATGTCCACCATGTCAGCCATGGCCGTGGTGTGGGGCACCATGCTTCATCCCAGCATCGGCCTGGTCAACCGGACGCTCGCCGTATTCGGCATGACCGGCATCAATTGGCTGCGGGACGAGCACACCGCGCTCCTCGCCGTCGCCCTTATTGGCATTTGGCAGGGCTTTGGCTTCGCGATGGTGCTCTTTGTCTCCGGCCTGAAGGCGGTGCCCCAGCAGCTCTACGATGCCGCTGCAGTCGATGGCGCGGACGGCCTCTTTGACCGGCTGCGCATCGTGACTCTCCCCATGTTGGGGCCGGTCACCATGTTCGTCATCGTCCTCACCGCAAGCCGCGCCTTTGAGGTGTTCGATAGCGTGCGCGTGCTCACCCAGGGCGGTCCGAATTACGCCTCCGAGGTTTTGCTGAATCGGCTCTATTCCGAAAGCTTCGACTATCTGCGCACCGGATACGGCGCGGCCCTGACGGTGGTCTACCTTGCTATCGTGATCGCCCTCACGATTGCCCAGGCGCGCTTCATCGAACGCCGGGTGCACTATTCATGAGTGCACACCGCCCCCGACGCCGGCTCGCAGGTCGCATCGTGCGCCACGTCTTGCTCGTCGCTTCCGCAGCATTCGCGTTGCTGCCTTTCGTATGGATGGTCAGCTTATCCCTGAAGCCACCGGACGAAATCTTTCAACCCGACTTCCATCTTTGGCCCCAAACCTTCCACGGCGTCGAGAACTATCGCGTTGCGCTGACCGCAGCGCCGATGCTCCGCTTCCTGCTCAATGGCGTCTTCGTCTGCGCGGTCATCTTCGCGCTGCAGCTCGTGATCTGCGTGCCATGCGCCTACGCCCTTGCCAAGCTGCGCTTCCGCGGACGTGACACTTTGTTTTCTGCAGTGCTGGTTGGGCTTCTCGTGCCGCCGCAGGCACTGGCTATTCCCCATTTTGTCCTCCTCTACGTCTTCGGGCTGCTCGACACCTACGCGGCTCTCATTCTTCCCTGGATCATCTCTGCCTTCGGTATCTTCCTGCTGCGCCAGTTCTTCCGATCCATCCCCGACGAGATCATCCACGCCGCCCGGCTCGATGGGCTCGGTGAGTTCGAGATCATCTGGCGCATTATGATGCCCATGAGTGCCCCCGCGCTCGCCGCCTTCGGCATCTTCTCGGTAGTGGCGCACTGGAATGACTTGTTCTGGCCACTCATCGCCGTGCGGAGCGAAGAAATCTCGACACCGGCGCTAGGCATTCTCCTGTTCCGCGATGACGAGGCCGGCCAATTCCTCGGCGCACTGATGGCCGGCGCCACGATCATCGTCGCCCCGCTGCTGCTCGCTTTCCTCTTCGCCCAGCGCCGCTTCATCGACGGGCTGGCGACCACCGCCATGAAGTAACTAAAGGACACCATCATGTTCGACAGACTGCTGCCGCGCCGCGTGTTGAGGGTCGTGGGTGCCACATTGCTGGCCGGCTTCGCGCTCACGCCCGCCCATGCCGAGGTAACGCTCGACGTGCTTTACACCACGCCGGGGACTTTCAACGCTCTTCACCAGGAGCTCGCCAAGCGCTTCACCGAGACACATCCCGAGATCAAGGTAAAATTCCGCAACCCGGCGGCCGGCTACGAGGAGGGGGCACAGCAGATCCTGCGCGACCAGATCACCGGACGTCTTCCGGATATCGCCTTCAACGGCATCAACCAGATCGGCTTGTTCGTGGACCGCGGCCTCGGCGCGCCCCTCGATGCCTTTGTGGCGGCGGATGGTGGTCTCGACAAACTCGGCTACTACTCAACGCTCGCAGCGCTTGGCCAATGGAAAGGCAAGCTCTACGGTCTGCCTTTCGCGGTCTCGACACCGGTGCTCTACCTGAACGCCGACCTCGTGAAGAAGGCCGGCCTCGATCCGACTACGCTGCCCAAGTCCTGGCCCGAGCTCGTCGCCGCAGGTCAGAAAATTCAGGCAAGTGCCGGAGCCGGCGTGACGGGATTCTACTACCAATGGGACCAGACCGGAAACTGGCTGCTGCAGTCGCTCGTCACCAGCCGCGCTGGACGCATGCTGAAGGCCGACGGCTGCACAATCGCCTTCGATGACGATGCCGGCATGTGGGCACTCAAGACCTTGGAGTCTTTTGGCAGGTCAGGAATGCCCAACTTCGGTATCAGCCAAGTGCGTCAGTCATTCGTCGCCGGCAGCGTCGCCATCCTCGTCGATTCCACGTCCTATGTCGCCGCAGCGGATCGCCAGATCGGCAACCGCTTTGATTTCAAGACCGTCGCGTTTCCGTTGTCGGCACCCGACGGCAAGCTGCCTGCCGGCGGAAATGTCGCTATGGTCTTCGCGAAGGATGCCGAGCGGCAGAAGGCGGCATGGGAGTATGTGAAGTTTGTCACCGGCCCGATCGGTCAGACGCTCATGGTGAACTATACCGGTTACATGCCCGGCAATGAGATTGCGGTGAAGTCACCCGAGCTCCTCGGGTCATTCTATGCCAAGAACCCCAACCACATGACCAGCATTCAGCAACTGCCGGTGCTGACGGATTGGGCGTCCTTTCCGGGTGGAAATTCGCTGAAGATCATCGAAGTGATCAAGAACCACACCGAAAGCCTGGTGACGGGCAAGCGTTCCGCCGCGGAAGTGATGCCCAGCCTGGTGCAGGATGTGAACGGCCTTATGCCCAAATGCGGCGGCTAGAGCATTTTCGGTTCTGATTGAATCAGAACCGAAGTTCTAGATTCTTGTCTTGACGCGTTTTCTGCGCAGATAAGTCTACGCAATCTGCGTACACTTGATTGCTACGCGAACCGATGTCCACCCTCGGATCAAGTCCGAGGGCATGCTTGGCTCGAAAACGCTCTAAAGCCAAGAATGTGTCAGGCAAGAATGAGAAGCTATCGCCCTCTTCCAACTCGGCCGTCCTTTTCGCTTTGAACCGGACCATGTTCGTCAATTTTAGCGTCGAGACCGGTACGATCAAGGCAGTCAAGAACCCCATCGCTTTGTTTCATTCCCGTGGGCAGCGACACCTGCGCACCGTCGGGACAGATGTGGAAATCGCTGACGTCTCCTTGGAACCTAAGCGATGCCCTCAACTGCGTGAACCAACTCCTCATGGAAGGCGCCCTCAACAAACCGGCGTGCACAAGTGGTGGCAAGCAATTACTATGCGAATTCGTATGCAGGCGATCTAGGCGCCCCAGACTTCGCGCAAGACCGACAGCCAGTTTTCTCCGATCACGCCCTCGATTTTGCTTGAATTCCAGCCGCGTTTCTCCATCGCGGCCGTGAGATTTGGCCAATCACCGATGGTACGCATGCCCTGCGGATTGATCACGCTCCCGAAGTCCGTGAGCTTGCGTCCGTATCCTTTGTCGTGCGTGATCCAATCGAAGAAGGGCTGCCCGTAGCCTTGAGTGAAGTCGGTCCCAATGCCGACGTTTCGCTCGCCGCAGATGTCGATCACGTATTCGATCGCCTCGACGTAATCGTCCACTGATGCTTCAGCCCCGCGTTTAAGGAAGGGAGGAAACATCGTAACGCCGACGAACCCGCCGCGATCGGCGATGAACTTCAGTTGCTCATCGCTCTTATTGCGCGGATGGGACTTAAGCCCGGCGGGCAGACAGTGCGAGTAGGTCACGGGCTTCTTGGAAGCAAGGATCACGTCTGTGCTCGTCTGAGGACCGACATGCGAGAGGTCGCACAGGATGCCAAGTCGGTTCATCTCGGCAACCACCTCGTGTCCAAAGTCGGACAGCCCACCGTCCTTGCTTTCATAACAGCCGGTGCCCACGAGGTTCTGGGTGTTGTAGGCCATCTGAATGATGCCAACGCCGAGCTCCTTGAAGAGGCTGAGATAGCCGATCTGGTCCTCTATACCCGTGATATTCTGCCATCCCAGTATGATCCCGGTTCTGCCTTCCTTTTTCGCAGCCATGATGTCCTGGGTTGTATAGACCTGTCTGATCAGATCGCCATGTTCGCGGAACCAGTGTTTCCACTGCATCACGTTCCGCATCGTCTCGGTGAACCCCTCCCAAATGCAGCACGTGCAATTGGCGGCCGTAAGCCCTCCCTTTCGCATGTCCTCGAATATGTCCCGGCCAAAATTGGAGATGATCAGACCGTCGATGACGATCGAGCGCTCGTGCAGCTGCGACGACATGTTTTTGTTCTCCTGATGCAAATCGATGTTCGAACGCCGGGCAGCGATTGGGACGCAGCCGGTACCAAGTAGTGACGGTCCGTTAGGGCTCGCCCTCCAGGTTTGCCCTCGTGCCCACGTCGGCATTGAAGAGAAAGCACCACTCGGGAGCAATCGTGAGCCTGACCGCCTGCCCTGGCTGAACCGCTTCCGGCATGTCCCGATTGGCCTGCTGAACCAGAAGACGTTGCTCGCCGGGGACCTTAATCTGATACTCGGTGAAAGGTCCGAGATAGCTGATGAGCTCGACCACCCCGTCGATCTCGTTCGCATCGTCGTGAGCCGTTGCCGCCGATCCCGGGCCGACGGCAATCTTGATTTTCTCGGGCCTCACCCCAAGCAGCGTCGCCCGCGCGATTTTCGGCGCAACCCTGAAGGAAATTCCCGCATCGGTCGTGAACCTGTCGCCAGCCAGCGTTCCCTTGAAGAAGTTTGTCTTACCGATGAAGTCGGCGACGAAAGGCGTAGCCGGCCGCTCGTAGAGATCGGCGGGGCTCCCGATCTGCTCGATGGCACCCCCATTCATCACCACGAGCCGATCGGCGAGGCTAAGCGCTTCCTCCTGGTCGTGGGTGACGAACACGGTCGTCAGCCCCAGCGATTGTTGCAATTGTCTTATCTGCAGCCGAACGTCGTGTCGCAGCTTCGCGTCGAGAGCCGACAGCGGCTCGTCCAGCAACAACACATGCGGATTGATGACCAGTGCGCGAGCCAACGCGACCCGCTGTTGCTGCCCTCCCGACAATTGTCGTGGCATGCGTTCTGAGAAACGGCCGAGCTGCACCAGGTCCAGAACCTTGGCCACGCGCTGTCGGATATCGCCTTTGGGAACGCGGCGCATCTCCAGTCCGTAGGCGATGTTCTGATGGACGTTCATATGGGGAAACAGGGCAAAGCCCTGAAACACCATTCCCGTATTGCGCTTGTTGGGCGGAAGATCGGTCACATCCTGATCGCCGAACAAGATCCGGCCCGCACTAGCCTCGATAAAGCCCGCGATCATCCGAAGCGTCGTGGTCTTTCCACATCCGCTGGGCCCGAGCAGCGCCAGGAATTCCCCGTTCGCGATATCGAGCGACATTTCCCTCACAGCGACGAAGGAGTCGTATTGCTTCACCACGTTCTGGAGAGTGACGTTGGACACTGTTAGCCCTTTTGTTCTTCAGAATGTTCGCCCAAGACGCACGTATCGGTCGGAAACGATGAGCGCAATCGCGATGATGAGAACCTGGATCGTCGCAACCGCCATGATCGTCGGATCGGTTCGGTATTCCAGATAGTTGAGCATAGCGATCGGCAGCGTGATACGACCAGGACCGACCAGCAGGAGCGACTTCTCAAGATCGCCGAACGAAGCGATGAATCCGAACAGAACGCCAGCCGTGATACCCGGGCGTATCAGCGGAAGGGTTATACGGAAGAAAGTCGTAAGCCGCGTGGCGCCGAGACTAAGTGATGCTTCCTCGATCGCAGGATCGAGCCCGGCCAAGGATGCGACGAGCAGCCGCAACACCCAAGGTATCGCGATCAGAGCATGGGCCAAAGTCAGGCCGTAAACCGTAGAGGCGAACTGAACGTCGCTCCAGATCTGAAGCTCAATGTAGAACAGATAGATCGCGCTGCCGGCGACGATGGCCGGGATCATCAGCGGCGACATCAGCACAGTGTTGATGAACTCCCGTCCCCGGAACTGGTATCTGCCGATCGCGAGCGCTGCGGGAACGCCCAGGCATAGCGCGAGCACCGACGCACTGATCGCCACCTGAAAGCTCAGGAAGAAGCCGCTCCTGAAGGCTTCGAGGCTCCAGGCCTGAACGAACCAGCTTCCCGTGTATCCCTCGGGAGGAAATGAAAGGATCTTGTTGCTGAAGAACGCGACCCATATCGTTGTCGCCAGCGGAACGAGCACGAACAGGATGGTGGCCCATACGAAGATCAGATAGATCCACCTGAGCGGGCTCGCTTTGCTGATACTCGTCATCGGACGGCACCTATCCGTGCCGTCCGACTGAACATTACGGCGGACACGACCGTGAGCACCATCGTCAGGGAGATCAGCATGAACGCCAGCGCCGAGGCGAACGGCCAGTTCATGGCCGCCGATATCTGCTTGTAGATGGTCGGCGCCATCATGTAGAACTTTGGCCCACCGATGAGGATCGGCGTCGCATAGGCATTCATCGACAGGATGAAGCACAGCACGCAGCCTGCGAAGATACCCGGCATCAGAAGAGGAAGGACGATCCGGCGAAACGTTGTCAGCGCGGAAGCCCCCAGGTTGAGTGACGCTTCCTCCAGCGATACGTCGATATTGTGCATGACGCTGTTGAGCGTCACGATCATGAATGGCAATAGTACCGACGTCAGACCCGTGATTACCGCGCCGGACGTGTAGAGTAGTTGCAGCGTTTCGCCTCCCGGGTCGAGTTGTTGCAGCAGGAAATTCAATAAGCCCTTGTTATCGAGGATGATGATCCATCCGGCGGTCCTCGCCACGTTCCCCATGAACAGCGGCAAGACGATTGCGATGATCAGATAGCGCTTCAGTATGGCTGAAGTCGTCCTCGCCATGAAATACGCAACAGCCAATCCACCGATGAGGCACAGCAACGTCGTGACTGCCGAGACCCAGAGGGTCGTCCACAACACCTGACGGTAGAATTCGTCCTTGAAGAACCTGACGTAATTATCCAGCGTGAACGCCTGGATGTACATCTGTGCCGCGTCGTACTGGTAGAAGCTCAACCGCAGCATCATGAGGAGCGGAAGCATCAACAGTAGCGAGACAAAGACGAAGGCCGGTCCCGACAAGGCATAAGGGGCAGCCCACCGGGTGCGTCTTGCGACGGCAGGCATGCCGCTTGACTCTCGTGCAACTACTAGCGTGGTCATCTAGACGCGTTCAGCTCTTGAATTCTTTGTTCCACCAATCGAGCAGATCATTGCGGTTCTTCAGCCAGAATGCATGAGGCCGGTTATGGATCGCCTTCTTCTCTTGCTCAGTGAATTCGATCTGCTTGGCGGCAGCTTCGGGCAACACCGACTTGGAGTTTGATGGCGAATAGAATGACTTCTGGACCAGAGCCGTCAGCCCGTCCGGGTCTAGCAACGCATTGCAGTAGAATTTCGCCGCCTGAGGATTCGGTCCCTTCTTCGGCATCACCAGACCGAAGATGATGCCGATGCCGCCCTCCGCCGGATACGCGGAAACCACATCGACACCCTCCGAGGCGAATTGCAGGATGCGCGCCTTGTACTCGGGAGCGACGAGGATCTCTTCGTTCTTGAGCGCCTGCTCGATCTGCAGATGGTTCGGATAGATGCGCGGGCTGGCCGCTTTCTTCCATTCCATCATGCTGGCTTTCACGGCCTCGATATTGATGTTGTCGAGGGACTTTCCGAGCTTGAGTGCCGTGGACTCGATGTGGTGAAACCAGTGGGCGTCGCTTAGGCCGACGATGCCCTTGTACTTGGGGTCCCAGAGATCGGCAAAGCTCTTGGGAGCTTCCTTCAATTTCTTGGGGTTGTAGCCGATGATCCAGGCGCTGTATTGCCAAGGGACGAATGTGGGCGTTCGCAGGATGGACAGGGTATCCTTCAGTCGCGGGACGGCCTGTTCATCGATCGCATCAAGCGCTTCCAACGAAGCCAGTTCGAACGCGGTCGCGTCGTCCATGTGCGCGACATCCATAGGCGCACGCGGCAGCCTGCGGCTCGCAATGATCTTTGTTCTGCGTTGGTCAAACCCGTCGAGGTCGCGGACAATAGTGTAACCGGCTTTCTCGACAATGGGCGCTTCGAAGAACTGGACCGTGCGGTCGTTCCAGTCCCCGCCCCAATTGGCGACGATTATTTGGCCACCTTCGGCGCGGACCCCGCCCGCGCTGGACATGAGCGCCATCGCGCTCGTCGCACCCGCAAGAAACCCGCGCCGGTTCATCAGATAGCTCATGCGTCCCTCCGTGGTGCCACTCGCTCTTTGGCGCCATTGCCAAAGGCTGCGAATGCCCTCCCGCTTCCCCTCTTGCTCTCGTCTTTCGAAAGTCACAAAAATGTATACGTGCACTGCCAGCCGGGGCTTGTATGAATGCGACATGAAAATTGTAGCTGTTGGAAGACGCGAGGGACGTCGCGTCGCACGGCCCTGGCAATGTGCAGTAAGTATGCAAACGGCCGCTTATCTACTAAGCAAATGGCGTGCGATCGCAGCGCAGTCGACTTGGCGTAGTTGTGCGATTCCGAAATAGCGCCCAGGTTGAGTTGCGTTCGCGAGCACCTCAAGTCACGGCGGGAAGTTGCTTCGCGGCGCCGCATGACGTCGAGGGCTAGAAGGACTCGGATCGCCATTCCCTGTATTAGAATGGCCTTTGCTCGAGCTTCATCGGCGAAGCTCGCTTTTCCCCCACTCGACATACCCACGGAACAATCACTCATGCTGCAGATAAGGCCGGCCACAGTTGAGGATAGCGCATCGATCTGGTCGATCATCGGCCCTGTCATTCGCGCCGGCGAGACCTACACACTCCCCAGGGACATGTCGGAAGCAGACGCTCTCCGCTATTGGATGGGGACGGATCGGCAAACCTTTATTGCGGTGCAAGACGGAAACGCGGTGGGGACCTACTACCTACGCGCCAATCAGGCCGGCGGCGGATCGCATGTCGCCAATTGCGGCTACATGACGCACGTGAGCACTCAGGGAAAAGGTATCGCACGGCAGATGTGCGAACATTCCCTGCTGCATGCGAAGAGCCAGGGATTTTCCGCGATGCAATTCAATTTCGTTGTCAGCAGCAATGAGCGCGCCGTCAGCCTCTGGCATTCTCTTGGCTTCCGGGACGTCGGTCGCCTGCCACTCGCCTTCCGTCGGCCCTCAGGCGACTATGTTGATGCGCTTGTGATGTTCAAGTTGCTGTAGCGACTGAACCGTTCCGTATCAGCAACGGCGGGACGCTGTCCATCTCGCCGTTGCTGCGGGAGCGTTACTCGGCCGCCATGCGCGTCGATCCCACACTGTCCAGGTAATCGACGCATTCATCGACGCTGTGGACGTCAGCGAACTTGGCGTCGATGTCGTAGAGGTTCCAGGCGACCGCGCCAGGCACGCGGTCACCGATGCACTCACGAACAGCAATGGTGCGAAAACCGTCCGCCAAGCCATCGCAGATCGTCGTGCGGACGCAGGCCGTCGCGGTCACGCCGGTTACCAGGATGGTGTCGACGCCGGCAGCGCGCAGAATTCCCCCAAGGCCCGTACCGTGAAATGCGCTCGCCCGCTTCTTCAGCAAGGTATATTCACCCTCGACCGGAGCGATTCGCGCGTCGATGGCCCAGAGTGCCCGATCGTTGAGATTGACGACCTCGATCGGTATTTTGCAGTGCCACAAGCCCATGTCGGTGAACGGTGCGTTGCGATCGGTGATCTCGTAGGCCGTAGTCACGTGGATCACCGGATGGCCGTTCGTGCGGCACGCCTTGAGGAGCCGCTGCATGCCCGGCATGATCTGGTTGTCCATCGCTTCCTGATCGCAGGTGAAGGGATTGCCGGGCCGCGTCCAGGCGTTGGTGAGATCGACGCTCACCAGCGCGGGACGCCTTCCAAATCCGATACGACGCTGGAAACCGCGCTCCTGATAGATCTTGGTGGAAGCATCGAAGGCCTGCTGCAACATGCGGTTAAGTTCGCGATTGTCGATGTCCTGCACGGTCAATCTCCTCGTTGTCCGGCCGTCCTGACCGACGGCTCCATGTCCCGACCCCGCCATCATGACGAAACACAGCGCGCGCGGAAGTGATCGTTCGCCAATTGTTGTTGCACGGCCTGCATCAATCGATATCCTTCACTCGCCCGTAGGGAAGGCGCCGAATGTGCGGAGACGGAGGTCTCGAACTCACGCAGTCGTTTGTGGTAGTCGCCGAGGAACTCAGTTTCCGACGCGGCGCCCAGCGCCTCAACATTGATCAGTCGGCTCTGACCCGTCGTATTCAGAGGTTGGAACAGCTGCTCGGCTTCAAGCTGTTCGAGCGCACCACCCGGGAAGTTTCGCTCACGCGGCGGGCCGCTGCTTCTACGAAACAAATGTCGAGCTGTTGCGGGGTTACGAACGGGCAGTCGGCGCGGCGCGTCTTGTCGCGCAAGGCAAGACCGGAGAGCTACGGCTGGCTTACATGTCCTTCGCGGCAACGACGCTGATGCCGTCGGCAGTCTCTCGATACAGACGACTCCATCCGCATGTCGCACTGAACCTGCGTTACATGCGTACGCAAGGTCAGAAGCTGGCGCTCGCGCATGACGAGATCGACATCGGCTACATGATCGGGCCGTTCGACCATCCCGATTTCCAGGTCCTGGTGGTTTCGGTAGAGCCGCTTTATCTCGTCGCCCCGCGGGATCACGAGTTGACCCGTGCGTCAAAGATACGTCCAGCCGACCTTGCCGGGCAGGATCTTATCCTCGGAGATATGGGCGAGTGGGAAGCGTATCGCTGGCGCCTCAGCGACATCTTCGCGGCGGAAGGCTTGAGCATGAAGGTCTGCCTGGAGGCGTCGAATCCGATGGCCCTGCTCGGACTCGTCGCGGCCGGTCTCGGCGTCACGATTTATCCAAAGAGCTTGATCGGATTCGCCGGTCACAATATCGATCTGCGTCCCATCGACGATCAAAGATTTTGTCTTGAAACGGTTCTAGCCTGGAAAAGAACGAACAGGTCCAAGACCGTCCGCGCCTTCATTGAGCTGGCCGGGCAACGGCACTCATCTATCGACTGATGAGCGCGCACTGTGTCACTCAACGGCCAAAGGCGTAACCCTGCATGTAGCGAGGGTTCGCGGCCGCGCGCAGCACCCTCCCTCTTTTGGAAACCGCCGAAAGCCTTCCGAGCGACCATCCATCGACGATTTCGATACGATGCCCCCTGTCCGCAAGCTCCTTCTGCACCTCCATCGAAAAACGACCTTCCATCGTCAGCGAGCCGGGTTTAGCACGTCGTGGAAAGAACGAGCTCGGCATGTGGTCGTTGTGAAACATCGGTGCGTCGATCGCACCCTGCAGATTGAGATTGTGATGCACGTGGCGCAGAAAGAAGACGGAACTCCACTGATCCTGTTGATCGCCGCCGGGAGTGCCGAAACTCGCGTACGGCTCCCCGCCCCTGTACACCAGGGAAACGGAAAGGGTGGTCCGGGGGCGCTTGCCGGGGGCAAGCGACGATGGAAGCCCCGGCTTGAGCCAGAACATCTGCGCTCGTGTCCCGAGTGCGAATCCTAGTCCGGGAATCACCGGCGAACTTTGCAGCCAGCCTCCGCTCGGAGTTGCCGAGACGATGTTGCCATGCCGATCGATCACATCGAGATGGACCGTATCGCCGCGCACCGCGCCGCGGCGACTGATCGCAGACTCGCCGCTGACCGCCGTGGAGCGGGCAACCGTAGGCTCGCCGGCGCCCAGCGCCGCGCTGCCATCCTCGGCGTTGCCGATGGCATAGGGCACGGCATGATCGAACCCCTCGATCGAGCCCGGCCGGAAGTCGAGCGAGGCAGCACTCCCCACCAACTCTCGTCGCGCGTTCGCGTATTCTTCGCTCAGAAGCCTTGCCATCGGCACATCGACAAAATTCGGATCGCCGTAATATTTCTCGCGATCGGCGAATGCGAGCTTGGAGCACTCGGTGACGGTGTGAATGAAGTCGGCGCCGAGAGGATCCATCGAGGATAGATCGAATCCCTTGAGCAAAGCGAGCTGCTGGAGGAACACCGGCCCCTGCGTCCACGGTCCCGGCTTGAGCACTTGGAAAGCACCATAGCTCAGCGAAAGCGGATCCTCGTATGTCTCTTGCCAGAGCGAGAGATCCTGTCCGGAGATGATTCCGGCATGCCGCGATCCCGAGGTATCCATCACCGGCGTCCGGACGAACTGGTCGATCGCCTCGGCGACGAACCCCTGGTAGAACGCCTTGCGCGCTGCTTCTATTTTCTGTTCTCTCGTCCCTCGCGTTTTATCGGCAACGCGGACGATCCTCTCATACGTCGACGCAAGGTCCGGATTCGCAAACAGTGCGCCTGCCGGCGGAATGCCGTCCTTCAGATAGACGTCTGCTGATGTCGGCCACTCCTCCTGGAAAAGGGGAGCGACCGTTTGGATCGCAGCGGCGATCCTCGGAAGCATCACGTAACCGTCGCGAGCGTAGGTGATCGCGGATTCCAGGACGTCACCGACGTCCATTGTCCCGTAGTCGCGGAGCAGTCTCATCCAGGCGCCGAACGAGCCGGGAACGCATGCCGGAAGAAACCCGCTTCCCGGAATGATGTCGAGGCCGAGTTTGGCGAACGTCTCAATCGTGGCGCCTGCCGGCGCAACCCCTTGCCCGCACAGCACGCGCGCGCGTCCCGATTTCGCGTCGTGGAAGATGATCGGGACCTCGCCGCCGAACCCGTTGAGATGCGGTTCGACGACTTGCAGCGCAAAGCCGATGGCCACCGCGGCGTCGAAGGCATTGCCTCCCTTCTCGAGGATCCGCATGCCAGCGGCAGTTCCCAGCCAATGAGTCGAGGCAACCACCCCGAACGCGCCGACGATTTCCGGCCTCGTCGTAAATGCGCCCTCGCCGGCATCAGGACCGTAGCTGAGTCGGAAGTTCCCCAGTGCCAAATTGCTCGACATTCTCGGCTCTCTTCAGCCCAACGGATAGATCGGGAACGCCTTCGTCAGCTCTGCGACCTGTCCTTTCACGCGCTGCTCGACAGCCGGAGCCGCGTCGGTATTCGCGGCGGAAACGGCGTCCAATACATCCGCGATCAGATTGCCTACCGCCTGAAATTCTCCTTCGCCGAAACCGCGCGACGTCGTCGCCGCTGTTCCGAGCCTGATTCCCGAGGTGACAGTCGGCTTCTCCGGGTCGAAAGGTATCCCGTTTTTGTTGCAGGTGATGTTAGCCCGTCCGAGTGCGGTTTCTGCCGTCTTGCCGTTGAGGTTCTTGGAACGCAGATCGACCAGAAACAGATGATTGTCGGTCCCACCGGAGACGACGGAGTATCCCCGTTCCATGAGGGTATTCGCGAGCGTCCTGGCGTTCCTGACGACGTCGCTGGCGTATCGGCGAAATTCCGGCGTCAGCGCTTCGCCGAATGCGACCGCCTTTGCAGCGATCACATGCATCAGCGGACCGCCTTGAAGGCCCGGGAAGATCGACGAGTCGATCTTCTTTGCCAACACTGCGTCGTTGCACAGGATCAGACCGCCGCGCGGACCGCGCAGCGTCTTGTGGGTGGTCGAGGTGACGACATGCGCGTGAGGAATCGGCGATGGATGGACGCCGCCGGCGACCAGACCGGCGAAATGTGCCATGTCGACCATGAGATAGGCGCCAACCAGGTCCGCGATACGACGGAATTCGGCGAAGTCCCAGAAGCGCGAGTAAGCCGACCCGCCAGCGACGATGACCTTCGGCCTATGCTCCAGTGCGAGACGCTCCAGCGCCTCCATGTCGATCCTCTGATCTTCCGAACGCACGCCGTAGCTCACGGCGTTGAACCACTTGCCGGACATGTTGGGCTTGGCGCCGTGGGTGAGATGGCCTCCCGCGGCCAAGTCCAGTCCCATGAAAGTATCGCCTGGCTTCATGAGAGCCATGAAGGCGCCCTGGTTGGCCTGACTGCCCGAATTCGGTTGCACGTTCGCGAAGGCGCAGCCGAAGAGCTTCTTGGCGCGCTCTCTCGCGACCTCCTCCGCCACGTCGACATGCGCGCATCCGCCATAGTAGCGTCGTCCCGGGTAGCCTTCCGCATACTTGTTCGTCAGAACCGAGCCTTGCGCCTGCAGGACCGCGCGCGAGACGATGTTCTCGGAGGCGATCAGCTCTATCTCTTCCTGCTGTCGCCGCAGCTCGTCTGCGATGGCGGACGCCACCTCGGGATCCAGGGTCGAGATGTCGGTGGTGAAGAACTTGTTCGACGCAACTTGTCCCATGTGTGTTCCTTCAGCATTCCGCCAGATTCACCGCGAGTCCTCCGAGCGAGGTCTCCTTGTATTTGGATTGCATGTCCCGGCCAGTCTCGCGCATCGTCGCGATGACTTTGTCGAGCGATACCACGTGCGTCCCGTCTCCCTGGAGCGCGAGCGATGCAGCGCTGATGGCCTTGATGGCCCCGAAGGCGTTTCGCTCGATGCAGGGGATCTGCACCAGGCCGCCGATCGGATCGCAGGTCATGCCGAGATGGTGCTCCATGCCGATTTCGGCGGCATTCTCGATCTGCTCGTTGGTACCGCCGAGAACGGCCGCCAATCCCGCGGCCGCCATCGAGCAGGCGACGCCGACTTCCCCCTGACATCCGACCTCCGCGCCGGAGATGGATGCGTTCATCTTGAACAGGGCTCCGATCGCGGAAGCGGTCAGGAGAAAGTGGCGCAGCCCTTCCGCATCGGCATCGTGGCAATGGTCGCGGAAGTAACGCAGCGTGGCCGGAATGATGCCGGCCGCGCCGTTGGTCGGCGCGGTGACGACGCGGCTTCCCGCGGCGTTCTCTTCGTTGACGGCTATCGCATACAGGCTGACCCAATCCATCACGGCGTGTTGCGCTCGATTGTTCGCTACGGATGCCACCAGGAGCCTCCGATGGAGTGCAGGCGCCCGCCTCCGCACTTCGAGACCACCGGGAAGTTCCCCTTCCGTCGCCATGCCGCGGTCTATGCAAGACATCATGACCGCGACGATGCGATCGAGATGTGCCTCGACCTCGTCGCTCGGCAGCCGCGAGGTCTCGTTGGCGAGGACCATCTCGGCAATGGACAGGCCGGACGAAGCGCCCATCGTGAGGAGGTCGCGGCCGGAGCGAAACGGATAGGGCACCGGCGCCGACGAGGCGGGCGACGGCTTTCCTACCTCTTCTTCCGGCACAACGAAGCCGCCCCCGATCGAGCACCATCGCTGTTCGAGGAGCCGCTCTCCGGCAAAATCGAAGATCGTTAGCGCCAGCGTATTCGGATGATGGACCGGAGGAGTGATGCCGTCGAATACGATGTCCGCCTCGGGATCGAAGGCGATCCGGTACTTGCCTGCGAAACGGAGCACCTTTTCTTGCCGGGCCGACGCCACGATCTTGTCCGCATCATCAGGATCGACCGCATCAGGACGTTCGCCGGCAAGGCCGAGAATGACGGCTTTGTCCGTGCCGTGCCCTTTACCGGTCCAGGCGAGCGATCCGAACAGATCGACTCGCACCCGCGCCACACGTCGCAGCAGGCCCGAACGCTCTACGCTCTCGGCAAAGACGGCCGCCGCCTTCATGGGGCCGACCGTATGGGACGACGATGGGCCTATGCCGATCTTGAAGAGCTCGAACGTTCCGATCATGAAATCACGTGGGTGACCTTGCCGACTGATCGTGGAGGAATTCCTGGCGGGCTTCGTCCAGGAACGACCAGACGTAAGGCGAGAAAGAGCGCCAGACGTCCAGATGAAACACCTCCTGCTCCGTTCGGGAGAGCACTATCGGCGACTTGCCGAGAATGGAGCGCGTGCACATCCCGACCGGAAATGCTCGTTCGGAGAGATCGAGCGGGCAGCCGTGGTTGAGCACGTATTCGCTCATCGGTCCCCTTATCGCCATGGAGTCGGATCGATGACTGACGTCGACGAGGGAACAGGAAGGGGAGGCGAGCTTTTCCGACATCGTTGAGAACAGCTCAGAAGAATCCACTCCGATCGCTTCCAGCAACCACTCGTCCGGACCCAACCAATAGGCTTTGCGTCCCGCCGCCTCGCGGAAGCGGTTGGCGGTCTGGGGTAGCTCGACGCCGAATGCCTCTCCGGCCGCGCCGATCGACGAGGGTCGTCCGCGAAACACCAATTTCGCCGCATCGGGCAGCACCGCTAGCGAAACCTGCGGAGAACTGGCGCTGTCGCGGCTGACGGCCGCCAGCGAGTTCACCCTGACGATCGTTGCCTCAACCATCGAGACGCTTCCCTTCCGGATCGTAGAATATCGGCTGGACGACTTCGGCCGTCACGGGCCCGCTTGGCATCGGAACGCTCAGGCGTGAGCCGATGCGCGCCCGGCCGCCTTGCACCAAGGCCAGAGCGATCGAGCGGTCGAGCGCAACGCTCCAGTACGACGACGTAACGTGGCCGATCATCGTCATGGGGACAGGCTCGGACGGATCGGCGACGACCTGCGCCCCCTCCTCCAGCACGATGTTCGGATCGACAGTGAGCAGCCCGACCAATTGTTTTCGATCGCTTCGGCTCATGGCGGGCCGCGCCAGCGAACGTTTGCCGACGAAGTCCTTCTTGGCCTTCCCGATCGCCCAGGCCAGCCCCACGTCATCGGGGGTCACGGTGCCATCAGTCTCCTGACCAACAATGATGTATCCCTTCTCAGCCCGGAGAACGTGCATCGTTTCGGTGCCGTAAGGCGTGATGCCGAACTCGCGTCCCGCGGCGTAAATCGCCTCCCACACCCCGCGGCCATATCCCATGGGGACGTTGACCTCGAAGCCCAGTTCGCCGGTGAAGGAGACCCTGAAAAGTCGCGTCGGCACCCCGCAGATATGCCCCTCCTGCACGCTCATGTGCGGCATGGCCTGCTGGGAGATGTCGATGCCGTGCACGAGCGGCTCCAGCACCTTGCGCGCATTCGGTCCCTGGACGGCAATGACGGCCCATTGCTCGGTGGTCGACGTCAACCAGACGTCGAGGTCCGACCACTCCGTTTGCAGGTAGTCCTCCATGAGGGCGAGCACGCGGGCGGCGCCACCCGTCGTCGTCGTGACGTGGAAGCGATCTGGCGACATTCGCCCGACGACGCCGTCGTCCATGACAAAGCCGTCCTCCCGCAGCATAACCCCGTAGCGCAGACGCCCCGGCTCAAGCTTGGTCCATGCATTGGTGTACATCCGGTTCATGAATTCGGTGGCGTCCTTGCCGACAACCTCGATCTTGCCGAGCGTGGTAGCGTCGAAAATCCCGACCGATTCCCGTGTCGCCTTGCATTCGCGCCTGACCGCCGCGTGCATGTCCTCGCCCGGTCGCGGGAAATAATGAGCTCGTTTCCAAAGGCTCACATCCTCGAAGACGGCGCCGTTCTCGCGCGCCCATTCGTGGATTGACGTTTTCCGAACCGGATCGAACAGCTCTCCTCTGGACTGGCCGGCGAACGCGCCGAAGGTCGTCGGCGTGTATGGAGGGCGGAATGTGGTCAGGCCGACTTGCGAGACGGGCAACGCCAGCGTTTGCGAGACGATGCCCAATGCGTTCATGTTGGACGTCTTGCCCTGGTCGGTCGCCATACCCGTGGTCGTGTAGCGCTTGACATGCTCGATGGATCGAAAGCCTTCGCGCGTCGCGAGTTCGATGTCTTTTGCGGTGACGTCGTTCTGAAAGTCGACCCAGGCCCGCGTTCGTCGCGATTTGCCGCCGCTCGGCGGTGCACCGATGAAACCGTCCCTGCCCAACGATTGAGCGAAAACCGAAAACTTGTGCTCGGCCGCCGCAGTTCCTCCCGACGCCTTTGCCGCACTGAGTCCTCCCGCGAACCCGTCGGCGAGAGATGCGCCGAGGTCGAACACGCCTCGACAAGCTCCGATGGAACGCTCGCGCTCGACCGAGGTGCCCGGCAGATATGCCTTCAGATCCTCGTCATAGACGAGCTTGCCGCGCGACTGCGAGAACAGGTGCACACTCGGCGTGAAGCCAGCCGACATCAGCAGAAGGTCACACGCGAAGGTTTCGGGATGCCCCGTGCGTCCTCCGCAAATTCGCGCCAGATCGGCATGCGAGATGCGCAGACGGCCGTAAGTTCCGGCGGCCACCGTGGATGGACGCACGTCGATGCCGGCGGCTCGCGCCCGCTCGATCCATCGGCCATTCGGAGCTGATCTCACATCCGCTATCGCAGCGATCTCAACGCCCGCGCTCTTCAACTCAAGCGCCGCGCGATAAGCGCTGTCGCAGGCGGTGAAGACAACCGCCCGGCTGCCGGGCAACGCTCCATAGCGATTGAGATATGTCCGCGCCGCCTCGGCCATCATGATCCCGGGGCGATCATTGTCCGGAAACACCAGCGGCCTTTCGATGGCGCCGGTCGCAAGGACCACTTCCCTGGCCCGCACCTGCCACATTCGCTCCCGCGGCTGCTTTGTGATTGCCAGTCCCAAATGGTCCGTGACGCGCTCACATAGCCCAAGGAAATTGTGCGGATACCAACCGAACGCGGTGGTCCGTGGCAACAGGACCACGTTCGTTCGCGACTTCAATTCCCGGATGGTCTGCTCCAGCCAATCGGCGGCCCCCTGCCCGTCGATGGTTGCTTCCCGCTCCGACAGCAGCGAGCCTCCCATCTGGTCCTGCTCGTCGCAGACGAAGACCTTCACTCCGGATCGCGCCGCCGCCAGCGCGGCTGCGAGGCCGGCCGGTCCTGCACCGATGACCAGGACATCGCAATGCCCGTACACTTGCGTATAACGGTCGGCGTCGGCCGCTTCCGGGGCGCGCCCAAGCCCGGCGGCCCGCCGGATCATCGGCTCGTACAGCTTCTTCCACGCCGACGCCGGCCACATGAAGGTCTTGTAGTAGAAGCCCGCCGGGAGAAATCGCGAGAACAGGTCGTTTGCGCCGCTGAAGTCCAGCGAGAGGGACGGCCACCGGTTCTGGCTCTCCGCCACGAGGCCGTCGTACAGCTCGAGCTGGGTTGCGCGAAGGTTCGGCGTATAACGCGCTTCCTCGCTGCCCACGCCCACCAGCGCATTCGGTTCATCCGGCCCCGCGGACAAAAAGCCGCGAGGGCGATGGTACTTGAACGACCTGCCGACGAGATGAACGCCATTGGCGATAAGTGCCGAAGCGAGCGTGTCGCCTGCGAACCCGGAATATTTCTTGCCGTCGAAGTGGAACGACAGCGGCTTGCTGCGATCGATGCGGCCGCCCGCGGGAAGCCGGTATCTCATAGCGCCGCTCCGCTCCTGCTGGACCGCTCTTCCAACCCTGCGTCGACCGGTTTGGGAGGCTCCTCGCCGATCTTGTAGGTTGCCACGATCGCATCGGAGATCGTATTCCGCTGTACGTTGAAGAAGCGCGCACAGCCGTGAATGTGCCTCCAGCGTTCCGCGTGAAGTCCTTTCGGATTGCTTCTTATGTACAGGTACTCCGCCCAGGACTCGTCATCGAGAGACGCCGGATCCTTCGGGCGAGCGATGTGAGCCTGTCCTCCATAAGAGAACTCGAGTTCTGGCCTCGGACCGCAGAAGGGGCACTTGATGAGAAGCATGTGACTGGATTTCCAAAACTAGTGGGCCACCGCCGCAGCAGCGGCTTCGTCGATCATCACGCCATCGCGAAATCGCTCGATCGTGAAAGGCGCGTTGATCGGATGAGGATCATTCTTCGCAATCGTCCACGCGAAAACGTCGCCTGAACCTGGCGTCGCCTTGAATCCTCCAGTGCCCCAGCCACAATTAACGTAGAGCCCGGGCACCGGCGTCTTCGCCACGATGGGGGACCGATCGGGGGTTACGTCGACGATGCCCCCCCAGTTGCGCAACATCCGTAGTCTTCTGAACATCGGCACAAGCTCGCAGATGGCGTCGAGCGTATGGGTTGCGATATGCAGCGCGCCCCGCTGTGAATAGGATGTGTAGGCATCAGTGCCGGCGCCGATGACCATCTCTCCCTTGTCGGATTGCGAGATGTAGGCGTGAATGGTGTTTGACATCACCACGCAGGGAAAGGCCGGCTTGACGGGCTCTGAGACCAGAGCCTGGAGCGGAAAGCTCTCCAGCGGCAACCTTACCCCGGCCATGTTCATGACGACGCTGGTGTTGCCGGCCGCAACGACTCCGATCTTGCCGGCCCGAATGAAGCCCCTTGACGTCTCGATCCCTTCCACTCGGCCCGATGCGGCGCGGCGGATGCCGAGGACCTCGCAGTTTTCCAGGATGTCGACGCCACGCGCGTCCGCGGCTCTTGCGTATCCCCATGCGACAGCATCGTGCCGAGCGGTGCCGCCCCGCCGCTGCAAGGCGCCGCCAAGGATCGGATAGCGCATGGCGCCGCCAACGTTCAGCGGAGGACAGAACTCCTTGCACTCTTGTGGCGACAGCCATTCATTGTCGATACCGTTGAGCCTGTTGGCATGGACATGCCGCTTGAAGCTTTGGACGTCGTGAATGTTGTGCGCCAACATCAGGACGCCCCGCGGGGAGTACATCACATTGTAGTTCAGCTGCTGCGAGAGCCCTTCCCACAGTTTCAGGGCATGCTCGTAGAGCCTGGCGCTCTCGTCAAAGAGATAGTTCGATCGGATGATCGTCGTGTTACGGCCCGTATTCCCGCCTCCGATCCATCCCTTCTCTACGACCGCGACGTTTGTTAGTCCGTACCGTTCGGCCAGGTAGAATGCCGTCGCCAAACCGTGCCCACCGCCTCCGACAATCACAACATCGTAGGCAGGTTTCGGCTCGGGCGAACGCCACTGCCGTGGCCACGTCTCGTGGCCCCCGAGAGCTTCGCGAAACAAGGAAATTGCAGAGAATCGTCTCATGGGTGCCCGTGCCAGAATAACTGCGATTTATTATCGCCTGCCGATACGATCTCGCCAGCATCCGCTCGCCGTGCTTGTTGGATGAAAGCGACATCCCGCCGATCGACGCCGTCGCCGGGGCGCGTCGGGCTTTCGGATTGGACGCTCTCGAACCGGGCGCGCCACACTGGGCGGAAGTGCGGCATCACCACCCCTGGTCATGGTATGAGCCGGGATACCTCGGCCTCATCCCACTGCTCGGAGAAGCCGATCAGGACGAGCCTCGAGGCATGCTGGGCAATCGATGAGGGGGCCGATACGGCTTCAAGGCTCTCGCGCTTGCCGACCCGCTGATAGACGAATCTTCGTTGTTCGTCGTCCTTGAAGCAAAAGATACCCTTTGCTCGTATGACATTCGGCGGAAGCTCGCGCAACGCCCGCATAATCGCGTCTCCGTCTGCCGGCGTCGACCAGCTACGCGTTGTCGAGGCGAATGAGGTGTGATGGCCGGTGTCTGAGCATCCGAATGTCGACGAGGGACTAGCGTTCACACCCAGCACGATATCGGCAGGAATGTCGCCGTGCATCGCCTCGAGGACGGTGCGGCCCGGAGCCGCTGATTCGATCAGCCCCTTGATCATATCCCGCCGATCCTCGATGAGGTCGGATTTGCTCATCACGACGATATCGGCCGCAGACAACTGCGCCAGCATCGTAGGCCGGGTTCTCTCATCCCTGATGCGCTCGGGAAATGTTTCGCAATCCACCAATGTGAGGATGGCGTCGAGCCGTATCGCAGGATTAGCCAATGCCACCTGCGCGATGCCGCGCGGATCCGCAAGCCCGCTCGCTTCGAGAACGATGGCGTCGGGAGGTTCCTCTCGCTCGACCAATCGCTGAATCGCGTTGACGAGATCACCGTTGATCGAACAACATGCGCAACCGTTGGTCAGGCCGATCGTATCCTCGCTTTGAAAGCGGATCAGTTCCTCGTCGATGTTTACGGCCGCAAAATCATTGACCAGTACGGCTATCCTCCTGCCCCCGGGCTCGGAGAGCAGACGGTTCACCAGCGTTGTCTTTCCCGCCCCCAGGAATCCGCTGACGATCGTCAAAGGCAGCGATATCGGGGCGACCGCGCGAGGAACGACCCTCGCGGCCTCAAAGATGCCCATCAACATGGCCAGCGTTTCTTTGCCGGCTGTCGGATTAACCGGCACAGCGACGTCGTCGGCTTGATCGCGGGATTCAGCTGTCATGCGGGTTGCGGCTTGCCGCCGAGAACCGTGCCCCAGATCTTGATGTCCTTGAGATCGACGGGATCGACCTCGAACGGATCAGCTTCGAGCACGGCAAAGTCGGCGAACTTCCCCGGCTCCAGACTGCCCAATCGCTGTTCGGCGCCCAGCACGTAAGCGGCATCGATCGTGATCGCACGCAGCGCTCGTTCGACGCCGATCCGTTCGCCCGGCGCCAGCACCGTCTTTCCATCCAGGGCGATGCGATTGACCGCGACCCAGGCGGCGGTCAACGGATGGAGCGGAACGAGGACCAGCGAGTAGTCGGAGTGAAGCGCGAAGATCACTCCTTCGCGCTCAAGGGACCCCAATCGCGCCACCGCCTCGGAACGATCCGGCCCGAACCCCTCTTCGGCGTGAAGCTGACTGCGATAGTGCACGAAATAATTGTTCACGCTGGCGACGCCGCCGAGCGCCTTTAGCCGGCGGGCCTGGTCGGGCGTGCTGATGCAGTAGTGCTCCAAGGTGAAACGATGGTCGAATTGAGGCTGCGCCTTCTGAAGCTTGGCCAGGGCGTTGAGCGACGCATCCACCGCTTCGTCACCGTTTGCGTGGCAGTGGATCTGGATACCCGCCTTCCAATACGGAAGCATCCGCTCGTGGAGCTCATCCCACGGAACATCATTGCGCAGGCCGTTGCTTCCGTCGAGATAACCAGGAAAATTCAGCCGCAGGGACATCGCCGGGAATGACCCGTCAGATAGAAACTTCACGCCATGAAAGAAGAGCTTGTCGCCACTCCTCTTCATCGCATCGAGAAGAAAATCTGCGCCTTTGCTGCCGTGATCGGCGTAGAGTGCGAGCTCGAGCGAAACAAGGCCCATGCGTAGCGGAAAGCTCTCTTCCGGAACCACCTTCGCATGGAGCGCCCATTCGTTCTCGAAGTTTCCCTTGCCGAAGATCATTTCGGCGGTCGTGGTGACGCCGGCCTTGCGCGCGATGTCTCCCATTCGCTTCAGGCCATCGGCGCCGCCACGCTCCGCGATCGCTTCGCGCATCGCGCCGAGCGCGAGACGTCCCGCCTCCAGCTCGACGAACTGTCCGTTCAACCTGCCGTCCGGATACCGCATCACGCCGTGCACATTAGTGTTGTCGGGAACCTTGGCCCGTTCCAGCGCCGCGCTGTTCAGGTAGATGAAATGTGGGGCATAGGAGATCACCCACATCGGCCGATCGAGGGAAACGGCATCAAGCTCGTCGCGATGCAGATGTCCGTCCTGCGATGCGGGATCCAATCCCCAGGCAATCAGTGGCGCATTCGGATCTGGGTCGGCGTTGGCGGCTTCGCGAAGCTTGGCTAGAACCTCGCCGCGGGTGCGCAAACCCTTGTTGATGCCGTGCGGTCCCGGCGAGTCGATCGGGCCGATGTAGTGCATCGCGAGATAACCGGCCGAGAACGCGAAGTGCGTGTGGGGATCGATGAATCCCGGCAGGATGACCTTGTCCGCAAAGGTATCGTCGATCTTGTAGGGGTACCGCTTCAGCCAGGGCTCCATGGTCTCGATCGTGCCGGTCGACAGAACACGACCATCTCTCACCGCCACGCATTGGGCGAAAGGACGACCCGGATCCATCGTAACAACCTTCCGCGCCCGATAGACCGTGATATCTCCCATTTGATCTCCCCTGAGTGTCTGGTCAGTTCGCCAATGAGCCGAGCGGCCCGGTTACTCGAACCGTGGAGCAATGTGCACTTTCGCACCCCTTCGCGGTTGGAAGCTTGCGACATCGCTCGCGTAACGACGCGACACGTACGGCCCCCCATCTTGCCTATGGACGTGTAGCCGTGATGATCGGCCCTCCTGCTCGTGCAGCTTGTCGCGGGCGTCAAAACGACAGGACTTCGGGATTTTCAGATGGCCGATAGCGACATGCGCGGAGATGCCTGGATGGTACCGCCGAGCCGGTACATCCGCGGCAGGCCCGGGACCCACAAGGTAACTCTGCCGAAGTCGATCTACTTGAAAATGAGGGATGGCTGCCGGCTCGCCGTCGATGTGTATCTTCCCGGCGGGCCGGAACAGGGCGGACCCTGGCCGACCATCCTGATTCAAACTCCGTACTACCGGCGTTTCGCAGTCGATCCCGCGGCCAAGAATGTCGAGCCGTCGCCGAACGTTGCCAAATATCGCGACACCTTCGTCCCGCGAGGATACGCGCTTGTCGTCGTCGACGTCAGAGGCACGGGAGCCAGCTTCGGTACGCGCGACATTTTCAGGTCTCCCCGCGAGCGAGACGACGCCTACGAGGTGGCCCAATGGATCGTCCAACAACCCTGGGCGAACGGCGCGATCGGCGCGACCGGGATATCCTATCTCGGGGCGGCCAGCGATTTCCTTGCTTCGACATCGCATCCTGCCGTCAAGGCGATCGCCCCACTGTTCTCTGTCTGGGACACCTATCTGGATAACTATTACCCCGGCGGGATACTTCTGACCAATCTCGCCGATGTCTACGATCGCCTGATGGCCGGCCTCGACCAGGATCAGCGCGATCTGCTCAAGGAGTTCGTCTACTACTCCAATCCCGCCTTCAGGGGACCGCATCCCGTCGATGACGATCCGGACGGCTCCGACTGCAGAGCGGCAATCGACGAACACTCCGGCAATTTCCGCATGCCGGAGCTGATGCGCGCCATGGAATTCAGGAGCGCCACCCTTTCCCAATTCGCCGGGCACTCGTCCGATGCCATCAGCCCGGCGAACTATTGCGAGGGCATCAGGAGAGATGTGGCGGTCTATTCCGTCTCCGGCTGGATGGACGGCGCTGGCTACGCGAACGGAGCGATCAGCCGGTTTCTCACCTTGCCGAACCAGAACAAGTACCTTCTCCTCGGCCCGTGGGATCATGGCGCACGCATCAATTGCTCACGGTGGCGTGCGGACGAACTCCCGGAATTCGACATTCTCGCTGAGGTCTTGAGGTTCTTCGACGAGCACCTCGCCGGACATGACACCGGCCTCCGCTCGGAGAAGCCGGTGCACTATTTCTCTGTACATGACGAGAGGTGGCGCCGTGCTGACACCTGGCCGCCGTTCGACGCATCGAAAACCCTATTTCTGGCGCTCGACGGAAAGCTCGCCGATGCGGCAGGCAAAGCGGCGACCGACTCTCACGAGATCGACTTTGGTGCGGGAACAGGCAGACAGACGCGATACGAGCGGATCGCGGCGATCGACAGCCGGCAGTATTATACGGACTGGGATGGCCGTGACCGCTCCATGCTGAACTACACAGGCCCCGAATTGCCTCACAACACCGAACTGAGCGGCCATTGCCTGGTCAATCTCTGGATATCAGTTCCGGCACCCGATTTTGCAATCCACGCCTATCTCTCCGAGATACTTCCCGACGGAGAATCTCTCTACGTCACCGAAGGGTGCCTTCGCGCGCTCCATCGGGCGGAAAGTCCCATGCCAAGCAACTATCAGACGCCTGGCATATTCCACGCTTGCACGCGAGATCAGGCGCGAGAGCTGGTGCCTGGCCAACCTCATTTGTTGCGTTTCTCATTGCTCCCTGTCGCCTGGACCTTTCTGGCGGGGAGCAGGATCAGATTGTCTCTCGCGGGCGCCGATGCGGACCATTTCCAGCGCATCCCCGCGACAGGTCCACTGCGGATCGAGCTGCTTCGTGGTGGCGGCAATGCCTCACACATCAAGCTGCCATTGCGGCCAGCATGAGCAGCGGCTAGAGGAAAGCGATCTATGGGCAGCAGCATGAACCAAAGCGACGAACTTCTGGCCTATCTCGAGAGCAACGGCATCGAGGCACGCACTTTCCAACACCCGCCGGTGCACACCGTCGAGGAGTCGAAGAGCCTTCGCGGCGATATTCCCGGCTTGCACACCAAGAACATGTTCCTGCGCGACGGCAAGAAGAACTACTTTCTTTTCGTGACCGACGAGGACGCAGTCATCAATCTCAAGCGGTTGGCTCGAAAGATCGGAGCGAAAGGAGGTCTGTCGTTCGGATCGGCCGATGCGCTGCTGGAGTTGCTCGGCATCCAACCCGGCGCCGTCTCGGTGCTGGCGGTTGTCAACGACAAGGAACGAAAAGTCAGGGTTGTACTGGACCAAAAATTGGTCGGCGTGGCAACGATCAATTGCCATCCCCTCAGCAACCAGAGGACGACGTCGTTGTCACGGGAGGCGCTCGAGAAGTTCCTGGCCGTTACAGGCCGCGATCCTTCCTACATCGATCTGGACGACGACAGCCCGACCTGAGCGATCGATCTGCTGCGGCCCCCCGCTTGGCAGGTCGCTGGCGCAGAGCCCGGGTTCGCGGCCTCCCGAATGGTCTTGTTTTTGCTTTCGTAATACCCGCAATATGGCGCCCCGATCGCGAGGTTGGGGAGATGCGGTTCCACGACAAGGCCGAAGCCCCGGCCCTCGCGCGGATACGCTCGGAGGCAAGGATGGAGAGAACGATACGACCGCTTCGCGTCGGCTTTATATTGTCGAACAACTTCACGCTGACGGCGTTCTCGAACTTCCTGGATGTCGTGCGATTGGCGGCCGACGACGGGGACAACAGCCGTCCAATCCGATGCCAATGGCACATCATGTCCGCGGGCGGCGATCCAATCAGGTCCAGCAGCGGCGTGCTGGTCACGCCCACCTCCAAATTCATCGACCCGTCCGAGCTCGACTACATCGTTGTGGTCGGAGGCCTGCTTCACGACGGTCCGCAGATCGACGAGCGCACCGGCAAATATCTTTTGACGGCGGCCGAGTCCAGCGCGGCGATCGTCGGTGTCTGCACCGGCAGCTTCATTCTCTGGCGCCTGGGCCTCCTGCGCCAGAAGAAGTGCTGCATCAGTTGGTACCACTATCGCGACTTCCTGGAGGAGTTCGGCGACACGTTGCCGATTGCGGACCAATTGTTCGTTGTCGACGGGCGGCGCATCACGTGCTCGGGCGGGATCGGCGCGGCCTATCTTGCGGCGCATATCGTCGAGTTGCGCCTTGGCCTGTCCAACGCGCAGAAAGCGCTTCACATCATGCAGATCGACCGGATGCGACCGGGCTCATCGGCTCAATCGGCTCCGCCTACGGAGTTCGTGGGCAACGATAGTCGGATCTCGCGCGCCTTGTTGATCATGGAGCAGAACCTGTCGTCCCCCCTTTCCATTGCCCGGCTGGCGGCGAAGGTCCGCCTCAGCACACGTCAACTCGAGCGGCTGTTCAAGGACGAGACGGGCCAGTCTCCTCAGAACGCCTATTTGCGCTTGCGGTTGAAGCATGCACGCTGGATGATGAAGACTGAGATGACGCTTGCCGCCATCGCTGCGGAAACCGGATTTGTCGACGGATCCCATCTCAGCAAGGCGTACAAATCCACGTTTGGAAGCAATCCGTCCGAGGATCGCAAGAGATCCGTCCGTAGCGTCCTCGATCTCGAACCAAGCGCGGAAGGTCGTCGGGTCTATGACCCTGCCTGAGTTTGGTTTCTCAAGAGATTGATTGCTGCGCTCAGTCAGCGGCGTGTTGATCAGACTCCGCGGCCGAAGCCCCAGCCGCCGGTCGACAATACCCGGAGAGTCGCTGGTGATATCGGCCACATTTGGGGTCAGCGCACCTGCTTTTTCTTCTCGTAGATCAGAGCCTCGGTCTGCACATCCGACAGCGCACCGGCCCCCAATACTTGAAGCGGACTTGTCTGATCGTAGTTGTAACTGCGCCGATCGTTCCTCCGACGCTCTTCTTCCTTACGACGTTCTTCTTCCTTACGACGTTCTTCCTCCTGACGCCGCTCTTCATCGCGTCGCAGCGTTTCCGAATCGCTCTCGCCGCCAAAGCCAAGCAGCTCGACGATGATGATCGACGGTCGCTCATTCGCGGGCTGCTGCGTCGCGTCCTTGGTCGCGTCGGCTGCCGCCTTGTCCTTGGTTTCGACCGGCAGATTGACGGCCGCGGGCGGCGCCTTCGGCACGCCCTTGGTCTCGCCACCGACCTTGATGTTGTCGGTGTTGAGCACATACATCGCCGCCACGGTGAAATTGCCGCTGACCCGGATTCCGGCGTCGCCCGCATCCACCGTGCCGACCGGAGCGATCAACGAGACGTCGCCGGCCTCGACACCGGTGAAGCCGATGATGGTGCCGATGCCGCTGCCGGAAATGTCAGCCTTTTCCATGACCTTCGTAACGGCGTCGGCATCGGTGACGATTTCCGGCGCCGACGGCACGCGCGTGGTCTTGGCACCGCGGCCGGCGTCGATATCGCCGAGCGTCGACCAGATCACCTCGTCGCCGCCGGCGAAGGTGAGGATGCGCGAGCGGTTCACCGTCACACTGTCGCGCGCAAAGATGTTGATGTCACCAGAACCAAGCGTGACCAGGCCGGCGCCCGGCGGCACCACCGTGCCCAGCGCCGCCACCTGTAGTCCGCCGCCCGGTGTCAGCGTCTCGATACCGCCGCCAGCCATAGTGAGGAACGCGGTGTTGCCGATCTTGATATCGCCGCTCCAGTCCTTGCCGGGGAACAGGGTCTCGATCGCGGTGTAGCCACGCTTGTAGCCGCCGTGGATCGGCCGATCATCCGCATCGAGCGTGTTCTGATCGTCGCCGGCAGCCTTCAACTCCTGAATATACACCTGGCGCAGGAAGCGCTGCTGCGTCAGCGCAGGCAACGACTGGAAGCGCGCCCAGGCGCCGAGCGGCGACAATGTCTCGCCGGTGATCTCCTGGATGAACGAGACCAGGCCGGACCTGACCTTGTGCGAAGATCCGCCGCGCGTGTCGAAGGCGTCGGTCAGATAGATTGGCAGCATGACGCCATCGATCGTCACCTTCAGGTAATCCGGCATCGCCGTGACATTGGCAGGATCGAGATAAGCTGCCGCCAGCGCATCGTAGGAGGGCTGCTTGCCTTTGAGGCCGGCCATCACGGAGATCGCGGCGCCGTCGCGCGGCAGTCCCCGAACCTCCGAGGTCTCGACCGGGCGGTTGTCGGCGTACGCGTAGTAGTTACCACGACTGTTGATCACGAAGCTCGCGCTATAGACGTCTCGCCCCGCCGCCAGTGCAATCATGCCCGGGCCTTGAATATCGATGTTGTAGCCGATGATATCGTTGCCGGCCTCGAGCAGCGAGACGTCAGAACGATGAACGTTACGCAGGTCGTAGCTGATATTGCGAATATCACCCCCGGCACGGAACCAAGTCTGCTCGTTGGTGGTGACCTTGCCGAGGCGCATCAGGTTGCCCGCGGCAACGATCGGCGAGCCCAATATAGTGCCGCTTCTTGCAAAGATACGGCTGGGCTCCTCGTCGCCCTCGTTAGGCAAGTGATCCGGATTGCGAACGCTTTCGATATAGCCGCGATGCGAATTGTAGCTGATCGGATTCTCGAACGTCATGACATTGAGCAACAGGGCATGAAATCCACTGTTCGCCGGCGATTGGAAATCGGGATCGAACGGAGACGTCACGAGCTGGATATCCGCGCCTGAGCCTCCGCCCACAGGCCTGAAAGGCGAAGGCATCATCTCGAGATTTGCCCGTGACATGCTGATTTCACCGAGCGTCACATCTGTTTCGGCGAGGATACGGAGTTCGGGATGGCTTCCGGGAGCCGTGTAGAAACGACTGCGGTTGGTCACCGATCCGTTGAGAGCAGCGATGCGCGTCATCGAGGGATAGAGATTGGTCGCCATCAGACCGATGATCGAATAGTCGATATCGCTCGTGTAGACGAAGCCGGACACATCGATGTCCTTGGAGAGAAATCTCCCCTGGTTGGCCAACGTGACGTTGCCGCCAACCGCCAGCAGGTCGAGCGCCGTCCGATCGGTGTAGCCGCTCATATGGGCGTTGTAGAAACTCTGACCGCCGAGCAACAGGGGGTCGGAGTTGAGCATCAGGGGATCCATGACCGTCTGCAGGAGCAGGTCACCAGCGGTCCTGACCTTCATCGTCGTGTCGCCAAGCGCAATCACGGGCGCGATGAAATAAGCATCGATCTGCGTCTCCGACTTCTGTACGGACACCGTGCGTCCGACGGTGAATTCGCCGGCGGTGATGGTGCCAGCGCCACGTCCCGCATAGTAATAGCCTGCGCGGATCGCGCCGCCGGCTTCGACCTCCATCAGGCCGCCGTTGCGGACTTCGAGAAGCTTGCGTTCGCCGCTCGACAGTCCGCCGCGGACGCGGCCATTGGTCGGCAGCGCCACCAGCAGGTTGACCAGATCACCGCCCGCGTTGACCGACACGTTGCCGCCGCCGAGCGCACCGACGCCCTGCTGGAAATTGCCGTAATCGACCCACCATGAACTCTGCTGGCCCGGCAGATAGACATAGCTGCTGTCGGTCGTACCGACCTTCTTCAGCCATTCCACGAACAACTGGTTGTCGTCCGGATTGGCCGGCAGCACCGACCCCACGCTGCCCTGCGCCGAAATTCTGAGATTACCGCCGTTGATGCCATAGGTCGCATTCACCGGCACGATGAAGTCGGCAAACGAGGTCTGGTCAGCTCGTCCCGCTGTGTAGATGACGGATTCGTTGTGCGCCAGAACCAGATCGCGGCCAGCCACGACATCGATATCACCGGTGCCGGTGCGGACGACCTTGCCGGCGGCGGCATCGCCAACAATGAGCGAACCGCTGCCTGACGGCAGAGCCGCCAGCGGAGCGACCGCAAGTGCGTTCGCCGATGTCAGATCGGCACCGGAGACGAGCCGCAGATCCCATGACGCGGTATCCTGCAATACACCACTCCGGTCCGCCGCCGAGAAGCCATCGCTGAGATGGCCAAGGATGATGAGATTGCCGGCCGCACGCAGCGTCAGCCCGCCGGCGCGGCCGTTGGCGCCGAAGTCGGCGAACAGATTCCAGTCCGTTTCGGCAACAAGGTCGCCCGAACTGCGAATCTCGATGCCGGGCATCACGGCAAGGCTGCCCGGGGCATTAAGGCGTGCAGCAACCGCCGCGGCATGGCCAGCGAAATTGTTGGCATCGGCAATCGCCGCCGCGCGGACCGCGTCAACCGAGCTGCTGTCATAGACGCTGACGGCTTCGAGCACGGCGGAACGTGCGCCGACGATACTGGCCTGCAGATTGCTGACAGCGATCTCGTCGTGACCGGCCAACTGCAGCGCGCGGAAGCGTACACGACCACCCTCAGCGCCGGAAACGTCGATGCTGCCACCGCGCAGATCCAACTGGCCGCCGCTGGCTTCCAGCGTCACGCGCCCGCCACCGAATTCGCCGGTGGCGCCGGCCTGAAGCCGGGCGGAGCTCAGCAGCGTCAGCCCATTGCCGGCGCTGACTGCGATCTTGCCGCCATACTCCGAGCGAGCATCGATCACGCCCGCCAGCGTGACTGAGCCCCGGTCAGCGACCAGCGCGAAGTCCGCGACGTTGGTGACGCCGTCGATCACCACATTGCCCGAACGTATCCGGAACTGCCGCGACGCGGAGAAGCCCGACGAGTTCAACGTCTGGCTCATGGTGGCAAAGTCCGGCAGCGTCGCGATGTCCAGCGCAAACGAACCGCCCTTCTCGCCGGCTTTCGCTTGGGCCTGGATGCGCCCATCGAGCACCACGGTGCCGCCGTTGGATGCAGCCATCGAGAGCTTGCCGGCCGCGCCCCCATCGGCATGCGCGGCAAGATTGAGCGTTCCGCCCGAAGCCAGTTGCACCGAGCCAACCGCCGTCAATGCGATGCTCCCTGCATCGGCGAATTGCGCGACGTCAAAGAACTCCTTCCTGAAGCCACCGACATCGATCAGACCGCCTTGGCCGATCACGACATTGCCGCCGGTCGCAGTCAGATTGACGGCACCTCCAAGCGCCACGATGCGCCCACTGAGATCGACGCTCGATCCTGTCAGCGAAAAACGGGTGCCGAGGCTGAGTTCGGGACGATCGATGGCGCTATCGCCGCCACCGATCACCCGAAGCGCGCTCTGGGTGAGGATCGATTGCGATGCGCCGCCGCGCCCGGTCACCACCGGACTAGCCAACGTCACGGTCGCCATATCGGCTTCGATGCTGCCGTTGCCCTGCCCGACGATCTGGTGGCCCGCATTCAGCGTGACCGCGTCGAAGCCCCGCAATACCTTGTTGCCGCTGCCAAGAACGATTTCGTCGGCGTTCAGTGTCAGCTGGAGATGACCAGCACCGACGGGGCTGCTGAAGCTGCCGCCGCTGTTGTCGAGTGCGATGCTGCGACCGCTGATCGCGATGGCACCATTGCCGTAACCAACCAGCCCGGCAGAATCCAGCGTCACCGCGTTCAGACCGGCACCGCCGAGATTGACGGAGGTGTAGACGTCGATCGTGCTGTAGCTGCGCAAGGTGAGAGACTGCGTATTGGCCAGTTGCGCCAGTGACACCGCATCGAGAACGAGGCCGGAAGTGCCGCCGCCGAAGCCGATCCGGCCGCTCGACAGTGACAGCGCCGCTCCCGAAAGATTCGCATTGCCGGCAACCACCGTGTTCTGCGTCGCATCGATCAGCAGCGCATTGCCTCCCGCAAGTGTCGCATTGGCGCCGATCGTCACGATCCCGCCCGTCGTGATATCGACATTCTCGCGCAGCACCTTGACAGCATTGCCGGTGGAGACACGAAGCAGGGCACCGTAATCCCTCGACGGGCTCAACAGCACATCATTGTCGGGATTGCCATCGCTCACGCCGCCGAGGTCGCCGTAGACCGCCTTGACCTGCGGCGCCATCACGAGATCAACGCTGCTGCCCGGCGCTGTTCCCCTTGCGAGGATGACGCTGCCGTCGCCGACGTGGATGGTGCCGCTCGCCGCAAAGAGGATTTCCGATCCCGTCAACGCGCTCGTCGCATCGTTGCGAATGACAACGTCACTCGCTGTCACATCGATACGCAGGCCTCTCGTGTCACCACTGCGAACGCCACCGATCAACAGACTGCCGGCGCCGAAATTGCTGAGCGAGTTCGCGTCGACCACCAGATAGCCGGTCAGATCGCTGCGATCCTGACCGCTGCCGACAATCGCGATCCTGCTCCCGGCGATATCCACCAGGCCGCCGCGACCGCCCACAGCCGGTTGCGACTGCAGCAGACCTTGCAGCACGAGCTCGGTTGTCGCCTTGAACACCACCGATCCGCCGTCGGACGGAAGCCGCGGCGTGACGATATTGATGCCGGTGAGACGGTATTGCCCAAGTTTGAACGCATCGGATGCGAAGTAGGTGTTAGCGAAGGCCTCGTTGTATTCGCTGTAGCTGCGCAAGGTCGAGCCCGACATCACCCGCCACGTCGAGCGGAGCTGCTCGAAGCCGCCGCCATAGGCATCTGCCCGGTAACCGCTCATCAGCGACGAACCATCCGGCATCGGCACGGAATTGAGGAGCTCCTTGCCCGTGGATCCCTTCACTACGGACACCGCGTACGCCCCGGGCAGCAAGGCATAGCGCGCCGGCAGCAAGGCATACCAGCCAGCGGCGAGGCCATTGCCCCCGGCAAGCCAGACTTGATCCTGTGAAGCCGTCGATACATTCAGCCCCGGCATGATCGCGTAAAGTTCTGGCTGGGTCAGCACGTCGTGCGAGCCGCCGGGGCCGGGGACGTGCTCCCAAGCATAAAGATCGCCGCCACCGCGAATGTCGACAACCGAACCGGCCGCGAGCGTGACGCCGGGCGCATTGAGGACGATATTCTTTTCCGGCAGCTTGCTCAGCGTTGGCGTCGGATTGGCATCGGTCGGCTTCGTGATCGGATCGATCCAGAATTCGTTGTTGCTCAAGGTCCCATAGGGAAGCACGAGACCGTCGCCGGACACCGACGTGATACTTCCAGCGCCCAGTGCGATGCTGTCCGTCGCGGTGAAAGTGATGCGGCCAAATGGCGCGCGCACCACGCCATCCTGCGCGATCACTGGCGCCTCGAGGTTCAAAGTGCCAGCAGCTGACAGCGGCAGCCCTGTATCGCCGTTGCGCTCGATGACCAATTGCGTGCCGGCTCTGATCGAAGCAACGATGCCGGTGGCCGGATAAACCTGCCCGACCTTCAGCTCGAGACGGCCGTCTGCATCGAGCGACGAGGTGCGGTTTGACAGCAGATCGGTCAGCAGGCCGCCCATCCTGAGATCGCGCGCCACCAGTTGCGTTTCAGCGAATCCGGTAAAGGCCGTTCTGGTGATGTCGATCAGATCGGCGGTTAGCGCGATCTTGCCGGCGCCGGCCGGGCCGGCGGAACCGGATGCTCCGAGGAGCGCGATATAGGGCGCGGTCAGCTTGGTCGTTCCTGCGCCGCCGCTGATGATCGCGCCGCCGATCGAGATTGATTTGCCGAACGAAAGATCGATGCCGGGCGCCACCATGAATCCGCTGGTGTTCGCCTTGAGATTGGCGAAGCCGCCATTGTTCACCGTATCGGCGGAGATCTTGGTGACCTTGATCGCCGCGGTCGGCAATACCACACGCTGTGTGGCGTCCGCGTCGGTATAGAAATTGCGCTCAAGGAGCGCGAGCTGCGCCGCGCTGGCCGGCATCACCGACGCCAATGGCTGGGACAGCCCGCTCGGCGTGGTGTCGGCGTCGAGATCGACAATGCCAAGTCCGCCGCCGCGGATCAGGCTGCCGGTCGCCGTCAATATCTGGCTGCGAACCGTGCTGTAGCGGAACGCTGTATCACTGCCCGAGCTATACTCGTGATAGACGTCGAGGTTGCCACGCGTATTGAACGATATGATCGCACCGGTATCGCGATCGATATAATAGAGGGTCGTCGGCAGCAACACCGGTTCGGTCGGCTCGGACAAGCTGCTGACCGCGATGTCGATGGTTCCGCCGATGGCGCCGGCGCCGCCGGAACGGCCGAGGAAAGTGCCGGCGATCAGATCGTTGGCGGCGCCGCTCAGATTGAGCGCAATCGTACCGCCGTTGCTGGCGAGGCTATAGGTCGAGACCGCGCCCCGTCCCATCGCCAGGTCGAAGGTGCCGCTCGCGCCCGAGACATCGATCAGCGAACCAGCTTCGATCTTCATCACCGCCGCATTAGCAAGGCTGACACCGCCTCCGGCCAGCACCGTCCCGGAGCGTAGACCTCGCGCGTCGATCTCCGTCACCGATGTGCCGCGTGCCAGCAGTTGCGCTCCTGCCGTGAGCGCGAGCTCGCCATTGGCGGACACGGAGATCGAGCCCGCCGGCGCGTCGATCACGCCACGCACGATCACGTCGCCGGGGATGGTGGTATCGGTAGCGGGATCCTTATGACCGATGGCAGTCAGCGTGACGGAGCCGCGGACATCGGTCCGCACCACGGAGCCGGCGCCGACCGCGACGCTGTCGCCGATCACTGACAGAGAAGTTGCCTTACGATCCAGCCGGTCCGCCGTCGGGAGCAACGCGAGCTTGCCAATTGCAGTAATCGGCGTGCCCGATGCAAAGGCGGAAACATCGACGCCGGCGAGATCGACATTCAACGGAAGCTGCGAAATCGTGGCGCCGTCCGCGACGGTAATGTTTCCCGTACTCGCCAACGACAAGGCGCGGAAGCCACGTTCGCTGTAGAGCGTCTCCGACAGCCGCAACACGGCGGGATCCGCCGGAGCGGTGCCGCCTACCTGGACCGATCCTGACGTAATAATCGTGAGTGAGCCGCCCGAACCAGCCGCGTAGCCGCGCAGATCGAGTTCCGACAACTGATTGGCATCCGTGACCGACAGCGTGATGGCGCCGGCATCGCCGAGTTTCAACTTCGGCTTGGCGCCGCGCGTGTCGTACCAGCCGCCGCCGGACACGTCCAAGGTGATGCCCGGCGCGAAGTCGCCGGTGAGCTGGATCGTGCCGCCCTTGATCACGGGAAGCTGCGCCCCGCCCGGGCCATTGATCCATTCGCCACTGACATCGATCGCGGCGCCGCGACCGAAGGTCGCCGTCTCCGCGCCGGCAAACCAGACATTGCCGCCAGCAATGCGAATGCTGCCGTCAACAGCAAAGCTGGCCGGATTTTGAGTGCCGACATTGGCAATCACGTTGAACGTCGTGCCCGGTGCAAGCTCGAGTTTCTCGTCCTTGCCGAGCGTGAAACTGTTGGCGACATAGAAGGCAAGCTTCGACATGCCGGCTTCGGCCAGCACATCGGAATCGAGATAGGTGGTCTTATCGCGAACCGATAGATCTCTATCCTGAGTGCCGTGGTACCATTTCGCATCCAACGGGCTGCTCGCGGCAAAGTTGGCAGGCAGCTTCTCCGGCTCGGCAGCGATGATGAGATTGCCCAGCAGCCACTGGCGATGCTCGTCGGCGTTGCCGCCAATCGTGAACGTGCCGGCGGTGGCGAGCTGGCCGGACGCCGCCTGCCGTTCCCCCGTGATGACCCCGCCCCAGTAGCTACCCTCGAGCACCATGGCTTCCGCAGCGAAGAACTGGATCGAACCGGCATCGCGGCCTTCGGTATAGCCCCGCTCGAACCGCGTGCCGTTGCTGCGGTCCAACGGGTTGCGCCAGGTCTCGGTGATGCCGGCACGCGCATGCCTGCGAGTGAAGCCCCCCGCGAGACCGACATAGAGACGATCGGGCGTCGCCGCACCGATATCGTAGACTCGACCGTCCGCCCCCAGAATCTTGGTCGTGGTGATCCAGCCGTCCGCATAGCGCACCGAGCCACCTGAGACGTCGAGCAATGAACCTTCGCGGGTTATGATCGAGCCACTCGACTTGATGAAGATCGAACCTGCCTTGGTGGACAGCTCACCCAGCGTTGTCTTGCCAACTCCGATCCAGCCGGAGAAATCGCCGAGCGGCGTGCCAACCCATTTGCCGGGCGAACCTGCGATCCAGTTGACATCGGCCATGGGCCCGTCCCCGAACAAGCCGCTGACGCGTTTGTCGACGCTGACTGTCAGTCCGCGCAGCCACGAGTCACGATACAAAGGCGAATCGCGCAGTTCGTTGATACGAAATTCACCGGTGACGACGTTGCTCTCCATGGTGAGCAAGACGTCCTGCAGACCCGCGACGCTGAGGTAGGCATCTTCGCCGATATACACGCGGCTGCCGTCGCGCTTCACCGGCTCCCCTGTGATGGGAACATCGCCAGACAGGGGCGATGTGCTGGCAACGATGCTGATGGTGCCGGCCGGCACGATGACGCTGGCCCGGGCCTCGATATCGATGAATTTTCCGCGCATCTCGATGCGACCGGGACTGTAACGCGTCGCCAGCGACGTCAGCTCGATGTCACTGGTATCAGTGAGGTCCGGCATCGCCGTGGTGACGCTGCCTGATCCCAGAATTAACGTACCAGTCGACCAGTAGCGCAGTGGCGATCCGACAGGCATCGAGCTGCCGTAGGACGTCATGCCCTCACCCCAGGCGCGCAGCCGGATGGAGCCTTCGCGGTTGTTCAACGCGGTTGAGGCCTCGAGCGCGCCGTTCTGCACGATCTCGCGAGACATCAGGGTGATGTTGCCGTGGTCGGCCCGCACCATGCCATTATTGACGACGTTGTAACCGACAGAAGCGCCACGCGCCGCCATCTCCGGGAACACGATGTTCTTCAGGCCCAGCGTGTAGTCGTTGTCGCCGACCCAGTTTCCCTGACCGGTCACTGTCGCCATATGGTAGTAGTCGAACATCCAGCGCATCGGCGCCGAGACGGCGACGTCAAGACCGCGAACGCCAGACTGATCGGTCGTGAGGTAGATCTGTTCGCCCGCCGCCATGATGACCTGGCCGTCGGGCGCCGAGATGCGGCCGGAGTTGAGGACATGCGGCGCAAAGATCAGGGCCTTGCCGCCGCTCGCCATTGTGATCTGCGCACCGGCCTCGATCCGCACATCGCCTGGAGCGTCGCCGATGATCGCGCCTGCGACCTGGCTGGGATCGTTGAGCCCGACAAATTGGTTCGGGTTTTGTTGTCCGAGATAGCCGAACTGCGGCTTAGCAATACTGCTGCCCGATGGATCGTCGAAGACCATGAGCTGTTTGTTGATGCCGGCGCGGAACTGTTCATCCGACAGGCCCAACGATGAGGCGACGAAAGTGTTGACGTTGATCTGGCTCGATCCGCCGAAGATGATGCCGTTTTTGTTGATGACGTAGACTTGTCCTTCGGCCTTGATCGTGCCGAGGATCCGGCTTGGAGCCAGCGTCGGATCGGTGACACGATTGAGCGCAATCCAGTTGGCGGCGTCGGCACGACCGGCGGTCTGGTTGAAATACAGATCGGTCTCGCGGCCGACATTGAAGCTGGACCAGTTCAGGATTGCTTTTTGCTCGGTCTGCCTGACGGTCACCGTGGTGCGGCCTCCGCTCTGCGACTGCGTCGGCAGATCGGCGCCGGTCCAGACGCCCGGGACGGCTCCGGCCCCCGGCGCGGTCACCAGTCCTCCGGGCGTCAGTCCGTTCGGGACCGTGCTTTGTGCCGCCAGCGCCGCCGCACGCGCGGCGGCCTGACTGTCGCGCAGTGCCTGCAATGAAGCCGCCGCGCGCGCCATCGACGCCAGCGCCTGCTTGGCCGCGAGCGACGACTGCTGAGCGGCCAACTGCGCTGCCGTAGCAGTGGCTGCCGTAGCCGAACTCGAACCCGCGCTTGTGCTCCCCAGGCTGCGCGCCTGCGCCCCCGCAATGCTGCCGAGCAGCAGCGCAGCGGCACTAACCCCAACGAGCAAGTTATTCTTGAGGGTGGCGCGGCGGGATCGGTCGGCGGCAGGCTGGACGGACATGGCTTGATCTCTCGGCAAAGACTTTGACGTGAAGCTGATTTCACGTGGATGACGTCACTCGAAGCGACGCTTTTCCTCTGCGTAGAGACATGCCGAAGCGCGGCACCGAAAAAAAATTAAGAAATAGTTCGAGCTCAGGAATTCCCAAGCAATCGACGGCGTTTAGCTCAGCAGGACGATGCCGCCCGGCAAGGATGTGACGGTCGCGCCAAACAGTTTCTCGACTTGCTCGAGGACCGCATCGGCGTTGCGAACCCGGAAATTGGCGCTGAACAGCCGCGCGCCGAGCGCAGAATTCACGACGATGATTTTTCCGGAACGATAACGATTGATTTCGGTGATGACTTCACGTAGCGGCTTGGAGTGGAAGATCAACAGATCGTCTTGCCAGGCGGTCACGATCGCCGCATCGACGAACGCGGGCTTGCCCAAGCCTGATCGATCATAGGTGATCTGCTCGCGGGCGCGCAACGACGCTGTCGCCGCGCCGTACGAGACCTGAACGTTCCCCTCGACACAGGTCACGCAAACCGCGTGCCCATCATTCCGTATGTTGAATTTCGCTCCAATTCCGCTGGTTTGGCCTTGACTGGACGTCACGACAAAGGCCGGCCCCGCGCCGGATGGCGTCGCGACCAGCGCCTCGCCCGAGATCAGCTCGATCCCCGCGGCCTCCTTCGCAACCTGTCGCAGCGCAATGCTGGTTTGGGTATTCATCTCGACGAAGGTCGTGTCGGCCACCACAATACGCCGCCGCTCGCCGGTGTGCGTCCGATAGTCGGCCGCCATTTCCGACCAGGATGGCCAGAGGCCGAGCGGCGGCTGCACGACGAAATATGCTGCGCTCGCGGCGATGGCGGCGGCCCCGCCGCCGAGCACGGCACGACGTGACATCGAGATAGAGGAGAACGTCCGCGCGGCCGGGCGTTTCCCCTCAAACGCCTCCGGCCCCAAGGCCTCCCACATCCGCGCGGCCTTCATAAACGCGGTGCGATGCGCCGGATCACACTCGATCCACACCTTGCCGTCCCGCACGTCAGCAGGTCCTGCCTCCCCCGAGGTGAAACGGACCAGCCAATCGTGCGCTTCGCGCTCGATCCGGTCCAGCTTTTCGCGTGGGCTATCGGTCATCCCTGTCATCAATACGCTTGTTGGCCTCCTGTCCATGCGATTGCTGAACGGGCTGAGGGCCGAATCTTTGCACGAGTTGCCGATCCAGACGAAGCGCGCAATGGGCTAACGCATGCTTCAACTCGATCTCAACCAATCTTTGTGATATCTCTAACTGTACTGCAATTGCGTGCAGGGTTTTTCCTTCAACGCGCGCTGCATGCAGGATAGCGCGCCGTCGCGGGGTTAATTCCCGGATCGCCTGTTGAAAGGCTTCGAGCTCGATCTTCGCTTCCAGACTTCGTTGGGGACCGGGCGCTTCATCGGCAATGTCGAAGGCGTTCTTCGCGTCATCGAGCGAAACCGTGTGTTTTTCCGAGTGCAGTTTCCTCAGGGCGATATTTTTGGCCATGCGCAGCAAGTAAGAGCGCGGCTGCTGCACCGGCGGCAGATCCGCGCCCCGGCAAAGCTCCATATACGTGTCCTGCAAGGCGTCACCGGCAAGCTCCACCGAATTCAATCGACGGGCCAACCTGGCTCGCAAATCATCATAGCAGAGTGTCAAAAAACGGCGCAATTCGGCGCGGCTGCTGTGGGTCATGCGGGATCGCGACTCTGGACCCTTGTCCCGCGAGCATCGTACGCGCCCGCTGTCTCGCGCACCGACATGCTAGCGCCCGGCCTTCTGGTCGACGGGTGATGCGCAGAGCCTCGCATCGGCCGCTGCTCCCGGCAGCGCAACCATGGTGATCGGCTGCGGCATCTGCGCCGGTGGCGGTTCGGTCATGCGTGACTTGCCAAGCGTCGCCAACAGCATCCGGTGACTTGCCTGTTCGCCGGCCGATCCGTCGAGCTCTGCGTGCTGCACCAATCCCGACGAACTGATCCACAGCTTGATCACCAGCCGATAACTCACGGGACGCGTGTCGGGATACCGGCACAGAATGCGCAGGATGTCGTCTTGCACCACGGCGAAATAGCGCTGATATTGGCTATCCCGGGCGATCCGTGCCGTGGCGAACGCATGCGCCGTATCGTCGCCGGGATGAATCAGCAGGTAGCTGTTTTCGCGCGCGCGCAGTGGGACGAGTTCTGTCCCTGCGAGCAGGTCCCTGAGAGCATCGTCACGCGCAAGGACGCCGGTGACCGCAGAAGATCGCCGTCCGATCGCCGCTGCGCCGTCGTAATACACCTCGGTCCCGGTCGCCGCGCAGAACGCGTCTATGGCAGACGCCAGAGGTTGCGCGGGGATGTCGAAGGAAGTCGCTCCCGCCGGCGATGCATGCGACAGAGCCAAAACCATCATCGAATGCGCGACAACAACGGCAAGATCCCGTGTGATCACACACTTGCACCAGCTGACGATGTTCATGAAATGCTGGTTCATCTAGGCAAACACGAGACTCACGGATGGCTGCGGGTCGATCCGTTACGAATTGAACCAGACGCCGGTCAATCAGAAACTCCTCCCAACTTACGACGCTGCGCAAGACGGTATTGTGACACGCCTCGACTACGGACCTAGTGTCACCCAATGCTAAACGCCGTCGTTTACTCGAAAGGCGTCGTCTCATCCCGAACTAGTCATCGATTTCGGTACTTGATGCGCGGCGCTGTATCAAGCCTTGAAGAGGTAAATTTGCACCTCTTGCGCAAGATATGCTGACATGATGCCGCCGCAACGGGCCTCACTGATCCCTACCTGGAGCGATTGTTTGGAGCACCTTAACGACATAGCGCTGTCGTCGAGGTCTTGAAGGTCGAGAGCTTCCGGCGGTACGGCGGAGGCGATCGGCGAGACTCACGAAGTCAAGTGTGATCCGGCCGCGCGGATCATCAGCCGCGCGAGGCTGTCGAAAGTTGAAAGAGGAAAGCCGAACTATTCCGATCGCGGGCAAGATTGCTCGCGGGCTCGGGCTAAGCCTTTCTTTGATCGTTGGAGGCGCTGAAGCATCCGGTGGCGCGATCCGGGTAGTGCCATCCAGCGCTCGATTGACGTTCGTAGACAAAGCAAACGGCTTTGAGCACGAGTTGCCTTCACCGCCTTCAGATATTCCAGGTATCGAGGTGCTGCGCCACGAGATCGCGCGTGAAAAGGCTGGTGTAGGTCGTACACCTCGACCTCGGTCCGAGACCCAACTGTGAAGTCTCAAGCAGAGGGCCGGACACAGAATCCCACACCGCGAACTGTATGAATGATTGGATAGGCTTGTTCGCTGTCGATCTTTCTTCGCAGACGTCCGACGTAGACATCAATAAGATTCGTCGCAGGATCGAAATGCAGACCCCAGACGTGCTGCAGCAGCAGACTTCGAGTGATGACTTCGCCGGTATGGCGAGCAAGATACTCCAGGAGTCTGAATTCCCGGGGCCTTAGCCCGATCTGTCGGCCGGCCCGGGACGCGGTTCGAGCCACGAGATCCATCTCCAGATCGCCGACCCGCAGTACGGTTTCCTGGTGAACAGAAGTGCCACGCCGCGACAGCGCATCAACACGAGCAAGCATTTCTGCGCAGGCGAACGGCTTCACGAGGTAGTCGTCGGCGCCTGCACGCAGACCGTCCACGCGATCAGCAACTGCACCGAGCACACTGATGATCAATACGGGAGTCCCGATTCCGTCTTGCCTGAGACGGCGGATGACTTCGATCCCGTCGATGCCCGGCAAAATGCGATCGACGGTCATCACGACATATTCGGCGGCGCGACCAAAGCTTAGCCCCTTCTCGCCGTCGGACGCGATCGTGACGTCATAGCCAGCGGCACCCAGGCAGCTACCAAGCTCCCTGGCGGTCCACCAATCATCCTCGATGACGAGAACACGACGCGCGCAGTTCGGCATGACATCACCTCCACCGCGGGTTGCGGGCTTCGGGATCGTGTCGGTCGCATTGAGACGTCAATGCACTAACACCGCCGCTGGTGGACAATTCCGCAAGCACTTGGAGAGGACCGATCATTTAGGACATTGGTGGGATCGAGTGGGTACGAAGCCTGACCATTCGCAGTAGCCGCGGTTCGATTCACGCGTTCAGCCTTACAATTGGATCGAGTGTGCCGGCGTGGCTTTGCTCGAAAGGGCGAACTGTTAGTGCTAGACGCTTGGCCGGCCGCTCCGTCGATCAGTGGTGGCGCGGTGCACTCGGTGAATTGCCGCGACAATGGTATGATAATACCTACAATACGTATAGCGATTTTTCACGCGCAGACTGTTTAAGGCTGCATCAGTGATCCGCGAGATCCGTGACATGACGTGCCTGTTCGCATGGTTGCGTCGGCAGCATGGGGCGAATGGATGCGAGATCGAGCTCTGCGTCCGCCAGCCCCTGAGCTGCCGCACGCCCTAGCCATAGACGTGCCGCTTCCGGATCGCGCTCGCCGGCCAGCCCGCGCGCTAAATATCGACCCAGCATTTTCTGAGCTTCCGCATGCCCCCGCTCAGCGGCCGCTCGGAACCAGTGCTTCGCGACCGTACGGTCGGTCGGCACGTCATATCCACCGCCATTCAGCAAGCCTAGCGCGAACATGGCGCCAACATGACCCTTGCCGGCAGCCTTCTCGAACAACACCGTTGCCGCGAGAGGATCGCGCGGTCCGCCCCGGCCGTTCACCATCATTTCCGCCAGGGCCGCTTCGGCGTCGGCGATGCCGACCGCGGCGGCGCGCGAAATCCACGCGCGGCCCGCTTCGGCGTTTGCCTCGATGCCACGTCCATCGACAAGCATGCGGCCATACCAGTACTGCGCGTTCGCGACTTCGTCAGCCGCTCGGCGCAGATACTGAGTCGCCTGCCACTCGTCGCGCTCAACGCCAACGCCATCCGCCAGACAGAGCCCGTAGTTGAGTGCCGCCACCAGATCGCCGGCCGCGGCTGCCTGCTCGAGCCAATGGCGCGCCTTAGCCAGATCTTCGGGGTTCCCATCACCGACACCTCGCAGCAGAAGGTTCGCGAGATCCACCCGGGCCTGCAGATCGCCGGCGTCAGCGGACATCCGGAGCCAGCTCGCCGCCTCTCTCGGATCGCGCGCCACCCCGGCGCCGGTCAGATAAAGCAAGCCAAGCGCCCGCGCCGCCGTGTGGTGGCCGGCCTCTGCCGCACGGCGGAACCAGATCGCCGCCTCTGCGTAGTTGGGCGGCAGCGAGCCGCCCCTGACGTATAAGTCGCCGACAAGCGCCGCCGCATCCGGATCACCAGCTAACGCCGCCCTGCGCAGCCACGACTCGCCTTCTGCCGGGTTTGGCTTGACTCCAAGCCCGCACATCAGTGCGCGTCCCCAGCTTGCCTGGCCGGAGCGATGGCCCTTGACGGCCGCCTGCCGGTAGAGCTCGGCCGCGACCGCGAGATCGCGTTCCGTTCCGACCCCGCGTTCGGTCATCACACCAAGCAGATAAATCGCCGGTAGCAACCCTGCCTGTGCCGCACGCCGGAGATTTTCGACCACCTTGCGCCGCCCTTCGTCATCGGTGACCGACCGCGCCAGCGACTGTGCGTATCCCAGCGCGCCCTGAGGACAACCGGCTTCGGCAGCGCGCTGATACCACCCGCGCGCCTCCTCCAGGTTGCGCATCGATTCCGGGCCGGAGCTCAAAACGTAAGCAAGCACAGCCTGTCCGTCTGCGGAGCCATGCTCGGCTGCCCGCCGCGCCCATTTTTCCGCCGCCACAAAGTCGGGTTCTAGCGCCACCTCGCCTGAGAACAGGCCTGCTACGGAGGAGCTGCCTGCAACGGCTTGCCGGTTCGCTGCGGTGCCAGAGCCGTGGATGTGCAGCACGGCGAGCAACCACTGGGCTTCGACGTGGTCCTGAGCCGCGGCGCGCGCGAGCCAGCGTACGCTCTCGGTGAGGCTGGCCGGGACGCCCGAACCGCACAGATAGCAGCGCCCGACCCAGTATTCGGCCTCTGCGTTGTCGGCGCCGGCGGCACGGGCGAACAGCGTAAACGCCTGCGTCATGCGGGACTGCTTGTTCAGGTGAATTGCGCGCCGCACTGCCGCCGATGACGACAGCAGGCTGATGACACGATCGAGAACACTCAACCGCGTTGTACGCGCGTTCTTGCGTCTCGTGGCGTCTTTGTCGGCGCGTCTCATGGCTCGCGCATCCCCTCCGACATTACCGGTAGAATTCGGCCAAGGAGGTAAGCCATGACGGTGCGCTTGCCGACCTTGATGTCGGCGGCAACCGGCATGCCCGGCATAATGTGAAAGCCAGCCGGCAAGTCGTGAAGCATCAACCGGTCGAGGGTGATGCGCGAACGGTAGAAGGGCTCGGTGTTGGCAGGGTTCACAGGAACCGAGCCAGAGCGAGCCTTCGTGTTGTCTTGCGTGGTAAAACTGTCGGCGCTGATAGTGCGAACCGTTCCATACGCCAAGCCGTACTGTGTCGACGGAAGGGTGTCGAATTTGACCGCTACCGCGGCACCGATGTGGACGAAGCCGTTATCACGCCCTGCAATGTTCGCTTCGATCTCGAGCGGAGCATCGACGGGCACCAGCGTGATCAGTTGCTCGCCCGTTTGCAGCACGGAGCCTTCCGAAACCTTGGCAACCGTCAGCACCGTGGCGTCTCGTTCGGCGTGCAGTTCGATCAATTGGCGCCGCAACAGCGCCTTGTTCAGCGATTCCCGGGCATCGCTCAGTTTTCGAGATCCTTCCGACAGCGCCTGGGCGATCTGGACGCGCCAATTCTGCAAATAGGCGTCACGCTCGGCAATCATGGCGGCGAGTTCGGCCTTGGCACTCTCGCCCGTCTTGACGGCGGTGGACAGACTGCGCTCGATCTCGAGCCTGTTGTCGGTCGCGATCAAGGCGTTGAGCTGACTGCCGACTTGCAGTGCCTCCAATTTCTTGCGCATGGATTCCACCATTTGCGCGACGGCCAACCGCTCGCGGAAAGCCGTCGCATCCGCGGCCGACCGCGCCGCTGTGGCTGCCTGGGCATCGATCTTTTGACGATACGACTCCAGCTTTGACTTCCGTTCCGACTCGCGCTGCGCATAGATCGCAGCCTGCAGCAACATCGGCGCATCAACTCCGGAATATTGGAAGGACCGGTCCTCCACCTCCGCCTGCATGCGCGCCACCTCGGCTTGCAGGCTAAAGACCTGGGCTTGCGTCGCGCCGACATCGGCGCCGGCGAAGGTAGGATCAAGCCGAGCAAGCATGTCGCCCCCATGAACGCTTTGCCCTTCCGTCACGTCGATCGAGCGAACAATCGATGTTTCCAGCGGTTGCACGACCATCATCGGCGCCTTGGAGACAACCTTTCCTTGCGCCGTCACGACCCTGTCGATCGGGATCAGCCCCATCGCCACGATGCACGCGGCGAACATGCTGCCGATCATCCAGATCGTCCCGCGCGCCGCGACTGGCACAGGGGCGGCGATGATGGCCTTGGTCGGCGATTGGAATTCCAGGAGCGCCGGAAGCGTCGAATCCTCCGGTCGGCTCGTGAGACTAGCTGCACCGGACGGGCGAGTGGGCAAGAGCGACATGACATGGCCCTCGACTGTCGAGATGGCGGCTCTGTTGCATCCAGAGCTGGCGGTAGATGGCGCAGCGTTCGAGGAGCAAGCGGTGCGGCGCGATGTCAACCATCTTGCCTCTTTCCAGGACAAGGATCTGATCACAGTCGATCAACGACGACAGGCGATGCGAGATGATCACCATGGTCCGGCCGCGCGCGATGCGAAGCAGACTGGCGTTCAGGAGCGCCTCGCTCTCCGGGTCCAGCGCGCTGGTCGCCTCGTCCAGGATCAGGATTCGCGGATCATTGATCAGTGCGCGTGCAATTGCAATCCGCTGTCGCTGTCCGCCTGAAACGTTCGGCGAGCCTTCCTCGATCTGCGTCTCGTAGCCATTCGGCATACGCTCGATGAATTCCTCGGCGCCGGCGAGGCGCGCGGCGAGCACAGCGTCGTCCAACGTCAACCCGGGCCGTCCGGCGATGATATTGTCGCGTATCGAGCCGCGGAACAGAAAGTTCTCCTGCAGCACGACACCGAAGCTCTGGCGCAGGTGACGCAGATTGATCTCGCGCACGTCGTTGCCGTCGATCTTCAGGAAGCCGTTGTAGTCGCGGTTGATCCCTTGCAACAGCCGCGCCAGCGTCGATTTGCCGGATCCGCTGCGCCCAACGATGCCAAGCATCGTGCCGGCCGGTACCTCGAAGGTGACGCGGTCGAGCGCGGGAATCTTCGTGCCTTCATAGGTGAAGCTGACATCCTCGAACGAGATGGCGCCGGCAAATCGCGGCAGGAGCCCGCCAAATGCTGCCTCCGCCTCCGGCGGCCGATTCAGCACGGACGCGACTTCGCCGATCGCGGCTGAAACCCCTTGGTAATCCTCAATCAGACGCGCCAGCCCGACGAGCGGCTGGGCGACGCGCATGCTGAGCATCATGAAGGCGAACAGCGCACCGACCGCATAGCCGGTATTGTCCGCCAGGGCCATGTAGGCGCCCACCAGCACGATGCCGACTGACATGAAGCGTTCGATCGGGGCGACGATCGTCTGTGGCCAGTTCGTCAGCTTGCCGAAGGCGAGGCGCCACGCCGCGGCATCTGCGACACGCGCGTCCCACAGCGCCTTGCGCTGCGGCTCCAGGGCGAGCGATTTTATCGTCTTGATGCCGAAAACGGTCTCGCCTAGCGCCGATGCCTTCTCGGTCTCGGCGCGAACTACCCTGCCGAACACGTGTCGCAGCGGCCGCAAGAATGAAAGAATAACCAGCATGATCGACGCCGCGCAGGCCAGAACCATCGATGCCAGGAAGGTGTTGAGATAGAATAGGAATGGCAGCAATACGATGAGCGTCGTCAAATCGAGGAACGTGCTCAGCAGCTTGCCGGTGAGGAATTCGCGGACCTTGTACACTTCCACAATCTTGTGCATCGTTTCGCCGGCGGGGTGCCGCTCGAAATAGTCAAGCGGCAGCCGCAGCACGCGGTTGAAGACATGCAGGTTCAGTTTTGCGTCAAGTCGCATGCCAACGACGAGAACGATCAGCCGACGGGCGTAGCCGAGGAGGACCTCGAACACGGCTGCAATTGCGAGCAGCGCACTGAGCAGCGCGAGCGTCGAGTAGCTATTGTGGGTCAGAACCTTGTCCACCACGTTCATGACCAGCAATGGCGGAAAGATCGTCAGAAAGCTCAGCGTCAGCGACGCAAGCCCCACATCGCGCAGCGATCGCCGCTCCTGCAGCACCAGGCCGGCGAGCCAGCTCAGGCCAAACGGTCTGTCAGTCTCCGGCTGACCACGCCGCGCGCGCAGCAGGACCGCCTCGCCTGACCAGACCCGCTCCAGCCGCAGCCTGTCCACGGCAATGCCGCACTCGCTCGCGCCAGCGCGAGGATCCCTGAGGATGACCACATTGTGCTCGGCATTCACGCCGACCAACAGTCCGGCGCCACCATCGCTGAACAACAGCACCACCGGCCCGGCGTCCTGCAACCGCATCAGTTGACGCCATCGCAGCCGTACCGCTCGTGCCCACATGCCGGCGTTCTGCAGCCAGGCGGAAAGCGCCGCAGCGGACGGCATTTGTTCACCATGGATACAGGGAAACTCGCGCGGATCGAGCTCCATGCCATGGAATCTGGCCGCATTGATCGCGGCCGCCAGGCGCGGGTGAATCTCGTCGCCGCCGGCACTGCCATGGCGTGCCGCGCCATTCCTCGCCGCACGACATCCCTCGCCGGGACCGGCTGCGGATACCAGCCCCGCGCTATGGGTGCCCAAGCCGAAAGTCTGCCCGCTCAAGAGCTCCACGAGCGGCCCCTTCCAATCCATCTTCAACCCAACGGGCGAGGCATTCGCCTCGGCGAAGCACACGTTGTCGCCGCTTCAAGCTTCGGCGGAAGCGTGCGTCGTCCTCGTTTGAGTCACCCGTGCAGCGCGCAAAGCCAAGCGCTATCGCTAAGCGCTGGCCCGGCCCTCAGCCGTGCGGATGCGAGCCCGGCATCGACATGGTGGATCGATCCGGTTCGGGGATCGCCGCCAAGCTGCCAAACAGGCCATGCGCTTCGTTCTCCACGCCGGCCGTAAAGTAGATCTTGTTGGGATCGCTGTTGGCACTGCCGTTGCCGGGAACGAGGGCCCAGAGATCGCCAATGGTGATTGGCGCACCCTTGGCGTCGAGCAACTTGCCCTCAAAATGATCGTTCTTCAAATCGAACGCATTGATCGTGCCGTCACCAAAATTCCCGACAAGAAGATCGTTGGCGAATTCTCCAAAGGTAGAGGGCGCGATCGCAAGGCCCCACGGAGAATCGAGCGGCCCGCGCGACGCCACCCTGTCGAGCAGGTGCCCTTCCAGATCGAACTCGTCGACAAAGCCGTGGCCAGCACCAGCAACGTCATCATGCTTATCCGCATTCTGCAGCGCGAACGTAACGAACAAGTGGCCGTCAAGAACCTGGACGTTGAAGGGCGCATAGCCGTGCGGCAGATGCCGATCGGTGAAGCTGTTCACCTGCTTGAAGTTCTGGTCGAAGACATCGACCGTTCCGTTGTGGAAGTTTGCGGCGAAAAGGAAGGTGCCATCATCGTTGCTGCCGATCGCAAGGCCCTTGTAGACGGCGCCATCGCTCGAATTATCGACCGCGATGACCGAGCTTGTGGGGTCCACCTTGGGATTCCAGCCGGATATGGTGCCGCTCTCGGTTGCGAAGATGAACAGCGAGGACGCCGTCGTTGCATTGCCGTTGATGTCGAGGCCGCTGATGTCGAAACCGCCTCCGCCGTTGAACACCTGCCCAGTGGGATCGGAATGGTCCTGGCCGGGGAGCGCCGCGACCGTTACAAGCTTAGGCCCGGCCGGCATTCCAGCGCCATCATAAATTGTCGTCACACCCGTCCCGTTGTCCGAGACCCAAAAAGGACTGGTCGCGCTGTGGGCAACGCCCCAGGGATTGATGAGGTTTGGATCGATCGTCGGCGCGGCGCCAGGAGTATCCGAGACCAGATTGGTCTGCGTGAAGGCGACCTCCTCCTGCTCTTTGTGATGGTGATGATGGTTATGATGGTCGTGATCCAGACTCATTGCGTCCATGGTTTCCTCCAGTTTCGTAACGCGCGTGTCTTCCGCCCCGGTCAACGGCACGTTGATCTGAAGCCATCCCCTTTCGGAAATGACAGCGCTTCTGGAAATGGGAAATTCTGAACGCCCGTGGGGCACGAGCGACAACTTATAATCTGTTCGGACGTCACGCCGACTCAAATGACCTTTTTGTTAGTTTTTTCACGATCGGGTGACAGTTGGCAGATGCGGGTGGTTGATCCTGCTTTGGTGGGGGCGCATCACGGCTCGAACCTGGGACCCGCTGATTAAGAGTCTGCGGCTTGGTCATTTGACCAAGCCGCTCCATGACAACCCGACACTATTTCTTCAGTGGCGCATAGAACGTTCCATCGACCTCGGCGATGTCATCCTGATCGAGCTTTCGAACCTCGAGAACAGTACGTGGCGGATAGGGCCCTTTACCCCAAAGATCTTCCTGCACCTTATTCACCACAGGACGTAAACGCACCACATCAGATACATAGATGGTCAAGCGTCCCGCATCTCTTAGTGACGCACCTTCGGCAGCGGCGACCTGCTGCATATTGACGAACATCTGGCGGATACGTGCCTCCTCGCCATCAACGAGCTTGTTGGTGGCAGGATCGATACCGCGCATGCCGCCGACAAACACAAAATCGCCAGCGCGTGCACCTGCGCTCCACGATCCGGTCGGCTTCACACCTCCGTTGACGGACGGGATGATCTTCACTCCGTCAGCACAAGCCGGACTTCCTATGAGAACACAAGCCAGAACGGTGGCGAGCAAGCGTGAATCAACAGTCATGTATATCCTCCAGGTAAGCAAAGAAAACTTGGCTTTCGCGCCTCAGCAACCGAGAACGATTGCATCGATCAATTTTCCAACCACGGACCTCGTCGTCGCTGCCAGAATGGCGCGTCGATAAAGCGGTGCTCGGAGGCATACATCGCCGTTTGTGCAGCAAGGTGCGATGCGATGCCTTGCAGGAACTGCTGCTGATACCGAACCGCTTTCGTCCCGTCGTTTTGCGTAAGAAGTCCGACAACGCTTTCGGCTGCCTGAATTCCGCTCCACAGGGCGGTAGCAAGTCCGTTCGCGCCGAGCGGATCCAACGCACTGGCAGCATCGCCAGCTCGAATGATGAATGGCTCAACAAGGTCCGATGTTGTTACGGTGCTGGCTGCGGCGAAATGCAGTTCGGGCGCCGCAGCCAGATCCATACCAAGACTCGACAAGCGCGGAGAGATCGCTGTTGTTTGCGACGCCAGGTCGGCGCACAGGCCGGCATTCTTGCGCAATCCTGCCGGCAGCAGATCGGAATCAGTAAAGAGTCCCACCAGCATACGGCCCCTGGGCAGCAACGACATATACCACCATCCTATCGCCACAGCCTCAACAAGCGTAACCGAGATGGCCTCAACGTTCTCATCAAGCGTGAAGACACTGTAGCAGGCCACGAGCTTGTCGAGGCGACGGAGCGTCACCGCCGGACCTGCGGTCACAGCGGAGCGGCCTGAACAATCGACCAACAGCCGCGTATTCACCGATGATCGGTCAGCAAGCTCAACGGCGATTCCGGTTTCAGATCTCGAGAACTGCCGGGCTTCACAAAAAACGCGACTTACGCCATCGACTTCAAGTGTTTCCGCCATCCGCGCCTCAAGCCGATAACGATCGATGTGCCAGCCCGACATTTCTCCCTGGTGGAACACGCTACGACGCAGCGCTCTGTTACCCCACACGGAATAGCTGCCCTGACTGACTAACGCCGTCTCTGCATCAAGCAGGCCATGCCATCCAAGTGTTTCCAGATGGGGGCCTGCGCGAAACGACAGCGTTTCGCCGCATCGATGAGCGCTGAGATCGAAGCAACCGCTACGCTGGACATCACGAACCCGAAGCACACGACGTCCGCAACAACTGGCACGGACCCTTGTGTGTTTTACAAGGCTGGCGATTAATTACGCAAGATCAACACGTTAGAGAACTTCCAAGTTGTAGGCTGGGAGGTCATAAGTTTTCGAGCGCGAGCCCAATAAAATCAGCGGGCTTGGCGCGCTCTAAATTCTTGGACACCGACCTCATCAATCGACATCTCGTCGCGGTCGCCCGTGATCTGCTTCGGGTGGCTGCAGCGCCCAGAGAACGTCATCGCCGGGCACATCAAATGGAGCGGCTATCGCACTGGTCCAAAGCCGACGATCCGCGTCGAGCCTTACAGGACCAGCGAGATCGTCGACCATCCACTCGAAGATGGTGACGGTCGATCGCGAAGCGTTCCTTTAAAGAGAACCTCTGGCGGAGCATCACCAGAGGTCTTGGAGATTTACGTGAATAGAAAAGTGCCTCCTTCTCGCTGGTCAAGACTTATAGGCGTCGCCGCCGACGCTAGAAGTTGCGCCGTGCCTGGAAATGAAGTGACACGGTATTCTGCCCGGCGAAGGTGTATGATTGCGGTATTGGTGCTGCGGGTGCAAAGACAGAACTGCCCGTCATCGACGTATTGACGTGGGCCCACAACACATCACTCGAGAACGTCAGGTTCTTCACTGGGGTCCAGCGCGCGAAACCAAACGGGGGCACCACTGCAACCGGGCTTTGGGCCCTTAAGCGCCGCATGAATATTGGGCTAAGGCCAGAGCTACTCGGCAGCTTTATTTGGCATAACGGAAAAATCCTTCGACCTCTGGCCGTCTACGGCTTCCACAAATCCTTCGGCGGCCAAGCCCCGTTTGAGCAACTCTCGGATTGCGGCGGCCCTGCTCGGCATCCGCTTTGCGAATCGCCACGTATCGATGATCCGCAGTTCCGCTCCCGTCAGCATAATTTGGAGCCGCTCGGCCCTGTTGAGCTCACCCATCTGACTTTCCCCGTCAGCCGCGTACTCCTTCAACCCACGAAGCCTAAAATAGGTTCCTAGCTAATTCTACTCACTTAATGCCGAGCGGGGATTAGCCAGTCATGGCTACAAAGACTTTCTTTGAGGAAATAACCTATTGAACTTACTACAGTTTTGTTGATTTCCAACGTCCTCAGGCGCACGCTATCGTTTGGAGGACGAGAAAGATGTCAATTCTGATTCAACATGAGTTTGTCGGGCTGGCTGAGGCCGATCACCGGATAGGCAACAACTTAGCTAGCTTGAGCGGGGTTATTCGCCTTCAGCGCAACACTATCTCAAAGGGCGGCAAGACCTTTACGACTCCGCAAGTCTGCATGTTGCTCGATGACATCAGTGCGCGCATTGAGGTCATGGCGAAACTCCACAAATGCTTGGCTCTGACCATAAACAGCAACGGAGTAAGACTCGGCGATTTCTTGCGAGAAATTTCCGAAACGATCAGCACGCTTGGCTCGGAAGGAAGAATGGACCTAACGGTCGAAAACGCTTGCGACGGCGACATCGACCCGCGTCATGCGCTTCATGTTGGACTTATCACCGCAGAGCTCCTGACAAATGCCAGCAAGTATGCGCATCCGTCGGGTCTAGTTGTTAAGGTCAATGTACGCTGCGAAACGAGGAACGATGGCTCATTGATCGTTGAAGTGACAGACGACGGGGTCGGTTTCCCGGAGAATTTCGATCCGTCCACCGATGGAGGACTTGGATTTAAGCTAATGCGATCTTTAGCAAATGGGCTCAATGCAGAACTTCAATTTGAACACGACAGCCTTGGTGTTCGTGCGCGGCTGGTAAAGCCGAAGCAAATGCAATGCCAGCCCAAAAACTGATCGAGCGACTGCAAGCTTCGATCGGTTTGTCCGAGCACGACCGAAGCAAGCTAGTGAACATGCCGGAGACGGTGAAGACGTTCGCTGATGGCGAGTATGTCTTGCGCGAAGGCGAAAGAGCATTCCACTGCGCAGTCGTGATGAACGGATTTCTTGTTGGTCAAAAGATTGTGGGGACTCGAAACCAGATACTGTCAGTTTACGTGCCCGGCGATATGCCGGACTTACATACGTTGCATCTATTGCGCATGGACCATGACCTATGTAGTGCCGGCCAATCTACGATTGCCTTTGTACAGCACGATTTTCTCAGCGACCTACTGATGAATTCTCCGACGCTGACGCGTGCTTTCTGGCGTGAGACATTGGTCGATGCCGCAGTCTGCCGCGAATGGGTCGCCAACTTGGGATCGCGCGACGCGTTATCCAGAGTGGCGCATGTTTTCTGCGAGCTTGCGACCCGGCTCGAAGTCGTAGGGCTTTTGCAGGAGGATCAGTTTCGTCTTCCGTTCAATCAGCAGAATCTCGCTGATATTTGCGGCCTTTCGACTGTGCACATCAACCGCACCATACAGGAGCTTAGGCGTGGCGGCTTGATCGAATGGAAAGGCCGCGTCGTGACCCTGTGCCGGCGCAAGGAGCTTGAGCTCGTGGCCGAGTTCCTGCCGGACTACCTTCACCTGTCGGAGGCCAAACAACCTGAGAGTCGCATGCGACATGCGCATTCTAAGACTGGGCCAAAGCGGGCAATGCTCTGATCGAGCAGAACGTTCTGCATATCGCGGATAGCGAGGATCGGAAGTATAAGCGCGCCTTTTCCGCATGCATAAAGGAAAGCCCCGTAAATGAACGGGGCTTCCTCGGTTCTCATTGCTTGTCGGTGGCTCCAGGCTTCGAGCCGCCGCTCTGGGAAGAGCCAGTGCCACTCAATGACGTAGGCCCGCCGGAAGTACCGTTTGCTCCGCCGGGCCCGGTGGACGAGCCTGCGGTGCCCGTTCCTTGTGAGCTGCCCGTGGTGCGGCCAGCGGAGCCAGCCGTACCGCCCGTTCCAGAAGACGAGGAGCCGGCAGATGCACCAGCGGAGCCGCCACCCGCACCCCCACCTCCGCCTCCGCCTCCCTGAGCGAACGCGATCGACGTTGAAAGCGCGAAAGCGGCAGCCAAACCAATTGTAGCCAACTTCATGTCGATGTCCTTTCCAGTTGATGTCCTTTCCAGTTAGAGGCGCGTCAACTGCTTGCGCATGACAGCGTTCCTAAGCGCAGCGGTCGCTAATGGTACCGCCGGCCGTTCCCCCAAGATCAGATGAACGGTTTGCCGCCTGTGACTGCGATGGTGGTGCCGGAGGTGTAGCTCGACAGGGGATCGGCCAGCATTACATAGGCGGTAGCGAGTTCAGCCGGCTGCCCTGCCCGCTGCATCGGCACCTGCTTGCCGAAGTTCTTCACCGCCTCTTCCGGCATGGTGGATGGGATCAGGGGAGTCCAAATCGGACCGGGAGCAACCGCGTTCACGCGGATGCCCTTTTCAGCGAGCATCTGCGCCAGTCCGCCAGTGAAATTCTGAATTGCTCCCTTGGTCGTCGCATAGGCCAACAGCATGGGATTCGGCATGTCAGAATTCACCGACGCCGTGTTGATGATTGCACTGCCGGCCTTCATGAGCGGCACCGCTGCCTTCGCGAGATAGAACATCGCGTGAATATTCACTTCAAAGGTGAGCCGCCACTCCTCGTCACTGATATCGCCAATATCGTTGAACGTCGCCTGGTGCGCGGCGTTGTTGACGAGGATATCGACGCCGCCGAGTTCGCTTGCCGCGCGGCTGACCACTTGCCTGCAGTGCTCCGCATTTCGGAGATCGCCTTCGACAAGGACCGCCTTGCGCCCCTCCTTCTCGATGAGTTGTTTTACTTCTTGAGCGTCTTCCTTCTCGTTGAGATAAGCGATCAGGATATCTGCCCCCTCGCGCGCGAACGCGATGGCTACCGCGCGACCAATACCGCTGTCGCCGCCGGTTACGATGGCCTTCTTTCCCTGCAACCGGCCTGACCCTTTGTAGGTGGCCTCGCCGTGGTCCGGAGGAGGCTTCATAGCCTGCGTGGACCCCGGCATGGATTGCTTCTGGATGGGATATGGCGGCTTTGGATAGTCGATCATGTGTATCTCCGGTCGAGGCGTGCTTGGTTCCTGAATCCAACCAGGACGATCTGTGGCGCGCTAAACTGTGGCCGCGAAATTCCGCCTTACGCGTCGCTACGATTTCGCCGTGCCCGGCTCGGCCATCTTGCGATGTTGCCGCGCCAGCACGCCAGCGGGCAGCACGTTGGCAACGGCCGATTGGATCTTGTTCTTGATGCCTGTGACGATGTCGCCCTTGCCGCTCATCATCGCCTCGAAGCCGGCCTTCGCGTCTCCAGCCGCATCGTCCTTCTTGGCTGTGCCGACGCTGGTATCCATCATATCGGCGCGGCGGAAGAACTCGGTTTCAGTCGCACCCGGCATCAGGCAGGTCACGGTGACGCCGGTGACGCGCAGCTCCTCGCGCAGCGCAAATGAGAATGAATCCAGAAATGCCTTACTGCCATTGTACACCGCCTGGAAACTGCCCGGCATGAAACCCGCGATCGAGCCGGTGATCAGGATGCATCCAGCGTTGCTGCGACGCATATCATTGCCAACGCGGTGGATGAGATAGACGGTCCCGGTGATGTTAGTATCGATCACCCGTCTGACCCGGTTGAAATCCTGATCGAGGAACGCATGGCCGAGCCCGACGCCGGCATTCGCAAGCAAGGCATCGACCCGACGCCCCTTGGTCGCTGCATAGAGCCGGTCGACGCCCTCTGTGGTCGACAGATCGGCGTCGACCGCATCCACCTTTCCACCATGGCCGCGAAGCTCTTCGGCCGCGGTCTCGATGGCGGGCTCGTCAGCCGCGATCAGGAGATCGAAGCCTGCGCGGGCGCAGCACCTGGCAAGTTCCAGACCGATGCCGGTGGAAGCGCCGGTGACGACGGCAAATTGTCCCTGAGACATGTGAACTTCCTCAACTTGTGCGTTTGCCAATCAACCACCATCGCGAACCGCCGTTCCTATTACCTCCGCAGTGCGCTCAGCCGGCTCAGCAAAAAACTGAAAGGCAGCTAGCAACCATCGTCGGTGATCCGACTTTGGAATTTCGTTCGGATACCGGAGGCAAGGCATGAGAGCGCTGGTCTGGCACGGCAAGGAAGATATTCGTTGCGACACCGTCACCGATCCCGAGATCGAGGATCCGCGCGATGCCATCGTCAAGGTCACGAGCTGCGCGATCTGCGGCTCCGATCTTCACCTGTTTCACAACTTCATCCCGGGCATGCTGCCGGGCGACATCATGGGACACGAAATGATGGGCGAAGTCGTGGAGGTCGGCCACGGCATGGATGGAAAGCTGAAGAAGGGCGACCGGATCGTGGTGCCCTTCACTATCGTTTGCGGACAGTGCGAGCAGTGCAGACGCGGCAATTTCTCGGTATGCGAGACCACCAACCGCAAGCGGCATCTGGCCAATAAGGTATTCGGTCACACGACTGCCGGCCTGTTCGGCTACACTCATCTGACCGGCGGCTATCCCGGCGGCCAGGCCGAGTATCTGCGCGTTCCCTTCGCCGACACCACGCACATCAAGATCCCCGACGCCGTTTCCGACGAGCAGGCACTTTTTCTGGGCGATATCTTCCCCACCGGCTGGCAGGCCGCCGCTCAATGCGACATCGAACCTACCGATACGGTGGCGATCTGGGGATGCGGCCCGGTCGGTCAGATGGCGATCCGCAGCGCGCTTCTACTCGGCGCGAACCAGGTGATCGCAATCGATTGCCTCCCCGAGCGGCTGAGTATGGCGGAAGCAGGCGGCGCGACCACCATCAATTTCGAATCCGAAAGCGTGGTCGAGCGCCTCAACGAACTCACCGACGGCAAAGGTCCGGAGAAATGCATCGACGCGACCGGCATGGAAGCGCATGTGATGGCCTCGCAGCCGGATACGCTGCTCGACCGCGCCAAGCAGATGCTGATGCTGGAGAGCGACCGCCCGCACGTGCTGCGCGAGATGATCTATGTCTGCCGGCCCTGCGGGGTGATTTCGATTCCGGGCGTCTACAGCGGTCTTTCCGACCACGTGCCGATGGGCGCCCTGATGAACAAGGGACTGACGGTCCGGGCCGGCCAGACTCACGTCAACCGCTGGACCGACGACCTGCTGCGGCGGATCGAGGAAGGTCAGGTCGATCCGTCCTTCGTGATCACCCACACCGTCGATCTGGCGCAAGGGCCCGAGATGTACAAGGTATTCCGCGACAAGCGGGACAGCTGCGTCAAGGTCGTGTTGAAGCCCTGAATATAGCGAGGCGAGAACATGTATTACGTTGCCAACATCATGCGATCCAAGGGTGACCCGAAGATCGTGCGCAGTGGTCCGAGCTCGATCGAGCCGTCCGACCGCCTCGCGCGAAGGCTTGGCTGGTTCAGCATCGGTCTTGGTGCGATGGAAGTGCTCACGTCGCGGCGGATCACGCGCGCATTGGGGATGCGGGGAAGCGAAGGCCTCGTCCGCGCCTACGGCTTCCGCGAGCTGTTCAGCGGCGTCATGTCGCTTTCCGTGGACAAGCGTGCCGGCATGTGGAGCCGCGTTGCCGGCGACGGGTTGGACGCCGCTACACTGCTGTCCGGGTTCAGATATGACAACCCGAAGAAGCACAATGTCGCGCTCGCGCTTCTGATGGTCGGAGGGATCGCCTTCCTCGATTACAAGGCTGTTCAGCAGACGGTGGCGCGCTCGCCGAGGCGTGGCGGGGGACGGCGCCTCTATGCCGACCGGAGTGGCTTCCCGAAGGGGTTAGAGGCCGCACGAAGTTCCGCGAAGAACCTCCTTGGCCGGGCAGCCGTCGGAGCGTCGTAGATGAAATGGGCGTGACGCCTTGCGGCAACACCCGCACGCGGACGGCACGCAGAACGAAATCGCACTGGCTCGCGGCGGCCGAACTTGGCCTGATCAGCAGCACGTTCTCGACCATCGTCAGCCAGCTGTTCGCCGCTCGCATCGGCCGCGATGCCTCGGTCGACTGGATGACGGTAGCTGCGATCCCCGCGCGAGACTGGGCGATCAGCGCCGAGCCGTCCTGGAGCGCGATCCTGGCTGGGATCGCGTTCCATCAATGGGCGGACTTCTCGTGGGCGATGGTGTTCTTCGGCCTGCTCGGGCGCTGGACGGCCGAGCTTCGGCCGCTGACCATCCTCATGCTCGCGCTACCTTGGGCAGTGTTCTCGTCAGCGACGGAATGGTTCGTGCTGGTCCCACTGCTTCCGTTCTGGCAGCCGCTGTTCACGTTGCAGCAACCCTACTGGATTGGCCTGCTCGTTCATGGCGCTTCCGCCTTCATGTATCCGCTGTTTGCTTGGCTGCGCTGGCCGCCGGGCGAAGCCCCCGAGAGCGACGCTCGGTTCGGCAAAGTACGGCTGAGCGGATCACTGGCGATCGTCATCGCGCTCGCCGGCATAACGCTATTGTCCAGCCTCGGCCGCGAGCTGCCTTGGATCGGCCGCGACAAGGTGTCGGATCAAACCTACATCCGCCACATGACCGCCCATCACGCACAGGGCATCGAGCTGGCCCGCTTGGGCATCAAGCGCGCCCAGGACCCAGATCTGCGGTCGCTTGCCATGCTGATGGTCGCGAGCCAAACCGGCGAGAACAGGATTTTCGACAATTGGTGGCAAAGCTGGTTCGACACGGCCATGCCGGGCTGCTCGGCCGAGGAGCGCTCCGACATGCCGGGCTACCTCACCTCCGTGCAGATGCAGCAGGTCAGCGCCGCTTCACCGGACCAGTTCGATGCACTGTTCGTTGAAATGATGACCCTGCATCACAAGGGCGCGGTGAAGATGGCCGATCAGCAATGGCGCAGCGACGGCGACCCGCGCCTGCGCATCATGGCGCATGCGATCCGCCACGAGCAGCAAGGCGAGATCGCGCTGATGCAGGGCGCAGCCGGCATCGCGGCCGTCACTGCGGCGTTTCGAAACATGTTCGCCGACAACGTGAACTAGAGCATTTTCTGTTCTGACTGAATCAGAACCGAAGCTCTAGATCCTTGTTTTGACGCGTTTTCTTCACGCGAACCGATGTCCACTTCGCTCGAAAACGCTCTAGCGTAAGGCTCCGGCTTGCGGCGCGACGGTTTGATGACCTTGTCAGTATTGCGGTCGGTATCGTCGAGCGGCGGGCCATCATCGGGCCTTGGCGGCATATGGTGGCCGCCCTGCTTCTCCTGGATGCGCTTCTGCTCCTCTTTGTCGGACATGATCACCCTCCTCATGCCGCACGCACATCGGCCCTGACCCGCACTGGAATCGACTTCGCCGCCGGCGTCTTGGCCTTCTTCTCGTGATGCCAAAGCGGCAACAGCGGATTGCATTCGGGATAGTAGCCCGCAATACACCCTTCCGGGATGTTGTAGGCGACAACCCGAAGCCCGCCGACCTCCCGCTTGACGCCGTCGTTCGCGGCCGTGGCGAGCGTGACAACGCTTCCCTCCTTCAACGCAAAGCGATCGATGTCGTTGGGATGCATCAGCACGACATAGCGCGATCCGTGGATACCGCGGAAGCGGTCGTCGTAGTTATAGATGGTAGTATTGAACTGGCCGTTGCTGCGCAGCGTGATGAGCTGGACGATGTCGCGATCCTCAGGCCGCATGTCGATATCGGTTGCAAGCGAATCCGGCGTGATGAAGTTCGCCTTGCCGGTCTTCGTGTTCCATCGGCGCTCGCGGGCGCCGAGCGGGCGATGGAAGCCGCCGGGTTTCCAGAGCCGCGCGTTGAAATCGTGGAAGATGTCGGGATAGGTCGCCGCGATCGCATCGCGGATCCGGCTATAGTCCGCCACCCATGCATCCCATGGAATGGTTGAGCGTGTGGGTGCCGCAGCCTTCGCCAATTCGGCGATGATTCTTGGCTCGGACGGCAAGTCGGAGCTCGCCGGCCTCACTTGCCCCCAGGAGCCATGCATGCAGCCGGTGGAATCCTCCATCGAGACCGCCTGCCGCCCACTCTCCTGCTCGTCGATCTCGATGCGGCCGAGGCATGGCAGGATATAGGATATCTCGCCATGCACCAGCGCCGTGCGGTTGAGCTTGGTCAGGATGTTCACCGTCAGGCGCAGCCTGCGCCAGGCAGGCTCGACCCGTCGGTGGTCGGGAACGGAACGAACCAGGTTGCCGCCGAGCAGCACCACAGCGCGCACAGAACCGTCGATGATCTTCTCGCAAGCTTCGACTGTCGTCGTACCTTTCTGCGCAGGCACATTGATGCCGAACAATTCCCTGATCTTGTCCTTCGGCACCATGTCCGGCTTCTCGGTGATCCCGACGGTGCGCTGCCCCTGGACGTTGGAATGCCCACGTACCGGGCAGATACCGGCGCCAGGACGTCCGATATTGCCGCGCATCAGCGCGAGGTTGACCATGGTCTGGACAGTTTCAACGCCCCGTTCGTGCTGGGTCAGGCCCATGCCGTAGATAAACATCACTGATTTGGCATGCGCGTAGACTGTGGCGGCAGCTTCCAAGGCATTGCGTGTCAAACCAGAGCGGCGCTCGATCTCTACCCATTCGCAATCCTTCACGGCGGCGGCGAATTCGTCCCAGCCATGCGTATGCTCGCGGATGAAATTCCAATCAATGACCGGATCGGAAGGGCCGGCCTTCTCGTCGAGCGCCAGCAGCACCTTGGCAATGCCGATGATTGCCGCGGTGTCGCCGCCGGTCTTGACTTGATGATATTGCGAGGTGATGCGGGTTGGCGATCCCATCAGCATTTCGCCGGGCGCCTGAGGGTTGACGAACTCCTCCAGACCCCGTTCTCGCAGCGGATTGAACGTCACGATCGGCACGCCACGACGCGACGCCTCCTGCAGCTCGTGCAGCATCCGCGGGCTGGAGGTGCCGACATTCTGTCCGAAGAAGAAAATGCAGTCGGTCTTGCTGAAGTCGTCAAGCGTACAGGTGCCGACCGGTACACCAATGCTCTCCGGCAATGCCACCGACGTCGTCTCGTGACACATGTTGGAACTATCGGGCAGGTTGTTGGTGCCGTAGGCACGCGCGAACAGCCCGTACATGAAGGACGCCTCCAGTGAGGCTCGGCCGGAGGTGTAGAACACCACGCTATCGGGCTGCAGCGCCTTCAGTTCGCGGCCAATCTCGCGGAACGCCTCCTCCCAGCCGACCGGCACATATTTGTCGCGCGCAGCATCCCAGCGCATCGGGTGGGTCAAGCGGCCGGCAGCCTCGAGGTGGTGATCGTCCCAGGCCTCGAGCTCAGCGAGCGGCTTGTCGGCGAAGAATTCCGGTGTCACGCGTTTGTGCGTGATCTCCCACGTGGTCGCCTTGGCGCCGTTCTCGCAGAACTCGAACACGCGCGGATCGGCCGGCTTCGCCCAGGCACAACTGACACACATGAAGCCGTCGGGTTTGTTCTGGCGGAGCAGAACGCGCGGGCCCGTGAACGGCACGTGATCGCGCGCGAGACTCCGAGCAAGGGATCGTACCGACCCCCATCCGCCAGATGGGTGCTCATACGGCTCGACTTCGAGGTCTGCGCTCAGTTTGCGTTTGGTGGACATGGCTGTTCCTTGGCAGAAGCTTGTCTCGCGAATTTTCCCATTCAAGCTCCATCGGCGAGGTTCGTTCCTAACCTCTTCACTCCCTTGGCATTTCCCGGCGTCGTTTACAGGAACTTTGCTCCACGACATCGATTACGAGTCCGAGGTTTCCTGTATTCTCAGCAGATTGAACCATGCGGATGGCCACGCTCCTGATCGGCATCGCGATAGCTGTGGCCGGATGTCAACGGGAGGAACGACAACTCCGGCTCGATCCACCGGTCGCGGAGGCGCTCGACAAAGTAGCGCTGATGCCGAACGGCATCGGCGGTGCGCCACCTAATGTGTATTTTGCGCTGGAGAAACCTTACGAGGCCAATGCCTACAATCTCAGCCAGGGCAAGCGGCTTTATTCATGGTTCGGCTGCAAGGCCTGCCACCGCAATGGCGAAGGCGGCATCGGCCCCGGCTTCCTCGACGGCTGGTGGTACTACGGCCCCGAGATGGTCTCGATCTTTGCCTCGATCCGCGATGGCCGGCCACACGGCATGCCGGCCTATCGCGACAAGATGACCACCGATCAGATCTGGCAGCTCGCGGGCTACGTGCAGACGATCGGCTCTTATGCCGGCAAGACTGCCGCCCCGAGCCGCAACGACGAGAACCATACGCGGCCTGCGGAAAACCGCGCGCCGGCGAAAATCCTGTTCGACCCGGGACCGACGCCGCTCCATCCGGATCAAGGGCCGACGCCGTGATACGACACGCGACCAGGCTTGTATGCGTCGTTACACCTGCGCTCCTGCTGGCCGGCTGCAGCGGCTGGCAGTCGGCGCTGGATGCGCATGGCGCGCCAGCGATGAGCCTGAAGCAATTGATCATCTTGATCGTAGCGGTGTGCTCCGTGGTCTGGATGCTGGTGATGATCGTGCTGATCATCACCTTGTCGCGCAATCGCCGGGAACGTCCGTTGCCGATCGCACCGCAGCCTTCGACGCAGCGGCGCATGACAATCACCATCGTCGCCGCGGTCGCGGCCACGACCGTCGTCATCAGCGGATTCACCGTCATGAGTTTCTTTGCGACGCGCGCGCTGGGCGTTACCGCCAACGACGAGTTGACGATCAAGGTGCGCGGCCTGCAGTGGTGGTGGAGCGTCGAATATTTGGCGCGAGCCCGGAGGAACGGTTCGAAACCGCCAATGAGATTCACATTCCCGTCGGTCGCAACGTACGTCTCCGGCTCGAGGGGCTCGATGTCATCCACTCCTTCTGGGTGCCTAGCCTAGCCGGCAAGCAGGACCTTGTCCCGGGCCGCGCCAACGAGCTGCTCATTCGCGCCGAAAACCCTGGCATCTATCGCGGGCAGTGCGCGGAATTCTGCGGAATGCAGCATGCGCACATGGCGTTCCTGGTCATTGCGGAAGGCGAGGCTGAATTCGACAGGTGGACAAGCGCACAGCGGCAGCCGGCCATCCAGCCATCCGAAGAAGAGCTCGCTGCAGGCCAGCACGCGTTTCTCGCGAAGCCATGTGCAGCTTGCCACACGGTTCGCGGCACGGCGGCATCGGGCACGACCGGTCCCGACCTGACCCATATCGGCGGCCGCAAATACATCGCTGCTGGCCTGTTCGAGACAACACGCGGATCGCTCGCGGCGTGGATCGCCGACCCGCAAACGATCAAGCCAGGCAATAATATGCCCACGGTGCCGCTCACGCCCGAGGAGCTGCGCGCGGTGTCGGCCTATCTGGCGAGCCTGAAATGAAGGCGAACATAAGCGGACCGGATACGCGCGACACCGATCTCGAGCGAAGCCGGCTGAAGGCCGAGCTCGCGGAAACCTGGAAGACGCCTTGCGGATTGTGGGGTGCGCTTGCAACGGTCGACCACAAGATCATCGGCCGACGCTACATCCTGACGGCCTTCGTGTTTCTCGCGCTTGGGGGCATTCTCGCCGCGCTGATGCGGATCCAGCTCGCACAGCCGGAAGCGCGCTTGATGGGGCCAGACCGCTATAACCAGATCTTCACGATGCACGGTGCGAACATGATGTTCCTGTTTGCTGTGCCCGTGATGGAAGCGATGGCGGTGTATCTGGTGCCGCTGATGGTCGGCACGCGCAACATCGCCTTTCCTCGGCTGAATGCGTTCTCCTACTGGATCTATCTCGCCGGAGGTGCGCTGCTCTGGCTCTCCTTTGCGCTCGACATGGCTCCCGACGTCGGCTGGTTCGCCTATGTGCCACTCTCCGGCCCGCAATACGGCGCCGGCAAGCGTGCCGACATCTGGGCACAGATGATCACGTTCACCGAGCTCTCGGCGCTAGCCGTGGCCGTCGAGCTCGTCGTGACGATCTTCAAGCAGCGCGCGCCGGGCATGACGCTCGACCGCATTCCCGTGTTCGTCTGGGCAATGCTGGTAACCGCGTTCCTTGTCATCATGGCGATGCCGGCGATCATGGTCGCGAGCACCAGCCTGATTCTCGACCGGCTCGTCGGCACGCACTTCTACAATCCCGCGGAAGGCGGTGACGTGCTGTTGTGGCAGCATCTGTTCTGGTTCTTCGGCCACCCCGAGGTTTACATCATCTTCCTTCCGGCGGCCGGCATGGTCTCCACGATGATCGAGCCGTTCGCCCGTCGTCCGGCATTCGGTTATCTCGCGTTGGTGATGGCCCTGATCGCAACCGGCATCCTGTCGTTCGGGCTATGGGTACACCACATGTTCGTCGCTGGATTGCCGAGGCTGGGCAACAGCTTCTTCACAGCTTCCAGCATGGCCATCGCGATCCCGGCCGGCATCCAGATCTTTTGCTGGCTCGGGACATTGTGGGACGGCAAGCCCCTGTTCGCGACGCCGTTGCTGTTCATCATCGGATTCATCGTGACCTTCGTCATCGGCGGACTGACCGGCGTGATGGTGGCCTCCGTGCCCTTCGACACCCAGGTCCACGACACTTATTTCGTCGTGGCGCATTTCCATTATGTGCTGATCGGCGGCGCCGTCTTCCCGCTGCTCGGCGCCGTCCACTATTGGTTTCCCAAGATCACGGGACGGATGATGAGCGAGACACTCGGGAAATGGTCGTTCTGGCTGATCTTCATCGGATTCAACCTCACGTTCTTTCCCATGCATATCCTTGGCCTGCAGGGCATGCCGCGCCGGATCTATACCTACCAGCCGGACATGCCATGGCATGGCATGAACCTGTTTGCCAGCCTGAGCGCAATCATCCTGGTCGCCGGTTTCCTGCTTTTCTTTCTCAATGCCATTGGCAGCGCCCGCTCCGGGGCGGCAGCTCGCGACAATCCGTGGGACGCGCCGACGCTGGAATGGGCGACGGCTTCGCCGCCGCCGAGCTACAATTTTGCGCGCATACCGGCCGTGAGCAGCTCCCATCCGCTCTGGGATCGCAGCGACATCCTTGCCGTCGCGAGCGGCTTGCGCACCGATCGGCGCGAACTGGTCGTCACCTCGCTGGTCACCGCCGAGCCGCAGGCGCGTGAGGCTTCGCCGCGGAATTCGATCTGGCCATTGTGGGCGGCGATCGCAACGACGGTGATGCTGATCTGGTCGATCTTCTCACCTTGGGCGGTGGTCTGGGGTTCGATCCCGATCGCGATCACCCTCATCGGCTGGTTCTGGCCGAAGGGCACGCCGGAGGACGAGTCATGAAGGAGAGAGTTACACTCGACCTCTCAAAGCTCCCCCTGCACGGCATGGGCAGCGCCAGTGTCACTTGGTGGGGCACGCTTGCCTTCATGCTGATCGAGGGCACCGGCTTTGGGCTCGTCCTCGCGGTCTATCTCTATCTCATGAGCCTGGCTGCGACCTGGCCGATCGATGCGCCGAAGCCCGACCTGCTGCCGGGCACGCTGGTGACGCTGATCCTGCTGGCAAGCCTCGTCCCGAACGTCTGGATGTCACGCTTGGCGGAGCAACAGGACCTCCGCAAGATCAGGATCGGAATGGTTGTGATGTCGCTCTTCGGCGTTGCGCCGCTGATCGTGCGTATCTTCGAATTTCCCGCACTTGGGATTAGCTGGGACACCAACGCCTATGGCTCGATCGTCTGGACGCTGCTGGGCCTGCACACGACCCACATCGTGACCGATCTCGTCGATACGCTAGTGCTCGCCGCGTTGATGTTCACCCGCCACGGCAACAATGCAAGGCGGTTCGGCGACGTCCAGGACAACGCGATGTATTGGAACTTTGTCGTCGCCACCTGGCTTCCGATCTACGGCTGCATCTACTGGATCCCGCGGCTATGAGCACGTTAAGGATTGTATCCCATCTTCTGCTCTGGGCCGGCCTCTGGCTCGCGCCGCTCGTCTGGGCCGTGAACATGCAACTCGGACAAATCCTGCCCTATGCTGACTGCCGCTCGCAACTGCATGCGTCCGCCATTGCCTCGTTCATAGGTTCCATGATCGCTGCCCTTGCGGGGCTTGCCTCATGGCGATCAGCGAGACCAGCATCTGCGCAGACTGCGGCATCCGACGAGACGGCTTCCTTTGTCGGCGTGCTCAGCAGCCTTGCCGCGCTTGTCTTCACTTTTGCCCTGCTTATGCAGGGCATTGCTTCGACGGTGCTGACCGGATGCGAAAGATAGCCTCTTCCCTGCTCATATTGCTGTTGGCAACCCCGGCGGATGCCCATGGCGTCGAGCAGTCTCTCGACGGCGCGAGCTGGACCTTCGACTGTTGGATCATTGTCCCTCTTCTCGCATTCGGCGGAATGTACGCCATTGGTGCGCTTACGCTGTCGCAGCGGCGAGGATGGAACGGCGGCGCCCGGAACTGGCGCGATATCGCCTGCCTCGTCGGCTGGCTTTCCCTTGCTGCCGCCCTGGTTTCTCCGCTGCACTGGCTCGGCGAACGTCTTTTCACGTTTCACATGGTGGAGCACGAGATCATCATGGCCGTGGCGGCACCGCTGATTGCCATCGCCCGGCCGGTTGGGACATTGTTGTGGTCGCTGCCGCGACGGACACGTCTGAATATGGGTCGCCTGATGCGGCATCCAGTCACCCGTACGACATGGAACTGGCTGAGCGCTGGACGCAACGCCACCTTGCTGCATGGCGTTGCGATCTGGGCATGGCATGCCCCGGTGCTGTTCGACGCCGCGGTCGACAACCTGCTGCTGCATCGACTACAGCATCTCAGCTTCTTTGTGACGGCGGTGTTGTTCTGGTGGTCAGTATTTCGCCGCAGCGAGACAGGCGCGGCGGCCTGGCACGTGTTCGTTACCATGCTGCACACTAGCTTGCTCGGCGCGCTGATGGCGCTGGCACCGCGCGTGCTCTATCAGCAGCAGACGGCCGCGTCCGCGGCTTGGGGCCTGACGCCGCTGGAGGATCAGCAACTCGCCGGGATTATCATGTGGGTGCCGGCAGGCACGATCTACGCTGGCGCCGCGCTGGCGCTGATCGCGATCTGGATCAAGGGAGCGGGAAAGACTGCAGGACAAGCCGATGTCGTCGCTCCCTAGACCTCGCGTGTGGGTACTCGTACTTACAGCAATCTGCGTCGCTGCAGCTATCGCGGCGCAGCTTGCGTGGAACTCCCAACATCAGACGGAGAGGGTTGCCCGTGCGATGACCGGTGGCGATCCTTCGCACGCGCCGGAGATCATGCGCCGTTACGGCTGCACGGGATGCCACACGATCCCGGGTGTTGCCGGCGCCGACGGCCAGGTCGGCACGCCGCTCGCCGGTCTGCGCGGCCGTGTTTACATTGCCGGCGTCGCGGCGAACTCGCCCGACAACCTGGTTCGGTGGATCGTGGCGCCGCAGGCCTTTTCGCCGCGCACGGCGATGCCGGCCACCGGAATCGCCGAGGCTGAGGCGGGCGATGTCGCCGCCTATCTCTACGCCCGGTAACATGAGGAATAGAGTCATGGGGTCGGCGTCGGCCGTGCCGGCAGCGATTTGATGTAGAACGCGATCGCCTCGCGATCGTTCTCGGGCAACATCGCTGTGTTGGTGACGACATCGGCCATCGACGACCCGACGCGGCCATGGCCAGGCGTTTTCCCGGTTCGGAGCATCTCGATCAGATCCTGTTCCGGCCACTGGTCGAGGCCTTTTGGCGTGATGTTCGGGTAATAACCCGCCCCCTCCGGATCCTGACCGCCGGCATAGCGTGTCTTTGCCTTGATGCCGCCGAACATGTCGCGCGAAGAGTGGCACTCGGCACAATGTGCGAGTGCTTCCACGAGATATCGGCCCCGATTCCATTTCTCGTCGCGAGCAGGATCAGGCGCGAGCGGACCAGGCCTGAAATAAAGAATTTTCCAGAATCCGATGAAGCGGCGAACGCTAAACAGCGAGACCAGCTCGTGCGGAGGCGGCCGCCCTTTGACCGCCGGCAACGTCCGCAGATACGCCATCAGGTCCGCGACATCTTGCGGGTGCATATGCGTAAAGCTGGCATAGGGAAATACTGGATAATAGTGCGTTCCGCTCGGGGACACGCCGTTGAGCAGCGCGTTAGCCAAATCCTTCGTTTGCCAATTGCCGATGCCGTCCACCGGATCCATTGAGATGTTGGGCGCACGAAACGTCCCATAGGGCGAGGCGAGAGCGAGTCCTCCGCCCAGGTGCAGTCGATCAGCCTGACCCGGTGATGCGTGGCACGAGGCGCAATCGCCTGCAGCAAAAACCATCTTACCGCGGACCGCATCCCCAGCTTTATCCTGAAAACGGGCAAGGTCCGGGGAAGCGAAACGCCGTGGCGCGGTGATCAACCAGGCACCAACAGCGAGAACCACTGCGGTCGCAATTCCTGCGCTAAACCATATGCGCGCGCGCATCTAACCCTTACATGATTGTCTTCCCGGCTGCACTAACGCGCCCGATTTCCTCGCCGTTCCCTGGCCTCTCGATCTGCCACTATGGCGGCACCGAAGCGATAGCCCGTGTAGGGGGTAAATTGGATGTAGGGGTAAATCGGAACTTCGGGTTTCGTCGAGGCGATGCTGCGCAGCGCCGGGTTCGTCATTGACGTGCGAGGGCCGCCGCCCCTTGGCGGCGCTGCACGATGGTCGCAGTTCAGGCCTGGACCTGTACGGCTCACCGGAAGAAATGGAACGGCAGGTCCATATGCGCGTTCACGCTCTCGTCATGCCGCACTACTTCTTTCATATTTCGAATGGTCATCCATTCAAAGACACATCAGGCGAAGAGCTGCCGGACGACAATGCCGCTTGGCAAGAAGCGCTGAGGACCGTGCGGGATATCGAGGTGAATTTGGATCTCGATGGCGCGAACGTCTGGTCCGTTGAAGTCAAGCGCGAAGACAGGTCGATCTTTCAGATCCATGTATCCGCGCGCAGGACTGATCTTGATCCAAGTTAAAGATCGGGGTGTTGATGCAGATAGGTTGGGTCGAACCCAGCGAGCTGCTCCAATTTCTTCCGCTCTAGGAGATGGAAATTGGCCCGGTTGACAGTGAGAAGCCCCTCTTTCCGCAGATCCTGAAGCACCCGGTTGACATGCACGGTCGAGATGCCGAGGCAATCGGCCAGCTCTACCTGCGTAATCGGAAGCTCAAATCCTCCGTCTCGGGTCCGGCCCACAGCCTCGAGGCGCCGGAAAAGCTCAATAAAGAAGTGCGCCATTCTGGCAGTCGCCGATCTGCGCCCGACGTTGACGATCCATTCCCGGAAGATTGCCGCGTCGATCAATGTTTCCCGCCAAAGCGCCGATGCCACGTTCGGGCGCTCTCGGTTCAATTGCCTCAAAGCATCATGCGGAATGAAGCCGAGCTCACAAGGCGTGAGCGTTACGAGATCATGGTCCATGACCTTGAGGTGGAGGCTCTGGAGATCGGGAATCTCACCGGGAACATGCAATGACAGGATCTGCCGTAGCCCGTCGAAAGTCGTTTTCGAGCGAAACGTAAAACCTTCAGCGAGCAGGCAGCATTCTGCCGGGCGCTCGCCATCGGCGACGATGATCTGACGAGCATCAAGCTCACGGAAGCGAATCGGCAATCTCTGAATCGCCTGGATGTCCTCCCCATCCAACACGTTGGAGGCTGTCAACTTCGTGAGGAGCGCGGTCGCTACTGGTGCCATCATCAATCTGTCCAGCGAGAAGAATGTCAAACCGGGTGCACGCCAAACCTATCTCTGGGCGGTGCCTGAGCGCAGCTGCCGCGGCGGCGGTCCCGGCCGATCCCCGACTAACGCTGGTTATGAAAGCGAGTCTTTAACTTATCATCGTCCTTTCAATCGCGAGCTCCGGGGAACTGCACATCAATCTTAACATGAGTTGGAATCCGAAGGTTCCGAATGGGGCCCGGAAGGATTTGGCCGCAGGTATCGGTCCAAAGATGCCATGGGATTGAGCAACTCGCCCGACTATTCGATCTACTTCGGAAAAAGTATGTCGCGAACATAGCGCGAGGTCGGCGTCAAGCGGGCGGCTCCCGGCTTGAGCCACGCCACTCGATCGATTTCCTTCTTGTCGCCGATCGTCAGCTTGCCTTTCGCGTTCTTGGCAATAAAGATTGCGTCGCTCATCCTCCGGCCAGACCGCTTGTTCTTGGCCTTCAGTTCTTTCCAGAGCCGCAATCTGCCGACTTTGAGACCCGGAAGCTCCTCCTTGATCTCCCGGCGCAGGCATCCTCTTTCGGTTTCGCGCGGCCGCTTACGCCCACCGGGAAACATCCACAAACCATCGGACCGACGCCTGACCAGGAGAACGCGGCCACGCCTGGTCGCAACAAGTTTGGATGACTTCGCCATTCCCAGCTATCCCGCTCCTGCTGCGAACCGTCAATCAATTCTAGCGGGAACGCTACCCTGGAGGGAACAAGCAAAGACGAGAGCGCGAGACTTTGCGAGCGACGGCATCGACAACCTCGACAATCGGGCGCGAAAGGCCCCAGCTCAGGAGCTGGGGCCCCAACACGGCGCTCTCGTGTGCCTAGCCTTGGATAAGACCAGACCGAGCAACTTGGCCTGCTCCGCTAAGCCACGCATTATCATTTGTTGGGTGATGAAACATTGATCCCGCGATCGAGCCGCATTCCACAGCTTTTGCTGAAGAAAAAAGCCCCCGCGACGCGGCGGAGGCTCTTCAGAGCTTGGAGTGGAGGTGGCTCTAGATCCCTATTGAGGCGGCTGGAGTCCCGGGACGAAGCCCACTCATCGATGTAGGCCGCGTGTCGGCCCGGCGGGCTCTTTTCAGCAGCTCGTCCCGCTCCTGGCGGGCATCTGGGCTGCCTGTTTCATGACCTCGTCTGCGGTACGTTAGCGCTCCGAGCGTCGTCTTGCCGCCGCGCAGCCTGGATAAGCTGCTCGGCGATATATTTCCGGCTGGTGTGGTCGCCGCCATTCGGCAGTTCGGCGCAAGTAATCTGTTTTGCGCGATTGCGCCTGCGCTTGACGTGCCTATAGCGAAACCATTCGCCGAGGCGGCAAGGTACATTCAACTATGTAAATACCCCTTAGGCGCGAAGATGTGCCACCTGGGCTGATCAGCGAAGGGCGCGGCGCGTCCGATGTCGTTGGTCTCGATGGAAAATAGGAACTTTGATCTTCATCACGAGTCGCTTTGCAACGGACTCGTTGTTCACCTTCGGGCATCACAGGTTATCCAGTCAGCCACGAGCCGGTGCGGAACGCGGTAGTCATATGCAAACCGGATTTTCATTTTCGAAATTAGTCGACCGCCTTGCGAGCATTGTCGAACTGTCACCCGATGATCTCGACTTGCTCGCGAGAATGCCGAGCAGCATTAGCCATCTTGGACCCCGCCATCATCTGGTCCACAGGGACTGTCAGCCCGACCACTGCCATCTGCTTCTGCAAGGCTATCTTTGCTGGCGGGATCTCGAGAGCCCCGATGGCCAGATCACGTCGATCTACGTGCCCGGTGACGTACCTGACCTTCACACCATCTATGACGGCCGGGTCGATCGCGAGCTGCTCACGCTTGGCCCGGCCGTTGTCGCATCCGTGTCTCACAGGTATTTTCGAGAGATATCTGCGCTATCATCGTCGCTGTCGCGGGCGCTGCTGCGTCTGCTGCTCACTGATGCCTCTTGTTTGCGGCACTGGATCGTCAATCTGGGCAGCCGTGACGCACTGACGCGGGTCGCGCACCTGCTTTGCGAGATCACAATCCGCCTCCGCGCGGTCGGTCTGGCAAAAGACTTCCGAATTCCTTCGCCCTTCACGCAATCGGATCTGGCCACAGCCTGCGGCATTTCCGCCGTTCATGCCAACCGGATCGTTCAAGAATTGCGCCGAAGCAATCTCCTGCAATGGCATTCCAAGACGATCACGGTCACTGACTGGAACGGCCTCGTTCGTCTTGCCAGCTTCGATCCGGATTATCTACGGCTACGCGACTACGACAGCATCGAGCAGCAGTCGGCACCGACCGTTGCCATGGACCGCTTCGGGGCCGACACGTTAATGACCTAAGCTCGGGGATTGGCCAAGTACGGCCGGTTTCGTTCCTTCGCGCTTGCCAGATCGGCGAGCGCGAGCCCGACCTCTTCGATGACGCCGGACCATTCTCCGGGAGCCGACTGGTGAAACAACCGCAGGCTCGGATACCAGAACGTCTTTTTGCCGAAGGCAGGCCATCGCCAGTCGCAATCGCGGTGCAGTAGCACCCAGGCGTCGCAGCCAAGCGCCCCCGCGAGGTGAGCAATCATGGTGTCGACGCAGACGACCAGGTCCAATTGCTCGATCGTTCGGCCAAGCATGCCGATATCCGGTGTACTGATGTCCACTGCACCGATGCCCGCGGCCTGCGCGGCCGCCGGACCTTGCTGCAGCGAATAGAGGTTCACGTCGTTCCCATTGAGACGCTGTAGCAAGGTGGCTGGGATCGCACGCCGCTTGTCCCACTCGCCAACTTCCCAGACCAAGCCAACCGCCAGTCGGTCGCCGGTCCGGGATATCGCTCGGCTATCACGGCCATCCGACGTCAGATAGGGCCTCCGCATCGCGATCGAGCCATATTCAGCCCTGATGGCATGGGGCACTTCCATGATCTCGATGTCGACGTCAAACTCGGCATCGGGCGCTCCATCATTGAGCGGCATGGCGCGGTCGACGCCGTCCATGCGCTCCAACAGTGCCAGCAGCTCGGGCTGGCACCAGAGTGTCACTTCACGCGCAACGGCGCGAAGCGCCGGCATGAAGCGAACGAACTGGATGGTATCGCCGAGACCGTGGTAGCAGCGAACCAGCACCCGCTTGCCGCACAGCGGCTCGCCGCGCCAGATCCGTTGCAGATGGCGCGGCCCCGTATGCTTCTCGGGCCAGATCTGACAGAAGCGCGCCAGGTCGCGATCGTTGATCGCCCAGGCACGTTTGAAATCGGCCGCCCGCATCGCCTCGATCCAGCTGCCTTGCGCCACGTCCGCGGGCAATGAACCGGCCGGATCAATTGACGCTGCGGATGCAGAACTCATCCGGCGGAGGAGCGCCGCACGAATTTATGAAACCGGCTCGGCTTGCCGTCGCTGGTCTCGTCCTGGTACAGGAACGCCAGTTCGGACTCGTCGAACTTGCGGAAGAACTCGTCCCAGCTGATCTCGTCGAGCCCCTCATCCTTAGGGGCGAAATCGATGCGCAAGATGCCGGCGTGCCCGTCCTCTTCGGTCGCCTTGACCGTCGCCGGATGGCCACCTCGCTCTTCCGCCCAGTCCCGGATCACCTCGTGATCTGTGGTCGTATGCGCTTTTCCTTCCGCCGTCCTGGTATGGCTTGCAGTCATTGGCAGCTCCTCATTTGTCGAACCTGGCGGACAGGGCCAGCTTCCGCATCAGGCTGTTCGTCATGAACTCTCCGATTGCGGATTGGTTCTTCCGAGTACGCGACTGCGGCTCATCGCGGACGATGTCTCAGGATCATCTTCTTCATCTTCATCCAGGATACGCTTCGTTCCTGCGCGATCCTAATCTGGGTTAAGCTTTCTCGATTTTGTTTGACCGAAACCGTGCTCGTGTCGCACCGACAGCTTTGCGGCAGGAACGAACATACCTTTCACACGTTCGCCGACCTGCTTACGTCCGCACCACGTAGCGGCTTGCTCCCCGGAGGATCGCGATCCATGCATTCACGTCTTCAAGACAGGCGGCGCGTTCGCGTCGGTCTCGTGGGAGTTGGAAATTGCGCAAGTTCCTTCGTCCAGGGTCTGAACTACTATCGGCATGCCAAGTCGAACGAGCCGGTCCCCGGACTGATGAACGCAGATCTCGGCGGCTATCACGTCAGCGATATCGAGATTTCTTCAGCCTTCGATGTCAACGCTAACAAAGTCGGACGCGATGTGTCAGACGCCATCCTGGCAATGCCAAACAACACGCACCGCTTTTCGGATGTTGCAAGAACCGGCGTTATCGTGCAGCGCGGTCCCGTGCTCGACGGCGTCGGCCGCTACCTGGAAGATGATATTCCGATCGCCGACACGCCTGTGGCCGATGTCGCCGACGTTCTCGCGAGATCGCGCACGGATGTTCTGGTCTCCTATCTACCGGTCGGCTCGCAAGCGGCGAGCGAGTGGTACGCGGAGCGCGCTATCAATGCCGGCTGCGGTTTCGTCAACTGCATTCCCGTCTTCATCGCCTCCGACAGCATCTGGCAGCGCCGCTTCGAGGAAGCGGGTCTGCCGATCATTGGTGACGACATCAAGAGCCAGGTCGGCGCCACGATCCTACATCGCGTGCTGGCCAACCTGTTCCGGGAACGCGGCGTGCGGCTAGATCGCACCTATCAGCTTAACGTCGGCGGCAATACTGATTTCAAGAACATGCTCGAGCGGGAACGCCTGACCTCGAAGAAGATCTCGAAGACACAGGCGGTCACCAGCCAGTTCGAGGTGCCAATGGATGCCGACAATGTGCATGTGGGGCCAAGCGATCATGTTCCCTGGCTCACGGATCGCAAGCTCGCTTTTATCCGCCTGGAAGGCACGACTTTTGGCGGAGTTCCGTTGACCGCCGAGGTCAAGCTTGAAGTCTGGGACTCGCCCAACTCCGCTGGAGTTGTGATCGACGCCGTCCGCTGCGTCAAACTCGCAATGGACCGCGGCCTCTCGGGAGCACTGACCGGTCCGTCGAGCTATTTCATGAAATCTCCCCCCTGCCAGTTCACCGACGAGGAAGCACGCCGCCAGACGCGTACTTTCATCGATGACAAGGCGTGAGCCAATGGTGCAGACCATTCACCTTGTTCGCCACGGTCATCATGCGCTGCTCGGGCAAATGCTTTGTGGCCGGATGGCCGGCGTTGAGCTCGATGACTTCGGCTGTCGGCAGATGGCGTGCGGCGCCGAGCTGATCCGGCACGCCCCTTCCGCGGTTCAGGCGAGCCCGCAGCCGCGCGCGCGACAATCAGCGGCCATTCTAGCCTGGCGTTTCCGCCTGCCGGTCGAGATCGTACCGGCGGTCGACGAGATCGACTGTGGCGACTGGACCGGTCGGCCATTCGCGGCGCTCAAAAACGATCCGGCCTGGGCGCGGTGGAATGAGGAACGAGCCGCAAGCTGTCCGCCAAACGGCGAAAGCATGCATATCCTGCAGCAGCGGGTCGTCGAGCATGTGGAACAGCTCGGTCGCGACCGGACCGAGGGCACGGTCGTCATCGTCAGCCACGCCGAACCGATCCGCGCCGCACTGCTGCATTATTCGGGAACTCCGCTCGACAACTTTCTCTCGATCGAGGTCGATCCTGCCAGCGTCAGCACTCTGGTCGTTGACAAGGCGGGGATCCGCATCGCGCAAATCAATCAACGGGTGCCGGCGTGAAGATCGTGATTTTCGGTCTGACGATCTCATCGTCCTGGGGCAATGGCCATGCCACGCTGTGGCGTGGCCTTTGCAAGCATCTTGTGCGATCCGGCCACACGATCGTGTTCTTCGAGCGCGATGTCCCTTATTATGCCGGCGCAAGAGACATGTTCGAGTTGCCGGGCGGGCGCCTGGAGCTGTTCTCGGCGTGGGACGATATCCGCGCCAAGGCGCGTGACCATATCCTTTGCGCCGATGCGGCGATCGTCACCTCCTATTGCCCCGATGCCATCTCGGCGACCGAGCTGATCCTGGATCAGAGCCACGCCATTTCGGTGTTCTATGATCTCGATACGCCCGTCACGCTCTCCAAGCTGCAGGCCGGAGAGGCGGTACCTTATATCGGTCGGGGTGATCTCGGTAGATTTGACCTTGTCCTGAGCTTCACGGGCGGCCCCCGTGTATTGGAGGAGTTCCGCCACAAGCTAGGCGCGCGCAATGTACAACCGCTCTATGGGCACGTCGACGCCGACGTGCATCGGCCAGTGCCGCCGCAACCGCATTATCGCGCCGCGCTCTCCTATCTCGGGACCTATTCGGAAGATCGCCAGCTCGCGCTAGAAACCCTGTTCGTCGAACCGGCGCGCGCAAGGCAGGACCTTCGATTCCTGATTGGCGGCGCGCAATATCCGGACAGTTTTCCGTGGTCCCCCAACATCTATTTCGTTCGGCACCTACCGCCGTCCGAGCACGCGCCGTTCTTTGCCTCGTCTCGGCTGACGCTCAACATCACGCGCCGCGCAATGGCTGAAATGGGCTGGTGTCCGTCAGGCCGCTTGTTCGAAGCGGCGGCGTGTGGCGTACCTCTGCTCAGCGATAGCTGGGACGGTTTCGAGGCATTCTTCGCTCCAGGCGAGGAAATCCTGATAGCGCATGATGAACGCGACACTCTTGCCGCGCTCGACGCGGACGACGCGGAACTCCTGCGTATCGCCAAGCGCGCACGCGAGCGGGCGTTGGACCAGCATAGCTCCGGGAAACGCGCCAGCGAACTCATTGCGCTACTGGAGCAAACGGGGCGCCGAGGCGCACGCCAAACGGAAGCCGAGGAGATCTGAGATGTGGGGCATCGTTCCGGCCGCCGGCCGCGGCAGTCGCATTCAGCCACTGGCGTTTTCGAAGGAGTTGCTGCCGGTCGGGAGCCGGCGCGACAACGGCGCCGACCGCCCCTGCGCCGTCTCCGAATATCTCATCGAGCGCCTGATCCTCGGCGGGGCCGACAAGATCTGCTTCGTCATCTCCCCCGGCAAATCCGACATCCTTGAATATTTCGGCGACCATTACGACACCGCTCAGCTCGCCTACGTCGTGCAGCCGGAAGCTTCGGGACTTTGCGACGCGGTGTTCAGGGCGAGCACCGTCATCGGACATCATGACAGTGTCATGGTCGGGCTGCCCGACACCGTGTGGTTTCCGAAAGGGGCGCTGAAGACGCTGCCGGATGTCGATCTGTCCTTCCTGCTGTTCCCCGTCGAATGTCCCGAATTCTTCGACGCGGTGGTGCTCGACGGCGACAACGTACGGCAGATTCAGGTCAAGCAAGCCGACGCGACTTCGAACTGGATCTGGGGTGCATTCAAGATGTCAGCTACCGGATTTCGCGATCTTCGGCTGCTCTGGAAGCACCGGAGCTGCCGCGACGAATATTTTGGGACACTGGTGAACGCCTACCTCGATGCCGGCGGGCACGGCATCGGCGTTAAATCGGGAGAGTCCTACGTCGATGTCGGCACTGTGAACGGCTACCGCGCCGCAATGGCATTGCTGGCAAACGGCGACGGGGGCGACGGCCGATCGAAACTATCGGCCGGTTCACCGAACGATGCCGTTCGATCATACGTAAACGCGAACAGTGAAGGGGTCTTATGACCAGCGACACGCTCTCTCAAGAGGAAATCCGGCGCCGCGTCGACGCGCTTGGCCCGTGGTTTCATAACCTTGACCTAAGGGGCATCAGCACGGCGCCGGCGCATTTCCTCGGCGATTACCCCGCTGTGAAATGGCGACGGTTCTCCCGCGTCATACCGGAAAACCTCGAAGGAAAAACCGTACTCGATATCGGCTGTAACGCCGGCTTCTATGCCATGGAAATGAAGCGACGCGGCGCCGATCGCGTGCTCGGGCTCGATACCGACGAGGAATATCTGGCGCAAGCCCGGTTTGCCGCGGAAGTGAATGGGCTCAAGATCGAGTTTCGCCAACTATCTGCCTATGACGTCGGCCTGCTCCGGGAGAGATTCGACCTCGTGATTTTCATGGGCGTGCTCTATCACCTTCGCCATCCGCTGCTCGCGCTGGATCTGATCCACGAGCATGTCGCTAAGGATCTTATGCTGTTCCAATCGATGCTGCGCGGCGACAATCGCATCGATCCCGTCGACAAGAACTACGATTTCTGGACAGCGGACCAGTTCGATTGTTCGGGGTATCCGAAATTGCACTTCATCGAGAACAACTACGCTGATGATCCAACCAATTGGTGGGTGCCGAACCGCGCTTGCGTCGAGGCGATGCTGCGCAGCGCCGGGTTCGTCATTGTAGCCCATCCCGAAGATGAGGTCTATTTCTGCCGGAGGGCGACACGGCCCCAGGACGAGGGTCCAGTCTATCCATCGCAGGGCGCAATCCGATGATTGAAGCGGCGAAGATCTGGAACGAGCCGAATAACAAGTCGCATTGGGATATCCTGATCGATCCAGACTGGGTGAAGTTCGCCGAGCTCGCTGTCGCTGCGGGTAAGGCGATCCGCGCCGTTCATCCGGTACTGCCGCGGGTGCTCGGCGGCATTTCGCCGATAGACCCCTCCTTTATGCGCAACATGCAGACGCGCGGCGTACTTGAGCATTTCGAGGCGGTCGCCGTACACGGCTTTCCGCTTGACTGGAACCTGTGGCAGATCGACGAATGGCCGAATAAGCTTGCGGAAATCAAGGCAATCGTCTCGCTGCCAGTGTGGGTGACGGAAGTCGGCGTCTCCTCGTTTGGAGCCGAGGAGGTGCAAGCCTGGGGGCTCAAGCGCACCGCGGAACTACTGATCGGCCGCGCGCCGCGAATCCACTGGTACAGCCTCTACGATCTGCCCTCCACCTGGGAGGCGACCACGCGGCACAAGGAAGCCGAAGGCTCTTCTTATTACCGGCATTTCCACATGGGGCTGCTGCGCGAGGACGGCACGCCGAAGGCAGGACTGGAGCTATTCGCCGACTATTCGCATGCGATGGGACTATGCCAATGGTTTCACTTCGACGATCATCGCCTCCATGACGCGGTGCGCTGGATGCGCCGGCTCGGCATCAGGCATCTGCGGACCGGCCTGTCCTGGGCTGACAGCTTTCGGCCCAACGCGACTGACTGGTTCGATCGCCAGATGGACGCGCTAGCAGAGTTTGACGTCACCCTTACCTTCTGCTTCACGCCGGAACACCGCGGCATCGCCCCGCACCATACCAGCCCGCCACTTGACCCAAACGAATTTGCCGACTTCTGCGCTGGAATGGTCGAGCGCTATGCGGCCAAGACGGGGCTCAAGACAGGGCTCATGGCTTCTCCCGCACTCATCGAAGCAAGAGAGCAGACATGCGTGCCCTGATCCTCGTGATGGACTCCGTCGGGATCGGTGCCGCTCCGGATGCGAGCCTTTACGGAGACGAAGGAGCCGATACGGTCGGCCATATCGCACACGCCTGTGCACTTGGTCACGCCGATAACGACCGACGCGAAGGCCCCCTTCGCATACCCAACCTCGTCGACCTCGGGCTCGGGGAGGCCTGCCGCCTTGCGACCGGCCGTGTGCCGCCTGGGCTCGATGGCATCGACGCCTCGCCTCGGCAGTTTGGCTGCGCCAGCGAACTGTCCAAGGGCAAGGACACGCCCTCCGGCCACTGGGAGATCGCCGGCGTACCGGTGCCGTTCGACTGGGGATATTTCCTAAGGACCATCCCCTGCTTTCCTTCAGATCTCGTCGAACGTCTGTGCGAGGAAGCGGCCCTGCCCGGCATCATTGGAAACCGACACGCCTCCGGGACCGAGATCATCGATGCGCTCGGCGTGCAGCACATGCAGACCGGCGAAGCGATCTGCTACACTTCCGGCGACAGCGTCTTCCAGATCGCAGCCCATGAAGGATGCTTTGGACTCCAGCGGCTCTACGAGGTGTGCGCGATTGCGCGTCGGCTGCTCGATCCTCTGAACATCGGCCGCGTGATCGCGCGCCCCTTTGTCGGCACGTCGAAAGGCGACTTCAGGCGAACGCCGCATCGGCGGGATTTCTCGGTTCCCCCACCCGAACCGACCCTTCTCGACGCCTGTGTAGCAGATGGCCGTGATATCGTCTCGATCGGCAAGATCGACGACATCTTTGCCCACCGCGGCACCGGCCGGAATAAACGCGGCGACAACAACGACGCGCTGTTCTCTTGCACGTTGGACAGCTTGAACAGCCTTGCGGACGGCGGGCTTCTGTTTGCCAATTTTGTCGATTTCGACACCGTCTACGGGCACCGACGCGATGTCGCCGGCTACGCGGCGGCGCTCGAGGCATTCGATGCCCGGCTGCCCGAGCTGATGGCGCGGCTGAAGAGCGACGACCTGCTCGTGATCACCGCGGACCATGGCTGCGATCCAACCTGGAGCGGCACCGATCACACGCGCGAGCAGGTGCCTATCCTGCTCCGCAGCAGCACCCAAAGATCACCGATCGGCAAGCGCGTCGCCTTTTCCGATATCGGCGCAACGGTCGCGGCGCATCTCGGGCTAGCTCCGCTTCGGCATGGCCTTCCGTTTTGAGCAATCCGCCCACGATTTTCACTCATGTTATTGATCGAAGTTAGAGAAAACATTGTTTGTACATTTTTGAGGAACGAACATTCGTTGCACCGCTTCTGACTCCAAATGTGACTGGCGCGTCGGTCGATCGGCCATCGGAGCGCGCACCCACTTTCATCCCTGGCTGGTCGCAAGACCCAGTCTGACATTTGGCAAGGAAGCGAAGGCGAATGACACGAGTATTGATTACCGGTGGCGCTGGCTTCATCGGCTCCCACGCGGCGGACGCGCTGCTTGTCGCTGGTTACGAAGTCAGGCTGTTCGACAACCTCTCGCCCCAGATTCATGGTGCGCAACGCGAGCGTCCCTCCTATCTCGATCGGGAGGCTGAACTTGTCGTCGGAGACATCACCGACGCGCTTGCCGTCGAACGTGCCTTGCGCGGCGCCGATATAGTCCTGCACCTGGCCTCGGCAGTCGGTGTTGGCCAGAGCATGTATGACATCGACTCCTATGTGCGGACCAACGAACTCGGCACCGCGACCTTGCTGCAAGCCTTGACGAGACGTCCGGTCGAACGTCTCGTCGTCGCCTCCTCCATGAGCATCTATGGCGAAGGCCTTTACCGCGCCGTAGATCATCATGCCGAGCTGGCGCCGGATGAACGGCCGATTGACCAGCTCCGAAACGGCGAGTGGGAATTACGGGACGCCGCAGGCCACATCCTCGATCCCGTGCCGACGCCCGAAACCAAGCCGCCCTCCTTGAGCTCGATCTATGCGCTGAACAAATATGCGCAGGAACGCATGTGCCTTATTACAGGCAATGCCTATGGCATCCCGACCATCGCTCTGCGCTTCTTCAATGTGTTCGGCCCGCGCCAGGCGTTGTCGAATCCCTATACAGGCGTGCTGGCGATCTTTGCCGCACGCCTGCTCAATGGCCGCCGTCCGCTGGTGTTCGAGGATGGTTTGCAACGGCGCGATTTTGTTCATGTGAAGGATGTCGCCCGCGCCTGCCGGGTCGCGATCGAGACCGATCGGATGAATGACGTGTTCAACGTCGGCTCGGGCCAAAGCCGCACGATCGTCTCGGTCGCGCGCGATCTCGCCCGGGTCATGGAACGCTCGGACATTGTGCCAGAGATCACCGGCAAATATCGCGCCGGCGATATCCGGCACTGCTTTGCAGATATAGCCAAGAGCCGCGCTCTGCTCGGCTTTGAGCCAAGCGTCAGATTTGAAGACGGCCTTGCGGAGTTGGCTGATTATCTGGCGGACCAGATCGCCGATGACCAAGCCGAGCAAGCCGCGGCGGAACTGTCGCGACGAGGATTGGTCGCATGACGAACAGAGACAACAGGCCTGTGCTGATCACCGGCGGGTGCGGCTTTATCGGCTGCAATCTCGTCGACCGGCTCGCCGACCGCGGTAATAGTGTCCTCATCCTGGACAATCTCGCCCGCGCCGGCGTCCGCGAGAATGCGCAGTGGCTCAAGTCCAGACACGGCGACCGGGTCAACATCGTCGTCGCCGATGTCCGCGATCCTATTCCTGTCATCGATGCCGTTAGGGAAGCTCGTGCCGTGCTTCACCTTGCGGCCCAGGTCGCCGTCACCGACAGCGTGGCGGATCCGGTCGGAGATTTCGAGATCAACGCCCGCGGCACCATCAATGTGCTCGAGGCCGTCCGCCTTCACAACAAATCCGCGCCGATGCTCTTTGCGTCGACGAACAAGGTGTATGGCCGGCTGATCGACGACACACAGATCATGCGAACCGGCGCCCGCTATGCGCCCGTCAGCAAAACGCTCTCGGACGGAATATCCGAAAACGCTCCGCTCGACTTTTATAGCCCCTATGGTTGCTCCAAGGGAACGGCCGATCAATATGTCCGCGACTATGCCCGCGTGTTCGGCCTGCAGGCTGTCGTCATACGCATGAGCTGCATCTACGGACCGCGACAGTTCGGGACCGAGGACCAGGGCTGGATCGCGCATTTCCTCCTGAGCGCCATCCGCGGCACCCCGCTGACAATCTATGGCGATGGCCTTCAGGTCCGCGACGCGCTGCACGTCTCGGATGCCGCCGATGCGTGGCTGACGGCGCTGGACCGGATCGCACTGGTGCGCGGCCGCGTGTTTAATCTGGGGGGAGGACCGCGCAACTCGGTGAGCCTGCTTGAGCTGATCGATCGCATCACGCAACTGACCGGTCGCAAGACGAAATACACATTTGCGGATTGGCGACCTGGCGACCAGCCCTGGTACGTCACCGATACGCGAGCGCTCTCCACCGCGCTTGGCTGGATGCCGAAGATCTCCCTACAGCAAGGGCTGTACACCCTGCACGCATGGCTTGACGGCCGTTTTGGACAATCGATGCCGAACAGGGAGGCTTCAGCATGAGGCGTGTCGCCCTGATCAATCCAAACTGGAATTTCGACGGCAGCATCTATTTCGGTTGCCGCTCTCCGCACCTGCCCCTGGAACTCGGGATCTCCGAGCACTATCTGCGCGAAGCCGGGCATCCGACGCTATTGCTCGATGCGCACATGTTCGGCCTTTCGCTCACGGGAATCGAGGCCGAACTCCACGCGTTCAAGCCGGATATAGTCGTGGTCACCACGGCGCCAACGTATCTGTTCTGGCGCTGCGCGCCGCCCGAACTGCGCGTTCCACAGGAGCTTACACTTTCACTGCGGGGACTTGCACCGAAGTTGGTCGCCGTCGGGCCGCACGGCTCGACCACGCCGAGGGCGGCGCTGAAGAAGCTTGGCGTCGACGTCGTCGTGATGGGCGAGTGCGAGCACTCGCTTCTGCGGCTCGCCAATGGTGAGCGCGATTTCGCTGGGCTGTGCTTCACTGACGGCACTTCAATTCGCATCAACGGCGGACCTCAGGCGGTCAACTTCAAGGACCAGCCGTCGCTGCGCTGGCCGACCGAAATGATCCGACGGCATCATCATCACCATCATCGCTTCGAGGCGGAGCCGACCGGCCCCGGCGCCGAGGTAGAGGCATCGCGCGGCTGTCCGTATAACTGCACGTTCTGCGCCAAGGAAAATTTCCGCAACGCCTATCGCAAGCGCCCTGCCGCCGTCGTTCTGGAAGAGATCGACCGCTTGCGAAGCCAGGGCATCGAGTATCTCTATTTCATCGACGAGATCTTCCTGCCGAATGCCGAATTACTGCAGGGCCTGACTAGCCGCGGGCTCAAATTCGGCGTGCAGACACGGATCGATCTGTGGCGTCCCGAAATGCTGGAGCTGCTCGGCCGTGCCGGCTGCGTGTCGATCGAAGCGGGCGTCGAGAGCCTGACGCCGGAAGGACGGGCAGCGCTGGCAAAGAACTGCAAGATGACCACCGACCAGCTTGCCGATCAGCTGGTCGAAGCGCGCCGGCATGTGCCGTTCGTGCAAGCCAACCTGATCGAGATGCCGGAGGATGAGGATCCCGTCGTCCAGCGCTGGCGCCGCCGGATGCAGGATGCCGGCGTGTGGGCCAACGATCCGGTGCCGCTCTATCCATATCCCGGTTCGCCGGATTACCGGAAGCTTTGGGGCGAGCCTGATGATTTCGCCTGGGAGCGTGCCCACCAGCACTACCTTGCAATGTTCGACCAATTCAGCGACGTCCAGGAGGAACGTCCCGTTCCACTCGCCGCGCTCGAGCTGCAGGTTGCATCATGAGCCGATCCGCGAATCTCAGGATTCTGATGACGTCGGATACCGTCGGCGGCGTGTGGACCTATGCTTCCGCGCTTGCGACAGCGCTCGCCGCTTCCGGCGCCGAGGTTCATCTTGTGACGATGGGGCCGCGCGCGAGAGTGGACCAGCGCGCAATGCTGAAGGATGATCGCGTGCACCTGATCGAGACCGACCTTGCACTCGAATGGCAGGATCCGGAAGACAGCGATCGACCGGTCGCCCAGCGCGCCTTTGCCGAGCTGGAGGAAGAGGTCCGGCCTGACGTCGTTCATCTCAACAGCTTCCGTGAGGCGGTGTTTGAGTGGCATGCGCCGGTGCTCGCGGTGGCGCACTCCTGCGTGAAGTCATGGGGTCTCGCCTGCCACGATACCGCATGGCTCGACGGGCCGGCCTGGCGACGTTACACGGCCGCTATCGCCGCGGGCCTGAGCCGGGCGCAAGCGTGGGTCAGCCCGAGCTGTGCGTTCTACGACGTCATTTCCGATCTATACCACCCCAGCGCGCCCGGCTTGGTGATTCGGAACGGCATCGCACCTGCTTCTCCACCAGACAAGAAGGAAGACTACATCCTTGCGGCGGGCCGGCTATGGGATCGCGCCAAGAACATCGCGACGCTGACCGACGCCGCGAAAGGCGTCCGTTGGCCGCTATACATCGCGGGCCCCGCCGATGATGCCGCCTCAGCCAGCGTTTCTTGGCTAGGCCATCTTTCCCACGACGAGTTACGCGCCCGCATGCAACGTGCGGCGATCTTCGCAAGTCCGGCGCTCTACGAGCCGTTCGGCCTTTCGGTCCTGGAAGCTGCCTCCGCAGGATGCGCACTGATCCTATCCGACATTCCGACCTTCCGCGAGCTATGGAGCGGCGCTGCCGTATTCGTTGATCCGACGAGCAGAAAAGGCCTACGTCGCGCCCTCGATGCGTTATGCGCGGACGACGACAAGAGAGCGCAATTGCAACGCGACGCCTGGGCGCGCTCGCAGCGTTACCCCCTGGCGAGGACGGCGAGCGCCTATCTGCAACTGTACACGAATCTGGTGGCCAACGCGCGGCGGCCCGTTTCAAGGCATCAGCTGGAGATGCACGCATGAAATGCATCCTCTTCTGTCATGCGTTCACATCCTGCTGGAACAATGGCAATGCCCATTTCCTCCGCGGCATCGCCCGCGAGCTCGGCGCGCTCGGTCACGAGGTCGTGGTCTATGAACCTGCTGACGGCTGGAGCCGGACGAATGCGATCCGTGACAGTGGTTCGAATACCCTTCGCGAGGTAGCGGATCTTTTTCCCAGCATCGATATCCGCCAATATGACGCCTCACTCGACCTCGACGAGGCGCTGGATGGCGCTGGGCTTGTGATCGTCCATGAATGGAATCCGCCGGAGCTGATCGAAGCGATCGGCCGCCGCCGGGCGCTCGGCGCACCCTACGCGCTTCTGTTCCATGACACCCATCATCGCGCCGTCACCGCCCCCGACGAGCTTGCGCGGTTCGACCTCAATGGATTCGACGGCGTACTCGCCTTCGGCGAAGCGCTTCGTCAGATCTATCTGCGGCTCGGATGGGCCGAGCGTGCATTCACCTGGCACGAAGCGGCTGATACAAAGCTCTATCGCCCGCTGCCGCATATCACGCGAACCCATGACGTGGTCTGGATCGGCAATTGGGGCGATGGCGAGCGCGCTGCCGAACTCAACGAGTTTCTGGTTCGGCCAGTATTGGAGTTGAGCGCCCAGACACGCATCTACGGCGTCCGCTATTCGGAAGCCGCGCACCGCGCGATTGAGCAAGCCGGCATCGAATACCGCGGCTGGCTTCCGGCGCATCGCGCGGCTGCGGCCTTTGCTACCGCGCGTTCCACTGTGCATGTGCCGCGTGGCCCCTATGCACGATCGCTGCCAGGCATTCCAACGATCCGAATGTTCGAAGCCATGGCCTGCGGCATTCCCATCGTCTCGGCCCCTTGGGACGACATTGAGAATATGTTCCCGCAGAACGCCTATCTGCGAGCCAAGAACGGAGCGCAGATGACCCGCGTGCTGGCGACGCTTCTGAACGACCAGGCGTTCGCGGCTGAAACCGCCGAAATCGGTCTCCGAGTGATCCAAAGCCGTCACACCTGCGGCCATCGCGCTATGCAGCTTCTCAACATCGTCGATGAGATTCAAGGCGCGCGTCCGTCATCGCAGCCCGCCGAACACGAGGGAGCCATCGCATGAAGATCTGCTTCTTCGGTTCGAGCCTCGTCTCGTCCTACTGGAACGGCGCCGCGACCTACTACCGCGGCATGCTGAAGGAAATCGCAGCGCTCGGGCATGACATCACCTTCTTCGAGCCCGATGCATTCGAGCGACAGGCTCATCGCGATATCAACGATCCATCGTGGGCCAAGGTAGTCGTCTATCCGGCGACGCTGGAGGGATGGCAGCGCTCCCTGGAGGTCGCCGCTCGTTCCGCGGACCTGCTGATCAAGGCGAGTGGCGTCGGCGTGTTTGACGTCGAATTGGAAAAGGCGATTGTTGAAATTCCATCAAGCGCGATCCGCATCTACTGGGATGTCGACGCGCCAGCCACGCTGGATGCGATGTCGAGCCATCCACGCCATCATCTGCGCAAAGCGATCCCGCGTTATGACATCGTACTCACCTACGGCGGCGGGGATTGCGTCGCGGCAGCTTATCGCGCGATGGGCGCCCGGGACTGCGTTCCTATCTACAATGCGCTGGATCCGGCGACGCATTTTCCGGCGCCGGCCGACACCAAATTCGAATGCGATCTCGGTCTGCTTGCCAACCGCCTGCCCGACCGCGAGCAGCGCATCGATCAATTTTTCCTCGATGTCGCGACCCGGACGCCCGGCAAGACCTTTACTCTGGGGGGATCCGGCTGGGAGAGCAAGGAGGCACCGTCCAATGTTCGCAAGGTCGGGCACGTCGGCACCAGCGATCACAACGCGTTCTTCGGCTCTGCTCTTGCGACGCTGAACGTCAACCGCAACAGCATGGCCCGTTACGGGTTCTCGCCGCCGACCCGTGTGTTCGAAGCGATCGGCGCTGGCGCGTGCCTGATCACCGACGACTGGGAAGGCATCGACCATTTCCTCGAACCGAATCGTGAAGTGCTGGTGGCAGCCAACGGTACCGAGGTGGCAGAGCACCTGAATTCACTGAGCCCGGAGCGCGCACATGCGATCGCGGAGCGCGCAAGGGCACGCATTCTCAGCCTTCACACCTACCGCCACCGAGCGCGCCAATTCGATGACCTTTTCGCGGGAATGGACAAGAGAATCGAGGCAGCAGAATGAATCTCAACATTGTGGTCATCGGGCTCTCGGTCACGTCTTCCTGGGGCAACGGTCATGCCACCACCTACCGTGCCTTAATCGACGCCATCGCGAAGCGCGGCCACCGCGTCACGTTCCTCGAGCGGGACGCTCCATGGTACCGCGATCATCGAGACCTTGCAAAGCCGTCGACATGGACCGTCAAGCTCTACCAGTCGCTGCCGGAGCTTGCCCGACGGTTCGGCAAGCTGATCCGCGATGCCAATCTGGTGATCATCGGCTCCTACGTGCCGGACGGAATCGCGATCTCCGAATGGGTGACGACGCATGCGCGGGGAATAACGGCCTTTTACGACATCGATACGCCGGTCACGCTCGCTGGACTCGATCGAGGACTAGGCTACATCTCCGGCGCCATGATCCCGCGCTTTGATCTCTATTTGTCCTTTAGCGGTGGACCGGTGCCGAAAATGATCGAGGATGACTTTGGCAGTCCGCTCGCCCGCGTCCTCTATTGCAGCGCCGATACGAGCCTCTACCGCCCGCGGGAGGCGCAAATCAAGTGGTCGCTGGGTTACCTTGGCACCTATAGCGAAGACCGGCAGCCGCTGCTGGAGCGACTGCTGCTTGCGCCTGCCGGAATACTGCCGGATCAACGATTCGCAGTCGCGGGATCGCAATATCCAGAGCATCTCGCCTGGCGCGAAAATGTCGAACGGATCGAGCATCTCGCGCCGACCCTGCACGCACAATTCTATTCGGAGCAGCGCTTCGCCTTGAACGCCACCCGCGCCGACATGCGCACGCTCGGTTTTTCACCGAGCGTGCGGCTGTTCGAAGCCGCCGCCTGCGGAACGCCGGTTATCTCCGATCGATGGCCCGGGATCGAAACGATTTTCATGCCATCGATGGAGATCCTCCTGGTCTCCGAAACGCGCGAGGTGGTCCAGATCCTTCGCGAGATGCCTGAGGAACGCCGGCGGACGATCGCCGAAAACGCGCGCAGGCGCATCCTGGCCGATCACACGCCCGAACATCGCGCCCGGCAGTTGGAAGCCCATTATCTCGAGGCAACTGCGCGGCGCTGCCGCAAATCCACCCGGCCGTCGATCAGCCCGCAGATGCAGGTCACCGAGATATGAGAGAGGAGATGCCATGACGTTTCAGGTCCGCCTTCGGCCTTCCCGCCGCACCAAAACCGTGCTGATCGCCGGGGGCGCCGGCTTCATCGGTTCGCATCTCTGCGATTCGCTGCTGCAGCGGGGCGCGACTGTGATCTGCGTCGACAATCTGTTCACCGGCACGGTCGACAATATCCGCCCATTGCTCAATCATCCGAACTTTCGGTTCGTCGAATGTGACGTGCGCGATCCGCTTAGTATCAATGACGACATCGATCAGATCTATAGCCTTGCCTGTCCGGCTTCACCGCGTCACTATCAGGCGGATCCGATCGGTACGATGAAGACCTGCGTCGTCGGCACCATGAACTTGCTGGAACTCGCGCGGAAGAAATCGGCCCGCGTCCTGCAGGCCTCGACCAGCGAGGTCTATGGCGATCCCGAGGTGCACCCGCAACCCGAATCCTATGTCGGCCATGTCAACACGATCGGTCCGCGTGCCTGCTATGATGAGGGAAAGCGTGCTGCGGAGACATTGATGTTCGACTATCACCGAACCCATGGCCTCGAGGTGAAAGTCGCGCGCATCTTCAACACCTATGGGCCGCGTATGCTGGAGAACGACGGGCGCGTGGTGTCGAATTTCATCGTGCAGGCGCTGCGCGGCGAACCGATCACGATCTATGGAAAGGGAACGCAGACACGAAGCTTCTGCTTTGTCGACGATCTCATTCGCGGGCTCGAATTGCTGATGGAGAGCCCGTCCTCCATCAGCGGGCCTTGCAACCTCGGCAACCCGCAGGAAATCACCATCGAGTCCGTGGCGCGTGAAGTTCTCGCCTATACCAATTCGGCCTCGCCGCTGCGTTTTGAGCCGCTGCCGAAGGATGACCCAAAACGGCGCAAGCCGGTGATCGACACTGCCGAGCGGTCGCTAGGCTGGCGTCCGCGTATCGCGCTGAAAGAAGGCCTGCAGGCAACCATCGCCTATTTCGCGTTGCGTGTTGCGACCGCGATGCCAGTGCTGGTGCCAGCGCACGCCTCGCGGAACCCCCCACATGCAGCGCGCGCTCGATTGACCATCGCCAGCCAGCAGTGACGCCGACGGCGGCTTGAACAGGTGAGCGCGAGGTGCAACGCAGCGGATCGATGGCAACAGACGGGGATGCTCTCCTGGCGCCATCCTGTGGCGAATCTTCCTTCCACCAGAATAGGCGTTCAGGAACGATGTCCGTCCGCCAGGATTGAATCGGAAACGTTTCGATGCGCCATGTCCAGTATTCGCTTTCCAGATCCGCCGAGAGACAAGGCAGGTCAAGCACGTGAAGCCCGCGATCGGCTCGGAGAGCCGGCGGAACAGGATCATCGTGGCCGCGGCGCGACGTCTCCCTGGCAAATTCCATGGGCGGGATGGAAGGACATCCTGCTCAGGACCTACGAACAGATCAACAAGGACAGGGTTCTGGCCGTCGCGGCGGGTGTCGTGTTCTACGGACTGCTTGCGCTCTTCCCCGCGATCACAGCAATCGTATCCTGCTATGCGCTGTTTTCTTCGCCAACGGCCATCAATGACCATCTGGCCGCGTTGGCCGGCCTCCTACCGCAGGGCGCCTTGGACATCGTGCGAGATCAGGTCGATCGCGTAGTTGCGAAGGGGAATACCAAGCTTGGGTTTGCCTTTGCGTTCAGCTTCCTTCTCGCGGTGTGGAGTGCAAACGGGGGGATGAAGGCAGTCATCGATGCGCTCAACGTCGTGTATGAGGAGGACGAGAAGCGCGGCTTCTTCAAGCTGAACGCCGTCTCGTTGGCGTTCACCTTCGGAGGCATCATCGCCGCACTTGTTGCCATCAGCGGGGTGGTAGCTCTGCCCGTCATCCTTGGGACATTCGGGGCGAGCTCGGTTGCCGATAACCTACTACGCATTGGCCGCTGGCCTGTCCTCGTCCTGGCCATGCTGTTCGGACTGGCTGTACTATATCGATATGGGCCAAGCCGACGTTCCCCACAATGGCGGTGGCTGACGGTCGGAAGCGTCTTCGCGACGTTGAGCTGGCTGGCCGGATCTGCGGCCTTCTCCTTCTATCTTGCAAATTACGCCAACTACGACGCGACCTACGGCTCGCTGGGGGCAGCGATTGGCTTGATGATGTGGATGTGGATGTCGACCATCGTCATACTGGTGAGCGCAGAACTCAACGCTGAAGTCGAACATCAGACGGCACGAGACAGCACCGATGGTTCAGGCAAGCCGCTCGGCGCGCGAGGCGCACGCATGGCGGACACGGTAGGAGAACAAAAGACGAGCTGACATCCGCGTAGCAACGGACGCCTCGTTGCTAGGAACCTACGACCTATCGCTGGCAATCTCCTAGTCGGTTACGGTCTCGGCGCCCCATGTACGGGCGAGTTCTGTAGATAATGGGTCAGCGACCACCCGCTCTCGGCCGCTCGCGTCTCCTCGATCCTAGCGCATCGCGTCAGCCTTCGCGGAAGCCCCCTGCTCCGCTGCGTCGACCACGCGCTCGAACTTCGCGGCCATCTCGTTTGCAGCCGACTTGGCTCCCTCGATCGTAAGACCCTGTTTGCGCGCCTCGTCAGCCGCAGCGTGAACTGCCTTTCCGGCTGCTTCACCCGCTCGAGCTACCTGCTCGGCCGTGAACTCGTGAGCTTTTTCCTTCACCGCCTCGCTCGCTTCGCCGAGGTACTCCGCTTCGGCCTTCGTTGTCGGGAACGCTGAAGCGATGCACGCGCCCGCGGCAATACCGACAGCACCAAGCGCAAGTGGTTGTCTTCGAAACAGATCAGCCAGGGCGGACCCCAGGCTTTCGATTGTCCCAGCCGCCCCATCAGGAACCGTCTTCGGATATCCGGAAAGCGTGTCGGCCTGCCGGCGGCCCAGGTGCGCGGTGCGATCGATCACTCCGGCAGCACTGTCCTGAAGCGTTTCGGCGGCCGAGCCGACGCTGGACCTAACGGTCGACCCGGCGCCTTCCAGGACACCTTGTGCAGTATCCGTGGCACGATCAAAACCCGAACGCACTGCGTCCGTCGTACGACCCAGTTCACCGCGGCTGAATAGCCATACCACCCCCATGCCGATCAGCGCAGCCGAGAGCGGGTTCCGGCTCGCCGCGTCGCCGAGGCCGCGCAGAAAATCCGATCGTGTCTCTGAAACGTCCCTCATCGCATCATCTCCTTCGCTGCCGCCTTGTCACGTTGAACCTGCTCTATCGTGACCGTGGGCTTGAGGGCATCACCCGAGAGCCTGCTCAGCCCAATCCAGACTAGCCCCGCCGAGACTGAAGCTGAGACACCCCCGACGAGGAGATAGGCAATCGGGTCGGAAAGCCCGGCATGCATCAGGCCAGCAGCTGCTGACATCAGCAGCAACACCAGGGCTGGAATGAAAATGACCGCCCCGGCGCCGATCATCGCTCCTGCCCGACCCGCCTGGCTAATTTTTTCCGAGAATTCAGCCCGGGCAAGCTCGAACTCATTGCCGATCAACTTTGCAAGCTGGCTGACGGCATCACCGACAAGATCTGGAATCGAACGGCTAGCTTGAGATGCCATCGCGGTACCCTCGAGTTTCGGACTGACGGCTTATTCCATCCCGTTGACCAACCCCGGACGTTACGCGCGGGCCGGTGTCCCCTGAATGTTCGGCTGAGCTTTTCAGAAACCGCACCATGCCGAATCCCGCAAGCGCGGCTATTCCGAGGAATGCCGTCGGCTGCCGGCGTGCAAAAGTCCTCGCGTTGCGCAGGAGATCATCGAAATCGCCGTTCTTCAGCGAGGCCGACACGGTTTCGACCTGCGACGCCGCCTTGCGCATGTAGGTGCCGGCAACTGGCAGGTCGCCGTCAAATTCGCTGGCTGCCCTTCGCATCGCTTCGGCAATGTTGCTGACGTATTGAGCGCCGGCATCTTTCCGATCGTCAACCGTTTCCTTGACCCGATCGGCAGCCTGCGATCCCAAATCCTTGGCGGCCTCGACGAACTCCGAGGCCTGGTCCTTGATGGCATCCGCCGAGGAACTTGCCATCTCCGCTGCCCGATCCTTGAGGTCGCGCCCCGCAGAGGCAGCTTGCTCGCCCGCGCTCTTTGCGGCGCGACCTGCTTCCTGGAAATCCTGTTCCGCAGGATCGGAACTCTTTTCGGTAAAAACCTGGTCAGCCATGACTATCTTCTCCGTGGAAACCTGATGATTGGCTGTCCTCTGGTGGTTCGAAGGCTGTGGTCACTGCAGCCTCTGCCACTCGGCGGACGCGTTGCCCCAAGTCATTCGCTCCCTCACGCACGCCATCCGCGCTGAGCCCCTCCGCTTCGGCCTGGTCCGCCGCGCGCCGGGCGGCTTCTCCGGCAGCGTCTTTTGCGGCTTCGAAACCGTGGGACGCAGCGGTTTGTACGCGACGCTTGACCGAGCTGCTGGTCTCACCGACCATGTCGTCCTCCAGCTCGGTTCGCGGAAGCGCGCTAGCGATCACGCCGCCGATGAGCAGCCCGATGCCAGCGACCAGAAGCGGATTCTGCTCAATCGTCTCGCGGAACGTTTTCGTTGCACGATCTCCCAAATCGGAGGCGGTCTCCCGTCCCGATCTCAACGTCTCGCTTGCCGAATCCTTGGCCGCCCCTGCAAGCCTCTGACCTGTCGAGGTCGCGCCGTCTGCAATGTCCCTCACGGAACCAGCAGCAGCGCCGATCTTTCCGGCCATGTGATCTCTCAGTTCGGCTCCGCTGCTCCTGACCGAGGCGCTGGTCGATTCTGCTGCCCCGCGTAGCCGCTCAGAGCCCGACATCAGCGCGGTCTGAGCGGAGCTGCCCGCCTCGCGTTCGTGCTCGGCTCCGGCGGAGGTCACCCGATCAAGACCGCCCATGACGGCTTCTTTAGCGCTATTAGTGGCATCGGCGATTTGGTCGCTGAAGCCGCGTGCGCGACGGACAACGTCGTCAGACAAATCAGCGGCGATGGCCGAAGCCTTCTGCGTCGCTGCCTTGCCGCTGTTGGAACTCGCCAGGTAGAGGCCGGCGCCGATCATCCACACCGGGAACGGCACCGTTCGAGCAAGGCGAAACAACGGATAGGCAAGACTGGCGCCTACGGCGACTGCCTGCATCGGGTTCTCCCGTGCCGTGGTGGTGACATCGCCGAGCAGTTGCTCACCGCGGGAGCGGACGAAGCCTGAAACCTCGGCTTTGATAGCGGCCGGACTGATGCGCCCCCGTATGTCCTGAGCCGTGTCCGTGACGCTATGGCGAAGCTGTTCGACCGTCTGCGTAAGGCTGGCCCGAGTCTGCTCGGTCTCCTGCCTGATCTGTTGAAGCGAACGCGCGTCAGTTTGAGTCATGTTTGTACACCTCAATTCATCTGGAAGCCGAACCTGCATTCACCGCGTTGGTTCCTCGATTCGCAGCTTCATCTCGTCGCAAGCGAAAGGACAGGCAGATGCTGCGGTACGAGGAAAAATCATTGACCAGCTCGCTTACCCCAGACAGTCCCGCCAAGGTGGCCGAGACTGTCTGGTCGGATAGACTCTTGGCAATAAGAATACCGAGAGAACGACCTTACTCGTTGCCGGCCCTTTCGTTCCTATGGGTACGATCGTGGGAGAGGATCACGTTGAGGGTGCCTGCGCGCAAGTTCGTCCAGCGCCTCGCAGGCTCTCCGTTGCTACGTCAGATCGGCCTGATGCTCCGTTGAGCCGCCGCAAGTGACAGCAGCGTTGTCCCAAGAGCGCACGGTCCTCTTTCCTAGGAACTCCGGATGGTCCTCACAAATTTGAACCTACGAGCTTGATTGGAGGAGAGGACCTCGTTGGGGAAGACGACAGTGACGTTTGGCAGAGGCGCTTTGCTGGCGATTAGTCCGCACAAGCGAGACGGTGAATTACAGGCCGAAGGCCACTTGCGGTCAGCTCAAGAATGGCCAGGGTCACAGGCAACTTAAAGCGCCGGGGCCCAGCGCTTCCGGGATTGAGATAAAGCACTCCGTCAATGGTCTCGATCTGCGGTCGATGCGAGTGGCCGCAAACGACCACGTCAATACCGCACAAACCAGGATCGAGCCGTAATTCCTTGAGGTTGTGCAGGATGTAGATGGACCGCCCGCCGAGCCTTATCGTCTGGGTGTCAGGATAGCGCTCCGCCCAGTCGCCGGTATCGACGTTCCCTCTGATCGCAATCACAGGCGCAATCCGGCGGAGCCGGGCGATCACGTCTGGGCGACCGATATCGCCGGCATGGATGATATGCGCGACCCCGGCGAGCCGTGGCTCAACCTCGGGACGCAGCAGGGCGTGGGTATCCGAGATGACTCCGATCCTGAGCAATGCGTCAGTGTCCTCGTGCGGTACCCCTGTTCGGGTCGGATGACGTGGCGCTATCCTTGCCGTTATAGAACAATGCGACGCCAACGACAGCCAACACAAAGCAACCACCCGCCTCGCTCAGCTTCGTCGCCAGCCCATTATGATCGATCGGAACGAGCATCGCATCTGCCGTAAGAGTGCGAACGAAAAGCATCTTACTTGCCGCATGCTCAAGCGGACCGATCACCTCTGGCGGCGCTTCGCTCCTTGCCGGGCTCATTGTCCAGGTCCAACCGCCACGGAAGGTTGATCACGGTCACATCAGGCTGTCCGAGTCCGATTAGTCGAGAGCGCAGCCGGAGGGCGCGATGCGTATGCAGCAGGTGTTGGTACCAACGTCGTTTAACCACTTCTGGGATCAGAACCGCGAGTCGCCTACCGGGAAATTTGTCTCTGATCTCATCGATCACCCTCAACATCGGCTGCTGAATCGCGCGGTATTGCGCCTGGAGAACGACTAGGCGTGGAGGCAGGAGTCCCGCTTGCTCTGCCGGCACCTCGACATCTCTTCGCCATTGGTCGCGAAGAATTCGCTGTTCATCCGCGACATCTGGACCCGATAGCTGTAGGAGATGAACGGCGACGACTTCCGGCGAGATGCTCAACGCAAATTTCAAAGCGTTGTCGCTCAGCCTGTTCCAACTCTCGAACGCGACAACGACAATAGGCGGAGCCAATCCGCTGAGATCCAAAGGGGCGGGATCGCGGAGCTGGGTGGCAAGCTCGTCATAGTAGGCGCGTATCGTTTTGAGCAGAACGATGACGAGCGGAAGCACCAAAATGGTGATCCAAGCTCCCTCTATGAACTTGGCCGCGATGATCACGATGAGAGCAGTACCTGTCGTGATCGCGCCGATCGCATTGATCACGAGATGGGCTTTCAGTTCCTTCTTGGGTGCTTCCTCCTCGGCAATGGCTCGGCGCCAATGCCATACCATGCCAGTTTGCGAGATGGTGAAGGTGAGAAATGCACCGATCGCAAACAGTGGGATGAGCCTGTCGGTTATGCCGCCAAAGACCGTCAGGAGAAATCCCGATGTGAACGCCAGATATAGGATGCCGACGTCGAAGACCAATCGTCGGCCCGCAACTGCGAAGGATTTGGGCAGGAAGCCGTCTTGAGCGACTACGCGGCAAAGGCGAGGGAAATCCACGAAGCTCGTATTGGCCGAAAGAGCCAGCACGCACAGCAGTGAACCGATCGCGACATAATAGAGAGCGCCGTTTCCCACAATGGCGGCCGCAAGCTGGGACAGAACACTGCGGTAGCCCTCCTGCTCCTGATCCATAGCGCCGATGCCATAGGCGCGAGTGAGAAAGGCGATGCCGATCAGCAGCGTGCCGAGGATGACGACGATCGCCGTCAACGTACGGTGACCGTACTTAATCGTCGGCTCACGAAAGGCGGTCATGCCGTTGGACACAGCCTCCACTCCCGTCATCGCCGTGCAGCCGCTTGCGAAGGCGCGCAGCAGTAGCCAGAGACTCGCGGTTTCGATTGCGTGTCCCATTGGGGGCGGCGGGACAGCCGGCTGGGGCGATCCGCTGGAGATCATGACTTTATAAGCTCCGACAGCGAGAATGATGCCGAAGCTGGCCACGAACAGATAAGTAGGCAAAGCAAACATCCGGCCAGCATCGAGCGTGCCGCGGAGGTTCACAATCGTCACGAGCGCGAGAATACCGAGACACAGTGGGAGAATGTAGGCGTGCAAGGTCGGCGCCGCCGAAACCAGCGCGCCAACTCCCGCCGCGATGCCGACGGCAACGTTCAAGACATAGTCGACCATCAGAGCCGCCGCGGCGAGCAGACTAGGATTGGTACCGAGGTTGTCCTTGGCAACGACATACGCACCACCGTTGTTCGGGTAGGCTCGGATGGTTTGCCAGTACGAGGCAAACAAGATCGCAAGGAGGACCACGATCGGCGCCATGACCCAGCCGATAAAGGACGTCGCGGCTGCTCCGAGCGGAATGAGGATGGTGAGGGCGGCTTCAGGACCGTAGGCGGATGAGCCAAGTCCATCGAGTCCCATTGCCGGAACGCCCTCAAAGGCCCCGATCTTGCGCTCCTTGAACTCCCGGTTGGCCAAGCGTCGTCCGAGAAGAAGATCAAGCGCGCTCACACTCACTATCCCGACCAACAAGATACATCATACCATTCTTCAGCTTACCCACCGAGGGACACAGCCGAAGTCGAGGGCGCCCCGCGGCCTGCCGTATTCGCAAGGTCAGGCGCTCCGAACACCAAGACTCGTAAATTCCGTAGGTTCCTAATGGGTGAAGTGTTGCTGACTCTGAGAAGAGCAGCGCACGAATCTCGAGATGGCGCTTTGCGGCCGTCGCAGGCGAAGACAGCGCTGCTTTTTCGAGGACTTGCTTAGCGAGATTTTTCGCCCGTTCCGGAGGGCGAAGTGCGGCTCGTGCCACTGCTGGATCCCGTCGTCGGCTGGTCGGCGGGTCGTCCAGGGGCGTGGGCGGAAGCACCCGGCTTCTCCTGCTCGCCGACATAGCCTGATTCACCGGACTGACGGGTCTTGGCGCCCTTGTCCGCCTCCTCCTGCATCTGTGGGTTCGGCACGGTCTGCTGCTGCGCCATGGTCGGCAGCGCGATCACGGCTCCCAAACCGACGACTAGCGCGAGAATTGAGGTTCTCATGAGATCTCCTCCCATACTGACTCCACGCTCAAACCCGCAAAGCGGCGATCGTTCCCGGGAGCTGGAGCTATTTGCGACGGCACGGCAGGCCATTTCGACGGCGAATGATCCGGCGTAAACTAGGACCGATCCGCGCCGGAGCGCTGCTCGCTCTGCGCGCGATGCCAGCTAGGAGAGCCGGCGATATCGGCGCAGCATCAGGTCAGACGCTATTTCAGCTTGCCGAGCTTTGCGAATAAGCTGCTCTCTCTCGCTCCCAGCTGGCCTGCTTTCGGCCATTTTCCGCGGATGCTGCACCTCGCCCGCGAGCAACTCTTCCAAGGTGGTGTTCTTAAAACGACGCCGCTTTAACATGGCGCAGCTCCCTCGTATGCAGGCGGGAGCGCGATCGGTCTTTCGACCACCGGCGCCCACCATGCGTAGTGTCATGCCAGTGATGGAGGATAACTCGCAAGCCGCCGGTTTGTTCGCATGGCGGTACGCCAAAAGACCGCGCGGCACATCAGCGCGTCGAGCTGGCAACCTGAGAGATCCGGGCCCGATCGCGTCTCAACGGTCAAGATCTCGTTCAACTTGCCCGCTCTTTCATCTACTGCGCCTCGAGCGCGCGCCGCTCATTCGGCGTCAGCTTTTGCACCTGATCTGCAGTGAGCTTCCCGATGCCGACGAATTGAACCGGATTTCCAGGATCGTAAGCCGGCGACTGACCGCTGCGTTCGGGCGCCCGACGCGACCTGTTGTCCTCGTCCTGCCGCGGCTCGCCGTCACCGCCGCCGTAGCCGAGAAACTCAACAATGATCACCGAAGGCCGATCCGAGGGCGTTTGCTGGGTCGCATCCTTGACCGCGTCCGCTGCCGCCTTGTCCTTAGTATCGAGGGTCAGTGGCGCGATCTTGACGTCGTCCTTTGGGACCCCCTTCACCTCTCCCTTCACGGCGAGATTGTCGATGCGGCACGATCTGGCCGTCGACGGTCGTGGTGAGATAGGCGGGCATTGCGGCGACCTTCGCCGGATCGAGATAGGCGGCGACGAACGCCGTGTAGTCCGGGGACTTGCCGTTCAGGCCGGCGATCACGTCGATTGAGGCGCCGTCGGCGGGAAGGCCGCGGATGTCCGTTCCCGTGATCGGGCGGTTGTTGCTGTCGAACCGGCGATTGCCGATGCTCACCGTTCGCGGATTGTAGACGTCGCGTCCGGCGGTCAGCAGCACCGAGCCGGGCCCCTCCACCGAGAGGTCGGCATTGATGATATCGTTGCCGGCCTCCAGCCATGTCGTGTCGGTTCGGTGAAGGTTGCGCAGGTCCAGCGTGGCATCGCGGATGTCCTTGCCGGCACGTAGCCAGGTCTGCTCGTTGGCCCACATCGTCGCGCTTCGCGACGTCGTCGTGGTGGCAACCGGGCCGATGATCGAACCCGAGCGGGCATAGATCCGGCTCGGCTCGTAGTCGTTCTCGTTGGGAAGATGCGCCGGATTGCGGAAGCTGGCGAGGTAGAGGTCGTAGGCGCCTAGGCGATTCGATCACGTCATCAACTCGGATAAGGTTTTCGGTACACACACCCAACCAAATCCGCACGGCAAGCCCGTCGGCGTTAGCTGGTCGGCAAGCGCGCCACGGCATCCTTCAAGGCGACTCCGCTGGTACCTGCCTTCAGCATATCCAAAACCAGCGACACCACGGCATCCGCGGCGTTGTCGGCGCTCAGCCCGCCGTTACGAATATTCGAGATGCAGTTCCTCCTTGAATCGGGCGTACCCGCCTTCGGCAAGCATGTCATGTAGGCGCCTAGACTATCCGCTGAGGAAAGGCCGGGTCGCTCTCCGATGAGCACAATCGAAACCCGAGCACGGATGATTTCCGCCACGGGATCACCGAGCGCGACGCGCGCGAGCGATGCCAAAATCAGCGGTGCGATGGAAAGCTGCCGAGATGAAAGACGTTCGACGATCGCTTGCACCAGCGGCACGGCATTGATGTTGATGGCGCTGGCCGACAATCCATCCGCCACCACGATCACGACATCACAACCCGGATGGATACCTGCGAGGCGCTCCGCGGACTCCGGAGAAAGTTTTCGGCCCAGATCAGGGCGTCGGATATAGGTACCGCGATCGCCGGCCTGGCTTTCGACATCGACCGTTCCCGGACTTAGATCAGCAAGGTTGGCTCGAAGTGAAGCCCAATCGACTGCAGACCAGACGGCCTGACGCGCGCGTGCATGATCGAGTAGAAACAACTGCGCGGCGCGCGTTGGCAGCCCGGCACCAAATCGCCCCAGAAGCACGCGCGCTTCTGTCATCTGCCGCAAGTCGACCGACCCTGCCGTTTCCTTTGCCAGATCATCCTTCACGTCACGCTCCGAGCAGCCTGGCATTCGCAATGCGATCAGCGAGCCTCGGCGGGGCGTCCAAGAGGCGGCCGGCCATATCGGTCAATCCGATATCCACCAGCCATCGCTCAAACTCCGGCGCCGGCGGACGCTTCAGGATTTCTCGGCAATAGACCGCGTCATGATGCGCGAGTGACTGGTAGTTCAGCATCACATCGTCCGCGCCGGGAACGGTGATGACGAAGTTGACGTTGGCCGCGCAAAGCAGGGTCAGCAGCGCGTCCATGTCTTCCTGATCGGCGTCGGCGTGGTTGGTGTAGCAGACGTCCACTCCCATCGGTAAGCCGAGCAGCTTACCGCAAAAATGATCTTCCAGGCCGGCACGAATGATCTGCTTTCCATTGAAGAGATATTCGGGGCCAATGAATCCAACCACGGTGTTCACGAGCAAGGGCCTGAATTCGCGCGCAACCGCATAGGCGCGGGCTTCCATGGTCTGCTGATCGACGCCGAAGTTCGCCTCGGCCGAAAGTGCCGCCCCCTGTCCGGTCTCGAAGTACATCAAATTCGCATCGATCGCACCGCGCCCGAGGTCACGTACAGCCTCATGTGCCTCCTTGAGCAGCGCCAAACTGATGCCGAAACCGTCATTCGCCTTCTGCGATCCGGCGATCGACTGGAACACGAGATCCACCGGAGCCTTCGCAGCGATTGCCTTGATGGCAGTCGTCACGTGACCCAGGCAGCATGTTTGCGTCGGAATCGAAAGGCGCATGCGCAGTTCGTCGAGGAGCGAGACAATGCGCACATAGTCATCCACGGTGTCGGTTGCCGGATTTACCCCGATCACCGCATCCCCCGACCCCATCAGGAGCCCATCGATTGCGGAGGCGGCAATGCCGTAGGAGTCATCGGTCGGATGGTTTGGCTGATTGCGCGTCGAAAGCCGCCCCCTCAGTCCAATTGTCGACCGGAAGCGGGTGACGACCTCCCGCTTGGACGCCACTGAGATCAGATCCTGCAAGCGCATGATCTTCGAGACCGCGGCCACCATCTCAGGCGTCAGGCCGAACGTCACCGCCTCAAGCTGCCGCTGGCCCGTTTCCGGCTTGAGAAGCCATTCGCGGAATTCACCAACGGTCAGCGACGAGATGATCTCGAAAGCCGCCGGGTCATGGCGATCGACAATCAGGCGCGAGACTTCGTCCCAGTCGGCGGGGATCAATTCCTCGGCGAGGAATGTCTTGAGGGGAACGTCCGCCAGCGTCATCTGCGCGGCAAGCCGCTCGACCGGTCCGTCCGCAGCGATGCCGGCAAGCTGGTCGCCCGATCGCTCGGGCGTCGCCTTGGCCAGGAGATCCTTGAGGTCAGCGAAACTGAAGACCGTCTGCTCGATCGTCGTCTTGTAGGGCATGATCGCTTGCTATCGGTTGATGAGGGCCAGCGCTTCCGCGTGAAGTTTCGGCGTGGCAGACGCCAACACGCGCCCCTCGGAATGAATTGAAAGCGGGCTTCCCTTCCAGTCAGTGAAGCATCCCCCCGCCCCCTGCACGATCGGAACCAGGGCCATATAGTCATATGGCTGCAGTCCCGTTTCCAGAACGATGTCGCAATGTCCCGACGCGAGCAGACCATAGATGTAGCAATCGCCCCCAAAACGCCGCAGCTTGGCGGATCTCGAAAGCCGCTCGAACACTTCTGCGTCCTCGTTCGCGAACATATCGGGTGACGTCGTATAGAAACGGGCATCTGCGATGGCTTCGCAGGCGCTCGTCCGGACCAATCTGCCGCCGAACAACGTCAGACCGGGCTTCGCCATCCACCGCTCGCCGGTGGCCGGGGCGTCGATCAAACCACAGAAGGGCTGCCCCTCATAAGTCAGCGAGATCAGCGTACCGAACAAGGGAAGGCCAGTGATGAAGCTCTTGGTGCCGTCGATCGGATCGATGACCCATGTGAAGGCGTTGCCGCGCTTGACCCCAATCTCCTCACCGATGATGCCGTGGTCGGGATAACGCGCCTCGATCCGTTCCCTGAGGTGCAGTTCGACGGTTCGATCGGCAATCGTCACCGGACTCGCATCGGGCTTGGAAATGACATCCAGTGGGGTGCGGAAATAGGACAGCACGATGGGCCTGACCGCGTCAGCGAGCTCGGCGGCGAAGGAAAGGTAGACATCCGCATCGTCTACCGCCACGGCAAGTTTGACCATCACAGCGCCTTCAGGAATGACGGCCAGCGCGGGTCATAGATGATGGAACGCGCGCGCATGTGCTTCCATATGCCATATTTGTAGAAATCAAAATCCAACGTCGACATCCGGTTCTGCACCAGCGCCCAGGCGCTCCACTTGATGTCGGCAAGCGCCTTGTGGACGATGAAGCGCGCGTGCCATCGCTTGTCATAACGGCCGAAATACTCCTCAATGATTTCCTGCTCGACATCCTCCGAGAAGAAGTGCTCGCTGCTCCAGATGGCCAGGTCATAAAGCCGTTCGTTGTTGGATGCATATTCGAAGTCGATTAGCTTGATCGACTTGTCGTCCCCGACCAGGAAATTCCCTGGCATTGGATCGTTGAAGCAAGGCACGAGATCGAGCCCGGACGCCTCGAGAGCCGCCCGGGCCTGCTTATACTGACGGTAGAGCCAGGCATGATCCTCGGGCCAGTAGCCGCCGAGCTGCTTCACCTGCTCATAGTGCTCCTCGATCATGTCGAATACGGTCTTGGTCAGCGGAAGTGGCGGCGCCTCGTGCAAGCGGCGATACATGCTCACCACGGTGGCGCGAAAGGCGGGATCGAGGAAGTCGCGATGGGTGGAGGCTCGCCGGTCATCAAGGAATTCTGAAATCTCGATGTCCAGGTGGTCGAGAAAGTCAAACGTCCTCGGCCCGACATCCATTGCCTCGGCCTGTTTGCTTGCCGCCCGCGCCGCGCTGCGATCGATGAACATCTCGGTGCCGCGCCCCGGTATCTTCACAAAGTATCCGACAGGGTCGCCATCGACCCTCACGAGGAAATTGGTGTTGCTGATGCCGCCGGATACCGGCTGATAGGACAGGCAGCAGGGCTTCCAGGCCTCCACCTGAACAATGGCCGCCTCGAGCGTCCGCTCGGCATCTGACCTGGCCGCACCGATTTCAAGCATAACCTTGTCTCACTTTCTCTGGCTCGAAAACGCTCTAGAGAGATCGGACCCGTTCCTCGAAGCCGGGGTGCCCGAGCAGCATCCGGCAGCGCAGGAAACGCCATCCCGCATATTTCAGGAATTCGAGGCCCTGGCGGAGTGACCGTGCATCCTGCAGCAGGCTGCGGAGCGCCCAATAAAAGTCGTCGGCAGCGGCGTAGATCCTGCACCGGTTGAATGCCTTCTCACTGAAGTTGCCGTCATGCATCTCCAAGAGTGGCTTCATCTGGCTTTCGAATTGGTAGAGCTCATTCATCTGCACGCCGAGCTGGTAGTAGGGATCGATGTCACCGGCCATGTCGAAGTCGACCAACATCATCGCTTCGTTCGGACCAAGCATGACATTGGACGAATGGGGGTCTCCGTGCGCTGGTTTTAGTTCGACGCCCGCCGCAGCGATCGCGTCACGCATCGGAGCCATCCATGCCAGCATCCATTCCACATCGCCCGGGAGCATGTTGCTGGCCTCCGAAACCAGCGGCCAAAGCCGATCGATGCCATCGAAGACAGACCAACGTCGCCCGAATGGCTCGCCTGTGGCGATCGTCTTCTGCATCTCGATGAGACGGGCAGCCGCACTCTCGTGCATCAGGTCGTCGATCTTGGCAGTTCGCCAGCCTTCGCCGAGCCGCGCGAACAGCACGGCCCTTTCGTCCGGTACTCGTGCGATAGGCTCCGGCGACAGACCGAGTCTGTGAAGACGACGCGCCGCTGCAAACGCCGCGTCGTCGTCGACCAGCTCTGCGACCTCGTCACCTCCCAGCCGAAGAAAGAAGCTTGCCTCCTGGCCATCAGGCGCTACGTCGAACGAGGTCGATTCGACCGCGTGATAGGACGGCGATGCAACCGGCGCCGCAGATGCTGCATAGGTCGCGCTCGCGGCATCGATTATCGGAAAACTCTGGATGGCTCGCTCGGCGCGCGCCTCCAGGGCCGTCTGCGGCTTCCCGAGCGCTTTCATGCTGCAGCTCCTTTTGGATTAGCCGCCTGCAGCCCTTCGCTGGCAATCGCGTAGAGCATGTCCGCCAGCACCTGCGTCCCAAAAGCCTGATCCTCGGCGCTGGTGAACTCGGTCGGATGATGGATCACGCCGTCGCGCGAACGCACTGCCAGGACAATTGAGGGGCAGACACTGGACATTGCCACCGCATCATGGCCACCGATCGTATCCAGATGGCGCGCCGTTTCGCCGTAATTCGCGACCATTCGTTCGGCCAGCGAAATCAGTCCCGGGAAGAAGCGGCCCGCCTTGCGCCGATCAATCGCCCTGATTTCATAGGTCACACCGGCTTTCTTGGCCGCCGCCTCCATCCTGATCTTCATCATCCGCTCAGCCTCGGCGAGGACGTCGGGCGAGCCCGAACGCAACTCGATGAAGAGAACGGCTTCCGATGGAACGGTGTTTGGGGAGTTGGGAAAGACCTCCAGCCGACCGACCGATGTGTGCAAATCCGACCTGTGCTCGCCGGCGATCTCCTTCAAATCGGCGATCAGGTAGGCGGCGCCGAGCAGCGCGTCCCTGCGCTCAGCCATCGGTGTAGGCCCAGTATGCGCCTGGCGGCCGAGGAAAGCGAGACGGTACTTCGTTGCGCCCCAGAAACGGGTGAAGATGCCGAATTTTTCACTCGCCTCAAACAGCACCTTGTCGCCCTCGATATGAAGTTCGATAAGAGCGTCGGGCAGCGCAATTTTATCTCCGCCCGCATAACCGATCTGCTCAAGCGACTGGCGAACGGTGACGCCATCTCCATCCGCCCGGTCGAGCGCCCATTCAAGCTCGGCCGCTCCGGCGAACACGCTGCTGCCCAACAGGCTTGGCTGGAAACGCGCGCCCTCCTCGTTGGTCCAGTTCACCACCCGAAAATTGCAGGCCGATAGCTTGTTCTCTGCCTTCAGACGCTCTGAGACGGCAAGTACGGCCTCACAGGCCGAGACGACACCGAGAGCGCCGTCGAAGCGACCACCATTGGGCTGGCTGTCGACATGTGAGCCGACCATGATGACCGGCGCATTCGCGCCGGCAAGCGACAAGCTGCCGAACTGATTGCCTATGGCGTCGACGGCCTGGACAAACCCGTTGCTCGCGAACCAGCGGCCAAGCCAATTACGCGCTGCGCCGTCCTCTTTCGAGAGGGTCAAGCGGTTCATGGATCCATCCGGCCCACCGCCGAACGCCGACAATTCCTCCATCATTGCCTGAAGACGCGATGGATTGATGGGAGCGTGCTTGGAGACAACGTCAGGCATAGATGATTTCCAAGTTGGATTTGAGGAATTGGTCGGAAAAGTCCTTGGTCAGGACGGCCCCGGTGATGACAGCATGTACGTCGCCCAACCCGAATGTATGGATCGAACCGAGGCGGCCGAATTTGGAGCTATCGGCGACGATTACCGATCGCTTAGCTTGTGCGCGCGCAACGCGCCGCGCGATCGCTTCGTCCTCGCCATAATCCATAAAACCGCGTTCGACATGGACGGCGCTGATTGCGATGATCGCGAGATCGAAAAAGTGCTCCTTCATCGCAGTCACGGTTTCTGGCCCAAACGTCGCCTGATAATCAGGTCGCAGCCGTCCTCCGAGCACGCGCACGCTGGGGGTCGACAGATAGTAGAAGTGCGCCGCTACCGCGAGCGAATTGCTCACAATCGTAAGATCCCTGCGGGCCTCAAGGTGCTTCACGCAGGCAAGGGCCGTCGTCCCCTCGTCAACAAAGATCTTCATGCCATCCTTGACCAGAGCCGCGGCGGCTTCACCGATCCGCGCCTTCTCCCTCGCGCCAACGCGCAAACGCTCGGCAAAAGGCTGATCGCTCTCCTGCCGGTCGATCACCGCACCGCCATAGACACGGCGGGCGAAACCTTGCGTCTCGAGCTCCCGGAGATCCCGCCGTATCGACTCCTGACTGACCTTGAGGTGGTCGACCAATTCCCTGACGTGGACCCGCTGCTTCTGGCGCAGCATGTCGCGGATCAATTCAAGACGATGCTCCGTGAAGCTCATGAACGTTCCCCGATTCCCACGGCACTGCTGGCCGCTTCCAAAGCCGACTTGTTGTTCACGACCCCCTCATCACACGCTGGCGTGCATCCCTTCGGCAGCGCCGCAGACACCGAGCGACGGCATCACCAGATGACACGCAGCGAAGTCCTGCCGCTCCCGCACCGTCAGGCTCGGATGAAGGCGGCTGCATTTGTCGATGGCCTGCGGACAGCGCGACCTGAAGCTGCAGCCCGCGGGAACGTCGAGCGGGCTTGGCGGCTCCCCCTCCAGCAGACACTCGTCCGGCTGATAGCGACGCCGCTCAAGCGTCGGCATGGCGCTCAGAAGTGCCCTCGTGTACGGGTGTCCCGGGTCGAAGAATAGTCGCTCATTGTCAGCGAGCTCGAAGACCTCACCGAGATACATCACCGCCACGCGATTGCAGGCTTTCCTCACCATCGCCAGATCGTGCGAGATGAAGATGTAGGTCAGATCGTATTCCTTCTGGAGCGTCTGTAGCAAGTCGAGCAGCTTGAACTGCTCGGTTTGATCAAGCGCGGACAGCGTTTCGTCCATGATGAGAATTTCCGGCTCCAGCACCAGCGCACGGGCGACGTTGACGCGTTGTCGTTGTCCAGCGCTCAATCCCAGCGGAAGCTCCTCATAAAGTTCGGCCGGCACCCCCACTTCGCCCATCACCTTCAGGATGCGTTCGCGAATCCTGCCTTTGTCGCGCCAGCCATGCGTACGCAGCGGATCCTCCAGCATCCTCCCGATCGAGGTCCGGGGCGGCAGCGAGCCGAACGGATCCTGTAGCACCATCTGCAGCTTGCTCCGGAACTCGAGCAGCGCCCGGCCCTTGAGCGTTGCGATGTCCTTGTCCGCGCAGAGGATTTGTCCTGAGCTCGGCAATTCGAGCCTCGACAGAAGCCGCATCAGGGTCGACTTTCCGCAGCCGGACTCGCCGACAATGGCAAAGCTGTCGCCGCGGCGCACGTCGAAGGTGACGTTGCGAACGGCGCGAACCAGGTTGAAGCCACCAAAACCGCTTTTCTTTCTAACCTTGTAGGTCTGCGAGGCGTCGCGCAAGCTGAGAACCACCTCCCGCTGGTCGTCAAGGCGGGGCGTTGCGGCCGCCTCGACCCATATTTTTGGGGTCTGGCGCACCAGTTCGCGTGTATAGGGATATACGGGCCTGCTGATCAGATCTTCTGTCGACTGCTCCTCGACGATGCGCCCTTCATCCATCACCAGGATCCGCGAGCAGGCTTCACGCGCCACTGGCAGGGACGATGAGACGAACAGCACCGCGGTGTTGAAGGTGACCGTCAGCTCCTTCATCAGCCGGATCACCTGAGCAGCGACCGTCACATCGAGCGGCTGCGTGACGTTGTCGGCGACCAGAAGTGCGGGATTGGTCACCAATGCATCCACGATCAGCGCTCGCTGCATCATGCCGCCCGAGAACTGGGAGGGATAGTCGTGAAAGCGATTTCGCGCCGATGGGATGCGAACCGCATCGAGGAGTTCGATGACACGACGTTCGGCATCCCGACGTAATGTTCTGGGCACGACGGCCCGCATCTTCTCGACAATCTGGGCGCCGACCGGCAGGGTTGGATCGAGCGCACCCATGGGATTGGCGCCGACATAGGATATCCGCTGGCGCAACAGGCGCATCTCCGCGCCGCGCATGGCATAGATGTCGCGTCCCTCGAACAGCACCTGACCCGATCGCTTCGTGAGCGGCGGCTCGAGCCAGTTGACCACGGCCTTGGAAAGTACGGTCTTTCCGGAACCGCTGGCGCCCACCACGCCGACGATCTCGCGGGGAGCGAGGCTGAGGGACACATTGTCGAGAATGACTTTGGCCGTGCCGCCGCTACCCGCGGCGACCGTCAGGTTCTTGAGGTCAAGAAGCGGCTGCGTCATGCTTCGGAGCCTCCGTGAATCGCATTCCGTGCACGTTCGAGGGAAGCGCCGATCAGGTTGACGCTGGTGAGTGTCAGGCCGAGGAAGAGACCCGGCATGGTGGCGATCCACCACGCGTTCAGCAGATATTTCCGTCCGTCCGCTATGATATTGCCGAACGTCGGCGTCGGTGGCTGCACGCCGAGCCCTAGGAAACCGAGCGTGGATTCGAAGATCATCATGCGCGCAACGTCGAGCACCGACGTGAACAGGACCGGCGGCAGCAGCAACGGCAGCAGCAGCGCGAGGATGATCCGAAGATCGGTCGAACCGCCGATCTTTGCGGCGCGGACATATTCGCGCTGCCGCTCGGTCATCACGATGCTGCGCATGATGCGGGCATAGACCGGCCAGTTCGAAACTCCGAGCACCAAAACGATCGCGGGGATGGTCGGCCGCGAAACGCCGAGCACGGAAATGGCGAGGATAATCATCGGGATCGATAGCTGGGCGTCCGTCAGCCTCATGACGATGGCATCGGTTCGTCCGCCGAAGTAGCCCGAAATCGTGCCAAGCGCACATCCGATCGCCAACATGACGATGACGGAGGCGACGCCGATCAGGAAGGAGTAACGCAGACCGACCAGTGAGCGGACGAGCATGTCGCGGCCGATCTGATCCGTGCCGAGCGGATGCGCCCAGCTCCAGTTTCCGCCCAGAAACAGCGGTGGCAGAAGGCGCGCCTTGACGTCCATCTTCGTCGGGTCGATGCCGCTCAGTTCAGGATAGAAGGCGGTCGCCAGGGCAAGGACAACGAACAGTCCGAGGCCGACGCGAAATCCCGGCGTCGATGCAGCCTTGTCGAAGATGCGTCGGATGACGGAGCGTTGGGCCGGCGTGTGCGCCATTGGTGCGCCGGTGGCGGTAGCGAGAGACATCAATATTCGAGCCTTGGATCCATCGTGGTGGCAATAAGATCGACAATGATGTTGATCAGCACAAAGATGGCGCTGGTTACGATGGCGATCCCTTGAATCAACGGGAAGTCGCGCTGCAACACCGCGTTGATGGTCAACAGACCAAGCCCGGGATAGTCGAAGATGTATTCGACGATGATCACCCCGCCGAGCAGGCTCGAAAACTGCACCCCGAGCAGATTGAGCAGCGGCACCGAGGCATTGCGAAGGGCATGGTTTGCAATGATGCGGCTGCGGCCGAGGCCACGGACATGCCCCACCGCCACGTAAGGCTCCATCATCTGCGCCGAGACGGAACTGACGAGCGTCCGGATCAGGACCGGCGACAATTCGACCGCAAGCACGATGGCTGGGAGAATCGTGTAGGCAAACCCCTGATATCCGATCGCCGGCAGCCAACCGAGCTTGACTGAAAACAGCAGCGCGAGAACGATTCCCAGCCAGAAATTCGGCAACGATATGAACACCGACGAGGTGTAGAATGCCAGCTTGTCCGGCCAACGCCCGACCGCGAGGCCGCCAGCAATCCCTATGATCCCGGAGAAAACGAGGGCAATCGCCAACGTCACTGCGGCAAGCTGCAGCGTCATAGGCAAGGCTTCGAGGATCAGGCTTAGCACCTTGGCCCGTTCACCGCGCGTCGTATCGTTGAAGTTCGCGCCGCCTGTCGCAGCGCCGTTCGCGGGACGAACGAAGGACTGCCCGAGATTGCCCCGAACGACGCTGCTCATATAGCGGCCGAACTGAACGATGATCGGGTCTCGCAACCCCATGTCGGTCGCGATCTTCTCGATCAGGGCCTCGGGAGCCATGCCGCCGGCCATCAGTCGCACCGGATCTCCCGGCACCACCCTCAGCAAGGTGAAGATCAGCAGCGAGACAAGGAATATGATGATGACGCCTTGAATCAGGCGCCGCATCAGGAAGTTCAGGACGAACATTCTTCAGCTCCGCGTCGGAGGACATGTCGGACCGCGCACCGCCTGCTCGCGGCGCGCGGTGACCGTCCATGGTCAGGCAACGGGCCTCGAAGCATCCATCGAACCATCCGGATAGATATAGAGACCTTCGAAATTCTTCTGCATCGCGTGAATCATGACGGACGTGAAGAGCGAGAGCGCCGGCATCTTGGAGGCGATCAGGGGCATCGTCTCGGTCTGGAGGATCTTCTTCCGTTCCTCAAGCGTCGGTGCGCTACGCTCCTTGTCGAGACTTGCGTCGATCGCGGTATCCTCGATGCCGCAAATGCGATGCGACGAGGAGTGGAAATGCGTGCGGAGAATCAAATCGGGCTCGGGCGAGCCGGTCGACCATCCGCAGTCCACCATATGACCGGGTCCGCCGCCGGGACGATGGTACAGGCGTTCATTCCAGGCGGCTGGCTCGAGCACGGTCAGGCTGACATTGAAGCCCTGCTCGTTGAGCATCGCGGTGATGATCTCGCCGTATTCCTTGGTCTTGGGATAGAAGCCCACGGACGTGATGTATTCGAGCGGCGGCAACCCCTTGCCGTTCGGGAAGCCGGCCTCGGCGAGCAACGCCTGGCACTTCTTTGGGTCGAACTTCGGATAATTCTCGAGATCGATGTAACCGAACTTGACCGGCGACACGAAGTTGGACGACGCGTGCCCCGCGGATCCCAGCACTTCGAGGATGACGTCACGGTTGATGGCGTGACAGGCGGCGAGGCGGATACGGGGATCATTGAACGGCGGCTTCGAGCAGCGAAACCAAAGATACTTGTTCTCGACCGAAACGACCTGGTTGATGCGGATGTTGGGATTGCCCTTGACCGCATCCACCTGCTCTGGCTCAAGGCGTTCGACGATCGAAGCCTGACCATTCATGAGGGAGAGCATGCGCGTCGTGGAGTCGCCGGTGAAGGTGAAATTGATCCCCGCAATGGCCGGCTTGCCCTTGAAGTAGCCATCGAACGCCTTCATCACGGTGTCGTTGCCGCGCTGTTCGACGAATTTGAAGGGACCAGTGCCATTCAGCCGCTGTGAGAGCACGCCCCCAGGTCCGCCCGCGATATCCTTTGCCGACATGATCGGCAGGAACGCCGCAAGGAACATGAAGAGGTGAGCCGGGTAACCGCCTTTCGACGTATCGACGATCACCGTGTAGTCATCAGGCGTCTCGATCCTCAGCGTTTCGGTGGGGCCAGGATACCATTGCGCGGGGCGATCCGGCTTGGATCCATATTCGAAAGTGGCCTTGACGTCCTCCGCCTTGAACGGTTTGCCATCATGGAAGACGACGCCTTGACGCAGCTTGATTTGCAGGCGGTTCGGATCGAGCAGCTTGATGTCGGTTGCCAGTTCATAGACGACCTCGCTCGGGTTATCGAGCTTCATCGGTGTGCGGGTCAGAAAACCCATCACGAAGCCTTCGATGTTTTTCTGCGAAAGCGTGGTGTGAGCGGTTGGATCCCAATTGCCCGTGATGTTCTCGGCCGACAGGAAGGTCATGGTCTTCCCGGCCTGCGCGCGCGCCTGTGAGATGAAAAAGTCTGGACTGATCTGCATGTAGCCTGCGGCGACCGCGGCTCCCGCCGCCCCCTTTAGAAAGTGGCGACGGTCAAATTTCGGATGCATCGACATTCCCCTTTTCCACATGAACCGACAGATCGGTCACAACGGTCATGCAGGAGGCGTGCCATGCGCTTTTCGAGCTATTTTTGACTATCCATGTGTGGATTTTGACCGATTTGACAGCAGATACGTCTCGGCTGCGATGAGCCTGGACGAGATACTGCCTCTTGGTGAGCGGTTCGCCTACGGCGCAGGCAAGCGGATTTGCCACCTAGCGTGAGGTGCACGACGGCTGCGGTCGCGCTGACTGTTCAGTCAGCACCGATGATGCCCTTATGGCGTCACGCTCGGCAGATCGAGCCCATTCGAGCGGGCACATGCAATCGCGCTCTCATAGCCCGCGTCCGCGTGCCGCATGACGCCGCTCGCCGGATCGTTCCAAAGCACGCGTTCAATGCGGCGGGCGGCCTGCGGGGTTCCGTCTGCAACAATCACCATTCCGGCGTGTTGCGAATAACCGATGCCGACGCCCCCGCCGTGATGCAATGAGACCCATGTCGCGCCGCTGGCACAATTCAGAAGCGCATTGAGCAGCGGCCAGTCTGACACCGCATCGGAACCGTCGCGCATCGCTTCCGTTTCGCGGTTCGGACTCGCAACCGAGCCGCTGTCGAGATGGTCGCGGCCGATCACGATCGGCGCCTTCAGTTCGCCGCGCGCCACCATCTCGTTGAAGGCGAGACCCAGCCGGTGGCGGTCGCCGAGACCTACCCAGCAAATCCGCGCCGGCAGCCCCTGAAACTTGATCCGGGCTCTCGCCATCTCGAGCCAGTTGTGCAGGTGTTTATCGTCGGGCATCAGCTCCTTGACTTTGGCATCCGTCCTGAAGATGTCATCCGGATCGCCTGACAGCGCGGCCCACCGAAACGGCCCAACGCCTCTGCAAAACAGTGGACGGATATAGGCGGGGACGAAGCCCGGAAAATCGAATGCGTTATCCAGTCCCATATCTTTCGCCATCTGGCGAATGTTGTTGCCATAATCCAGCGTGGGAATACCCTGGGCGTGGAAATCCAGCATGGCCTGAACGTGATCGACCATCGACGTCTTGGCCGCGGCTTCAACCGCCTTCGGATCGCTGGCGCGTCTTGTCTCCCACTCGGCAAACGACCACCCCTTGGGCAGGTAGCCATTGATGGGATCGTGCGCGCTGGTCTGGTCGGTGACGATGTCCGGCCTCACGCCACGCCGCACCAGTTCCGGAAAAATCTCAGCCGCGTTGCCGAGCAAGCCGACCGAGACCGGCTTGTTACCCTGCGCGCTCGCCGCCACGATCGAAAGTGCCTCATCAAGCGTGTTCGCTTGTCGATCAAGATAACCCGTGCGCAGCCGCATCTCGATGCGGCTCGGCTGGCATTCGATCGCCAGCAGCGAGGCGCCCGCCATGGTGGCGGCGAGCGGCTGCGCGCCGCCCATGCCGCCGAGCCCCGCCGTAAGGATCCACTTGCCTGCAAGACTGCCGCCGTAGTGTCGTCGTCCGACCTCGACAAACGTCTCATAGGTTCCCTGCACGATGCCCTGGCTGCCGATATAGATCCAGGACCCGGCCGTCATTTGCCCGAACATCATCAGGCCTTGCCGGTCGAGCGCGTTGAAGTGATCGAGCGTCGCCCAATGCGGCACCAGGTTCGAGTTCGCGATCAGAACGCGCGGCGCGTCCGGATGCGTGCGGAAGATCCCGACCGGCTTGCCCGACTGGACCAGCAAGGTCTGGTCGGCTTCCAGCTTGCGCAAGGAGGTGACGATCCGGTCGAAGCTATCCCAGTCGCGCGCGGCACGACCGATTCCGCCGTAGACGACGAGTTCGCTTGGACGTTCCGCGACTTCCGGATCGAGATTGTTCATGAGCATGCGGAGCGGTGCCTCCGTCAACCAGCTCTTGGCACTGATCTCGCCGCCCCGGGGCGCGCGGATCGTACGGTCGTTGTCTACTCGACGGTTCATGACAGATCGCCCTTATCGGCAAGATTCGAAACAAGGATCGGGAACGGGATGTCCGGCAGCGCGGAGAGCGCGGCCGTCGGCAACGCGCCGGATTCGACCAGCGCCGTCGCCTTCGCAAGATCGTCGGCCATGTAACGGTCGGCGCTCAACGCCGGCACATGCGCGCGCAACTCGGCGACGACCGCTGCGAGCGGCGCGCTGGTCGAATGCGGCGCGCGAAGCGTGATGCCTTGCGCCGCGGCCAAGAGCTCGATACCCAAGATCGTCGCCAAATTGTCCGCCATATCGGACAGCCGGCGCGCGGCGTGCGCAGCCATCGAGACGTGATCTTCCTGATTGGCGCTGGTGGGGGTTGAGTCGATCGAGCAGGCCGACGCACGCTGCTTGTTCTCGGCATAGAGCGCGGCCGCCGTCACTTCGGCGATCATGAAGCCGGAGTTGATACCCGGCTCCGGCGTGAGGAACGGCGGCAAGCCGAAATTCAGCGCGGGATCGACCAGGGTCGCAATTCGCCGTTCGCTGATCGCGCCGATCTCCGAAAGCGCGAGCGCAATTTGGTCCGCGGCAAAGGCCACCGGTTCGGCGTGGAAGTTGCCGCCCGAGACGATTTCGCCAGTCTCGACCAATACCAACGGATTGTCGGTGACGGCATTGGCCTCGATCTGCAATGTTCGCGCCGCTTGCGTAAGCAAGTCGAGCGCGGCGCCAGCAACCTGCGGCTGACAGCGCAGACAATAGGGATCCTGCACCCGCTCATCGCCCTCGAGATGCGACTGGCGAATGTCGCTGCCGGCAAGCAGCGCCGTCAGGGCGGCGCCGGCAGCAGTTTGGCCGGCATGTCCGCGCAACTGCTGCACCTCCGGCCGGAACGGCGCGGTCGAGGCCATGGCGGCATCGACCGAAAGAGCGCCTGTCACCAAAGCCGCGCAGGCGAGGCGATGGGCGCGCAGCACGCCGGAGATGGCGTAAGCCGTCGAGAACTGGGTGCCGTTGATGAGGGCGAGCCCCTCCTTCGGCCCGAGCGTCAGCGGCGCAAGACCGGCGGCGGCGAGCGCGTCGCGGCCCGGAACAAGCCGTCCATCGAGGATCGCCTGCCCCTCCCCGATCATGACGGCCGTCATATGCGCAAGTGGCGCCAGATCGCCGGATGCGCCGACCGAACCCTGCTGCGGCACCAGCGGACAAACGCTGCGTGCCAGCATCATCTGCAATTGTTCGATGACCTCGCGGCGCACGCCCGAAGCACCTCGCCCGAGCGAGACGATCTTCAAGGCCATCATCAGACGAACGATCGGCTCGGACGTGGGTCGCCCTACCCCGCAGCAATGAGAGACGATGAGATTGCGCTGAAGCAGCGCCGTCTGATCGGGCGCAATGCGTGTCGATGCCAGTTTTCCAAATCCGGTGTTGATGCCGTACGCCGGCACGTCCGCGCGAGCGGCCCGCGCAACAATAGCGGACGCTGCTTCGACCCGCGCCCAGAACGATGGCTCGAGCACGACTGCGGAACCTGCGAGCACCTCTGCGCAATCATCGAGCGTGACCCTTCCCGGCTTGACGACGATCGGCGCCGCCGGATCACTCATTGCGCCCTCCATACGCGGCTATGCAGGGGGTTGAAGCCGATCCGGTAGACGAGTTCAGCGGGCCGCTCGATGTCCCAGATCGCGAGATCACACCATTTGCCGACTTCGAGCGTACCCGTGTCGCCCAGAAGGCCCAGCGCGCGCGCTCCCTCCCGCGTCACGCCGGCAAGACATTCGGCAACGGTCAATCGAAACAGCGTCGCCCCCATGTTCATCGTGAGCAGAAGCGACGTCAGCGGCGAGCTGCCGGGATTGCAGTCGGTCGCCAACGCCATTTTGACTCCGTGGGCACGGAAAAGCTCGACCGGCGGTTTCGTCGTCTCGCGAATAAAATAGAACGCGCCTGGCAACAGGACCGCGACCGTGCCTGCCGCCGCCATCTCCTGAGCCCCGGCCTCGTCGGTGTGCTCCAGATGATCGGCGGACAGAGCTGAATATTCCGCTGCAAGCGATGCGCCGCCGAGGTTCGATAATTGATCGGCGTGAAGCTTGATCGGCAAACCCAGGGCTTTGGCCGCCTCGAAGACGCGCGCCGTTTGATCGCGCGAGAACGCGATGCCTTCCATGAAAGCATCCACGGCGTCTGCAAGCCCCGCCTCCGCCACCGCAGGCAGCATTTCCTGGCACACGAGATCGATGTAACGATCCTTGTCGCCGGAAGCTTCCGGCGGAAGTGCATGTGCACCAAGAAAAGACGTCCGGACCGCGATCGGTCGGACACGGCCAAGCGCACGCGCGGCCAAAAGCTGCCGCATCTCGGTCTCGGTGTTGAGGCCGTAGCCGGACTTGATTTCGATCGTCGTGACACCCTCGCGGATCAGCGCGTCGAGCCTCGGCAGCGCACCGGCGACAAGCTCGGCCTCGCTCGCGTTGCGAGTCGCCGCCACGGTGGACACGATGCCGCCGCCGGCACGCGCGATCTCTTCATAGCTTGCGCCCTTAAGCCGCAATTCGAATTCGTGTGCGCGGTTGCCGCCGAAAACGAGGTGGGTGTGACAATCCACCAACCCCGGCGTGATCCATCGACCGGCGCAGTCGATCCGCTCGGTCGCGTCGGCATCACGCGGGAAATCGGATTGCGTGCCGGCATAGACGATCCGGCCATCGCGGGCCGCGATCACGCCGTGCTCGACGACGCCGAGACCCGGCAGATCCTCGCGCATCGTGGCGAGCCGCGCATTGTGCCAGATACGATCGTAGCGCTCTGCCATGTGCCTTCCCCCGGGTGCCGGAAGCTTGACATATATGTCTAGACATATAATCGTGTTGACGCTCTGTCCAGTCGGCACGAAACATGACAAATCTGCACTTCGCATCCGCGCTGCTGCCGTCGGGCTGGGCCGATGACGTGCAGGTGGTCATCACGGATGGGCTCGTCGCCAAGATTGCGGTCGGCGTGGCGCCGGGAGCGCGGGATGAGCAGCATCGGCTGGCAGTTCCGGGGATAGCGAGCCTGCACAGTCACGCGTTCCAGCGCGCCATGGCGGGCCTTGCCGAGACGCGTGGCAACACGGCGGATACCTTCTGGACATGGCGCGAGACGATGTATCGCTTTGCGCTCGAAATGACTCCGGAAGACGTCGAGAGCGTCGCGACCCTGCTTTATGTCGAGATGCTCGAGCAGGGCTATACGCGGGTCGGTGAGTTCCACTATCTTCATCATGATCGTGACGGCACGCCCTATGCCGACCTCTCCGAGATGGCGACACGAATTGCTCAGGCTGCCGAGGGCGCAGGCATCGGCCTCACGCTCTTGCCGAGTTTCTATGCGCACAGCGCCTTTGGCGGCGCCGCGCCGCATGCAGGCCAGCGCCGATTCATCTGTTCAATCGACCAGTTTGCTACGCTGCTTGACGCCACGCGCAAGGCGGTCAGTACGTTACCCGGAGCTAATGTCGGCATTGCCCCGCACAGCCTGCGCGCCGTGACCCCAACCGAACTATCTGCGATCGTGCCGATGGCCCAAGGCGCGCCGATCCATATCCACGCCGCCGAGCAAGTCAGGGAGGTCGAGGATTGTGTTGCCTGGTCGGGCCAGCGGCCGGTCGAATGGCTGCTTGACCACGCGCCCGTCGATCAACGCTGGTGCCTGATCCATGCGACCCACACATCGCCGACGGAAGTCGCCTCGCTCGCGAGCACCGGCGCAGTCGCCGGCCTCTGCCCGGTGACCGAAGCGAGCCTCGGCGACGGCATTTTCCCCGCGCGCGAATTTCTTGATGCCGGAGGCCGGTTCGGCGTCGGCACCGATTCCAATGTCCTGGTTGGCGTTACCGATGAATTGCGCCAGCTCGAATATGGTCAGCGCCTGAAGCACCGCGAACGCAATGTGCTCTCCGGCGGACTCGGCAACTCGACTGGCCGTGCGTTATTCGAGAGCGCGCTCGCGGGCGGTGCACAGGCGCTGGCGCAGACCGGCACGGGAATAGAACGAGGCGCGCGCGCCGATATCGTGACCCTCGACATCACGCATCCATCTCTGGCCGGACGCCGCGGCGATGCCATCCTCGACGGCTGGATTTTTGCGACCGGCGCCGGAGCCATCGATTGTGTCTGGGCAGGAGGAAACAAGCTCGTCGAGGGCGGACGTCATCGGCTCCGCGAGCGAGCGCGCGCGCAGTTCAACGCGACCGTTCGGAGGCTTCTGGCATGAGTCTCCACGCTCACGACAACGAGCTTCCGAGCACGGACAAGCTAACACTCTACAGGCAGATCCGACACGATATAGAACGTCGGATCCTGACTGGTGAATGGCCTCCGGGTCATCGCATTCCCTTCGAGCACGAGCTGATGGCGCGTTATCGCTGCTCGCGAATGACCGTGAACAAGGCGCTGTCGGAATTGGCGCAAGCCGATCTGATCGAGCGAAGACGGCGGGCCGGCACATTTGTACGTCGCCCGCAGCATCTGTCGGCGGTGCTCAAGATCGCCGACATTCGCGCGGAGATTACCGCGCTTGGCCGCAGCTATGCTTATCAGCTCATCCATTGCTCCCGCCGCGCCGCGAACGCCGCCGATCGCGCGCGTCTTGGCGTCCGTAGGACCGGCAGGGTAATCGCGATCGCTTGTCGTCACAGCGCCGACGACGTGCCGTTTGCCATTGAAGACAGGCTGATCGATCTCGACACCGTGCCGGAAGCCGCCGCGGCGGACTTTACGACCGAGCCACCCGGCTCATGGCTGTTGCACCATGTTCCTTGGACCGAAGCCGAGCACACCATCAGCGCCACGGTGGCCGATAAGGGCACTGCAGCCGAACTGGACATTGCCGTCGGCGCGCCCTGCTTAGTGATCGATCGATACACATGGCGCAGCGCACGAACGGTCACCGCCGTGCGCCTGCTCTATCCGGGGGATACCCATCGGCTGGTAGCCCGTTTCAAGGGCGGCTGAAAGAATGTCCGGCACGGCACAATTCATGCAACGCGATGCACACGTGACTGGTGCGGGAGCTCGTCGCAGCGGACGTGAAGCAACCAACGGGACGCAATCCATAGTACGGCAGGAGGGAAGAGCATCATGCGTAGTTTAAGAGCATTCACAGCAGTTTTTGCCCTGCTGGTGTCCGCACCGGCGGTTGCCGACGATGTGAAGGTCGGCATCGGCATCTCGGGATGGACCGGCTTTGCACCGCTCACGCTTGCAAGCCAGGCCGGCATTTTCAAGAAAAACGGGCTCGACGTCACGCTGAGGAAAATTCCGCAAAAGGATCGGCATCTCGCCATCGCGTCCGGTGACATTCAATGTGCGGCGACGACAGTCGAGACCTGGATCTCCTGGAATGCAAACGGCGTCGCGACCAAGCAGATCTTTCAGCTTGACAAGAGCTTTGGCGCCGACGGCATGGCCGTGCGCAACGACATTGCCTCGATCAAGGATCTGAAAGGCAAGACAGTCGCGGCGTCCGCGCCGGGAACCTCACCCTACTTCGCACTGGCCTGGATGCTTCGAAAGAACGGCCTCTCGGTCAAGGACGTCACGATCGTGAATCTGGAGCCAGCCGCGGCGGCACAGGCGTTCGTTTCCGGCCAGAACGATGCGGCAATGACCTATGAACCTTACCTCTCGACCGTGCGTGGCGCACCCGACAAGGGCAAGATCATCGCCACCACTCTCGACTACCCGATGGTGATGGACACCTTCGGCTGCACACCGAAATTCCTGACCGACAATCCGAAAGCCGCGCAGGCCCTGGCCGACAGCTATTTCGAAGCCCTCGACATGATCGCAAGGGATCAAGCGAAGGCGTACGAGATCATGGGGGCCGACGTGAAACAATCGGGCGACCAGTTCGGCAACTCGGCAAAATATCTGCGCTGGCAGGACAAAGCAGCGAACCAGAAATTCTTCACGGGCGAGTTCCTGACCTTCAACAAAGAGGCGGCAGACCTGCTGCTCGAGATCGGCATCATCAAGTCTGCCCCGAAGATCGAAGATCTTTTTGACGCGAGCTTCATCAAATAGAACCGCTGCGCGCCCGCGCCAGTTCCGCTTCGCCGCTTGTGGAGCAAAACTGGCGCAGGATCGACACGTCGCCTGGACATACCGCCGTGATGCGTCCCCTAAGTCCTGTAACGTCGAAGCAACGCGTGGCCTATGGCCTTGCATTCTTCGTGCTGTTCGTTGCCCTGTGGGCCTGGGCGACCTTCGGCGGCTATGTTTCGAAGACATTTCTCGCCAACCCACTGATCATGGTGCAGGAAGGCTTCGAGCTGCTCACCAGGCATGGATTTCTGTTTGATATCGGCATGACGATTTGGCGTGTTCTCGGCGGCTTCGTGCTGGCGGCTCTTGTTGCCGTGCCGCTAGGCGTTCTCATGGGCGCTTACAAGCCGGTTGAAGCCTTTCTCGAACCATTCGTTTCGTTCGCGCGTTATCTCCCAGCCTCTGCCTTCATCCCCCTTTTGATCCTGTGGGCCGGTATCGGCGAACTGCAGAAGCTCATGGTGATTTTCATCGGCTCGGTGTTCCAGATCATCCTGATGATCGCCGTGACCGTGGGCAGCACGAGACGCGATCTGGTCGAAGCGGCGTACACGCTGGGAGCCGGCGACGGCGGCATCATCCGCCGCGTGCTGCTGCCCTCATCCGCTCCCGAGATCGCGGAAATTCTTCGATTGGTTCTAGGGTGGGCATGGACCTATGTCATCGTCGCCGAACTCATCGGGTCCTCGTCAGGGATCGGCCACATGATTACGGACAGCCAGGCCTTGCTCAACACGGGCCAGATCATCTTCGGCATCATCGTTATCGGGCTCATCGGCCTGATCTCCGATTTCCTCTTCAAGGCCTTCAACGCATGGCTGTTTCCCTGGAAATTGGCATGACCGCGCTGAAGATCGATCAGGTTTCACGTATCTTTCCTGCGCGCCCGGGCCATGCGCCGACGCGGGCTCTCGAACCGACCGACCTCAGTGTCGGCGACAATGATTTTGTCACCATCCTTGGTCCCTCGGGCTGCGGAAAGTCCACCCTGCTCCGCATCATCGCCGGGCTCGATCGGCCGACCAGCGGGCGCGTCATGCTCGACGGGTGCGAGGTCACCGGACCTGGCGCGGATCGCGGCATGGTGTTCCAGTCCTATAGGCTCTTTCCCTGGCTGACGGTGCGGGAGAACATCGCATTCGGCCTGCGCGAGCGCGGAATTTCTCAAGCGGATCGGTACAAGATCGCGGACGGTTTCATCCACCGAGTCGGATTATCGGGCTTTGAAAATCATTGGCCGAAACAGCTCTCCGGCGGCATGCAACAGCGCACGGCGATCGCGCGCGCCCTCGCCAACGATCCGAAGATCCTGTTGCTGGATGAGCCGTTCGGTGCCCTGGACAACCAGACCCGGGCGCTGATGCAGGAGATGCTGCTTGCGATTTGGGAACGCGACCAGAAGACCGTGCTGTTTGTCACGCACGATATCGAGGAGGCGATCTTTCTCGGCAGTCGAGTCATCGTAATGAGCGCGCGTCCCGGCCGCATCAAGGCCGCGATTGCGATCGACCTGCCCCACCCGCGTTCCTACAAGATCAAAACCACGCCCGAATTCATCAGACTGAAGGAACGGCTCGTGGAAGAGATACGCACCGAGGCCCTGAAGGTCGCTGCTGACGCCTGACAAACACGGGCTGGCCGCTAGTCTAAGCCCGTCGTAGCGATGGGGAGCCCGGCACTTATGTCATGCACGGACAGCGGTAAATACCCGTGTCTTCCGAGTCTTGCTCTAAGACAGTTGGGTCTTAGGCTGCTCCTCCTCATCATGCGCGCGGAGGAGTTCAAGTAGTCGCTTGCGCATGATCATGCCCGGCCGGTCTGACGGCATGTGCATCTCGATCTTCCGGCTCATGTCCACGATAGCGTCGGGGTCGGTCGATTCGAGCATATCGCGGTCCTCGGCGATGATCGCGGCGTCCCAGTCGATCAATTCCTGGGTTGAGCAGTCGGTCTCGGTATCGTTACGGAAGAGGATCTGAATGACCTGTATTTGGCCGTCGGAGATCGGCGTCGCGCAATTAAAGATGATATGCCGGATGCCTGATGGATACTCCATGTCGAGCCGCCGACAGAACGGCATGAACCATTTGTTGCGCTGGTGCCGCTTCGTGCTCGGATCGGTCGTGCCGCTGATCCGATAGGCATTCGGCGGATTGCGGACGGTGATGATGGTCTCGGCGTCGAAACCGTCGTCGGTCTCGACGATCTCGTATTTCTCTGGCTTCGGCTGATTGATGTCGCCGAAAGTACCCTTATGCACGAAGGCGAAATGGGCGTTATCGAACGAGTTTTCCATTAACCTGAGCGCGGCTGTGTTCCATTTTTCGTAGAATTGATGGATACGGCGATAGCCCGGCCGGGTCTCCTCGGGGATGTCCGGGATGTCGCGCAATGCTTCGTCGAGCGCGACCCAGACATAGCCGTATTTGGCCTGGGCCCGGAATGACCGCGCCTTGGCGTCGGGCACGGGCTGCTCGAACGGAAATTGCGGAATCATCACGAGCTTGCCATCACAATCATACTCCCAACCATGATAGCCGCAGACGATGTTGCCGTTGTTGCACCAGCCCTTCGACAGCTTCGCGGTGCGGTGACAGCAACGGTCTTCGAGCGCCGCCGGCTGTTCCTCTGCATCGAGGAACAGCACGATCGGTTCACCGAGCAGAGTGAATGGTTTTGGACCATCCTTGAGATGCTCGATCGGCACGGTCGCATACCAGAAGCGGCGAAGAACCGGTTGTTTGGTGCTGAGCATGATCTTCTCCGCTATCAGGCCGCCATCCGCTCGACCACACGGAAGGCATCGGATCTGAGTTTTGCGAGATCGAGGCGTGGAATGGCGCCGTCCTCGACCACGATGCGGCCGCCGACCAAGAGGTAACGCACATGCGCGTTGCCGGCGCATGTGACCGGCGCGATCAGCGGATCGTGCATGCCGAAGTGCCGCGGCTGGTTCAGGTCGAAGATCGCGATGTCGGCCTGCTGTCCAGGCGCAAGCGTGCCGATCTCGGGGAAACCGAGAACGCGGGCACCGCCGGCCGTTGCCCAGTGCACGACGTCTTCGGCCGTCACCGCATGCGCGCCCTTTACGGCGCGATGGGTGTGCCAGCAGCTATGCATCTCGCTGATCATGTCAGCCGCCTCGTTAGAGGCCGCGCCGTCGACACCGAGCGACACCGCGCCGCCGAGTCGCGCCATGTGATCGGCCGGCGCGACACCGGAGCCGAGGCGGCAGTTGGATTGCGGGCAATGCGCCATGCCGGTACCCGTGCTTGCGAGTATCTCGACCTCCCCCGGATCGAGGTGGACGAGATGCGCAAACCAGATGTCGGGCCCGAGCCAGTCGTGGTCGGCGAGCCATTCCACCGGTCGCTTGCCGTGGACCGAGAGGCAGAAATCGACATAGTCAGCGGTCTCGGAGAGATGGCTGTGCAGCCTGAGCTTCATCCGCCGCGCTGCCGCGATCACTTCCTTCAACTCGCCGGGGTCGAGCGACCAGGTCGGCGTGGTCGGCGCCAGCGCAACACGTGTCAGGCTTCTTGGCGACGGATCATGGAAGCGCTGCGCGCAGGCCTCGACCGACTTCAGCATGGAGTCGAGCGTTTCCACCGGCATCGGCGGAAAGTCGTCAGCGTTCATGTGACGGTCCTTGGTGGCGCCGCCGCGGCAGAACACCAGGCGGATGCCCAGGCTGCGCGCGACCTCGAAGATCACATGGGCGGGATCGAACCTGAAGGTGTCGCTGAACAGATAGTGGTGATCGGCGGCCGTCGTCGTTCCCGACAGCAGCAGTTCGGACAGCGCAATTCTCGCGGCGACCGCCAGCGCCTCCTCGTCAAGCTTCGACCAGAGCCTGTAAGGCGCCGCGCGCAGCCAGCCCGCGAGCGGAAGGTTGATGCCGGCGGTGACGCCCTTCATCACGCTCTGGAACATGTGATGATGGGTGGAGATCAGGCCCGGATAGATGACGCAACCGCGCGCATCGAGCCGCTGCTCATCCGGCTGCGGCTCGAGCGCGCCGATCTCGGCAATGACGCCGTCGCGGATGCGGATGGCGCCCGTCGCGCGCATGGCGGCACCCGGCAGGCCGGTGAAGATCCCGACGGCGTTCTCGATCAGCATCGCAGTCATGTCTCGGTCCTTATTTCGCTTTCGTGCCAGTTCGACAAAGCGAGCCTGGAGAGCACGACCATCGCGGCGAACAGCACAACGCCGGTCAGCGTGATCAGGAACAGCGCCGCGAACATGCGGGGAATATCGAGCGTGAAGCCGGCGTCGAGGATCTCATAGGCGAGACCCGACGAGCGGCCGCCGGTGCCGGCGACGAACTCGGCGACCACCGCGCCGATCAAGGCGAGCCCGCTGGAGATTCGCAAACCGCCAAAGAAATAGGGCAAGGCCCCGGGGATTCGCAGCTTGACCAGGGTCTTGAGCCGGCTGGCGCGGTTCATCCGGAAATAATTAGCGAGCCCTGGATCGACGCTGCGCAAGCCGAGCGTGGTGTTGGAGATGATCGGAAACAGTGCCACCAGCGTGGCGCAGATCGTAAGCGAGAGCTGCGTGTTCTTGACGAGAATGATGATGAGCGGCGCGATCGCGACGACCGGCGTCACCTGCAGCAGCACCGCATAGGGAAACAGGCTGATCTCGATCGCGCGGCTTTGCACGAACATGAACGCAACCAGCGTTCCGATGATGACCGCCGCGGCAAACGCCTGCAATGTCACGCGCAACGTGACCAGCAATGCGCGGAACAGCGACGGTCCATTGTTGACGAAGCTTGTGAAGATGTCGCTCGGCTTCGGAAACAGATAGACCGGCACCGAGGCCAGCCGAAAACCGACCTCCCACAATACGAACAGCGCGATCCCCACCCCAAGCGGAGCAGCGATCCGCACAAAAGCCTCCGACTGCAGCAACGGCTTCATAAGATACCTGCCGACACGGAAGGCAGCGACGCCTCCGCAAGCCAGGTCGAAAGCTCCCGGCAATAGGCGGCGAATTTCGGGCTGTCGCGAAAGCCCTCGCCGCGCGGCTGCGGCTCGTCGATGGTCATCGTGCGAAAGATGCGGCCTGGGTTTGCCGCCATCACGATGATACGCGTCGACAGGAACACGGCTTCATAGATCGAGTGGGTGACGAACACCGTCGTCAACTTGCCTTCCCACCACAGGCGGATCAGGTCGGCGTCGAGCTTGTTGCGCGTGAACTCATCCAGTGCGCCGAACGGCTCATCCATCAGCAGCAGATTTGGCTTCGTCACCAGCGCACGCGCGATCGAGACCCGCATCTTCATGCCGCCGGAGAGCTGGCGCGGGAAATGCTTGCTGAAAGCGGATAGGCCCACCTGTTCGAGTGCCTCGGCCACCCGCGGCGCAGCCTTGGTGTAGGCAATGTTGGACAGTTCCAGCGGAAGCCGGACATTGGCCTCGACCCGCGCCCAGGGCATCAAGGTCGGCTCCTGAAAGACAAAGGCGAACCGCCTGCCCTCCTGCCCGACCTGCGAGAAATCTCCGCGCCACCACAACAGCCGGCCGTCCGATGGCTCGATCAGGTTCGCGATCAGTTTCAGCAGCGTGCTCTTGCCGCAACCGGATGGGCCGATCAGCGTCAGGAACTCGCCGTCGGCGATCGACAGATTGATCGGCGCCAGTCCGCGCGTGCCGTTCGAGAACACTTTCTCGGCCGACAACACTTCGACCGCCGGCGGACGTTCGCCGCCCGTCACCATCCGCTGTCCGCCTTCATCAAGCGGGGTGCCCGGCAAGAGAGCGTTCATCGGCCCGCTATTGCACTCCGATCTTCAGATCCTTGACGAAGCGATCATCGTAGGCCTTGGGCCAGTTCACCTTCGGATCGAGCAGACCACCCGCGACCAGGAAGTCGTAGATCTGCTTGTAGCGATCCTCCGTGATCACGCCGATGCCGCGCTTTGCGGCGTCACCGCCGTCGATCGCCTTGCTCTCCTTCAGCTTCTCGATCGCGAACGCGATCTGCCCGTCAGTCATCTTCGGGTTGTCGGCCTTGATCAGCGCATTGGCCGGCGCCGGATTCTTCAGATAGTCGCGCCAGCCCTCGAGCGAGGCCTTGACGAAGCGCGCCACGACGTCGGGCTTCTCGGCAATCATCTTCTCGGTGGTGACGATTGTCGAACCATAGGGCGGATAGCCGCCGTCGGCGAGCAGGAAGAACTTCACCTTCTCGTGCTGCTGCTCAGCCTGGTAGGGCTCAGACGACGGATAGGCCTGCTGGGCGATGCTCTTGTCGGCGAAGAAAGGCTGCAGGTTGAACGTGTAAGGGCGGATCTGGTCGTCGGTGAATCCGTATTTGGCCTTGAGCCAAGGCCAGAACGTAACGCGGGAGGAACCTGCAATCAGGATCGGCCTGCCCTTGAGCGCCGCGATGTTGGCGACATCGTCGTGAGTCATCAACCCCTGCAGGTCGAACTGGAAGGAAGAGGCGACGGTGACCAGCGGCAGGTTCTGCTCCCGCCCCTTCAGCACCTGGATGTCGTAGCCCATCAGGAAATCGGTCTCGCCGGCGAGCAGGAGCTGCGAGCCGTTGACCTGCGGACCCCCCATCTTGATGGTCACGTCGAGGCCGGCCTTCTCGTACAGCCCAGTCGCCTTTGCCTCATAGAAGCCGCCATGTTCGGCCTGCCCGAACCAGCTCGTCAGGAACGTCACCTTATCGGCAGCGAACGTCGACGCCATTGAACAGAGCAGCGCACCGACGCTGACCAGGGTCACCGCGATCGTTCGCGGCAGGAATTTGGTGGCCATTGCGGCTTCCCCGTTATGGCCGGCGTTGCGCCCGGCCCCACAATCCGGGAACGGAATTGCAAGGTGACAATTCGTCCCCAGTAGCACCAAGGATGCACAGCCGCCTTGTCGCCTGAAAGCATTTTTATTCGAGCAATCCGTTGCCTTTGAAGCAACAGCAGCGATCCGAATCTTTCCAGTGTGTGTAGTGGAAGTGGCGGACGATCGGCGTTACGTTTTGCGTTTTCATATCAGTCGTCGGGGGTGACGTTGCGTGCGCTTTCTCCAGCTTCGATCAGGCGCCCTTTGCGCGCTACAGCCACGGCATCGCGGTTCCGGCGAATCACCGGCTCGTCGTGACCTCGGGGCAGCTCGGCATCGCTGCCGATGAAACGATCCCCGAGCAATGCGAGCAGCAGGCCGATCTGTGCTTTGCCAGTATCGCCGCCATCCTCGCCGAAGACGGCATGACGCTCGCAGATGTCATTCGGCTCAATGCTTACGTGACTGCCCGCGAGCATATGCAGGGCTATATGCGCTCACGCGACCGGCATTTTCAGGGAACCCCGCCGGCTTCGACCCTCGTGATCGTGTCCGGCTTCACGCGTCCGGAGTTCGTCGTCGAGATCGAGGTGATCGCCGGCGCGCCCGAGCGCGGTTAAAACCGCGCCATATCGCGCCGTATCTTGGCGAGGAACCGGCCGCGCTGTGCATCCGTCGCAACATTCATGTGATAGAGCGCGTAGTAATTGACCGACGCTTTCGAGCCGGTGAACCAGCGCAGGTAGCGCTTGATGATCCGGCGCGGCGGGTCGGCCATGCCGATCGCCTGCCAGCGTGGGCGGCCATAGGTCGAGATGCCCGTGATACGGCGGAGATGCATGAGCGTCGGCTTGGCATGCGACGGATCTGACAGATCGAGCGCGATGCCGGGACCGAACATCCGGTCGAACCATCCCTTCAGCATCGCCGGCGGACCGAAGGACCAGGTGGGGAACTGCACGACCAGCGCGTCCGCGGCCATCAGCCGGTCGGCATAGGCCTGGTTGTTGGCGCGGTTGCGCGCGGGGTCGTGATAGTCGCGCCGGCGCTCGGCCGTCAGCACCGGATCGAAGCCCTCCGCGTAGAGATCGAGCAGGTCGACGGTGTGCCCCGCTTCAGCCAGCCCGGCCAGCGCCTCTTTCCGGATCGCGGCGTGAAAGCTTTCGCTCAGCGGATGGCAATAGACATAGAGCACCCGCATCTCACGGTCGCTCCGGCACGAAGCTGCGCATTTTGCCGGGGTTGAGCAGCCCGTACGGATCTACCTCGTGCTTGAAGCCGAGCTGATCGGCATCGGCGCGCTTATAGCGGCTGCCGTCCTCCACCGTGAAGACATGCGGATTGGCGATATGGACGCCGTGCGCCTCGTGCAGGCTGATGATCTCGTTCAGCCTGTCTGCATTGGTATAGCGCACGACGGGCAGCCCGCTGCAGGTGACGCGGCCGCCGAAGCGGATGAACTCCAGATGCTGCAGCACTTCGTCTGGAAACAACTCGCGCATCTCGACCACCTTGTCCATCAGCCGGTCATGCGGATAGAGGCATTGCAGATAGGTGACGGAGCGGTCGCTCTTCAGCACCTGCAGCGTGGTGTGGTTCCAGGTGTACTCATAGAGCGGCACCTGGCCCGGGCTCTCGTCGGTCGGCGTCTCCAGCGTGATGGTGCCGCGGCCGGCCAGCAGCGACTTGAAACTCTCGAGCGAGGGCTCTGCGATCATCGCGATCAGGATGCTCTTGCCGTCGGGACAGTACGGCTTCAGCGCACCGAAATAGGACGGCAACGGAGCGGTAATCGGCGACAGCAGCTTCTTGACGATCCCGTCCGCCAGCGCGGCCTCGTAGCCGAACGCCGCAGCGTCGACGAAATCGTCGAACGCCACGACGACATCGATCCATCGCCAGGCGGGCGCGAGCGGCATTTCGAGTTCGGTGATGATGCCGGTGGTGCCGTAGGCGCGGTTGATCTTCTGCGCCGCGTCGCCACGCAACTCGATGACGCGCGGCTCTTCCTCGACCGTGACCACGCGCGCGGCGAGGATATTGCCGGGCTCGCGCAGGCCGCCATGAACGACCGAGCCGATGCCGCCCGATCCGCCCGCCACGAAGCCGCCGATCGTCGCCGTGCGCTTGGTGGAGGGGTGCATGCGCAGCTCCCAGCCGCGGGGCTGCAGCTCGGCATCTATCGTGTTCAGCTTCGCGCCGACACCGACCCGGATCAGGCCGGGCTTGACCCATTTGGTACTGTCGAGCGCCAGAACGTCCAGCAGCACGCCACCGCGCAGCGGCACAGCCTGGCCGTAATTACCGGTGCCACCCGCGCGCACTGTGATCGGCACGCGATGCCGCGCGCAGGCGGCGGCAACGCGGATGACGTCGGCTTCGTCCCGCGGCGAGGCGACGAGATCGGCCGACATGCCGTTCAACTGCTCGTTCAGCACCGGGCTGTACCAGAAGAAATCGCGCGAGCGCCGGCGCACGACCTTGGGATCGGTAACGACAGGAACGTCGCCCAAATCGTCGATGAGCCGTGCGAGGGTTTCGGACGAAAGCTCGTTCATAGCATAATCTTCGCTGCTTGCTGCCCGCCTTCGCCGAGCCCCGCGACGATCGTCTGCGAGCTCAGGACGAAGCCGAAGCATTGGCGCACATTGTAGAGGGTCGCCGCGAGGCAATAGTCCGGCGATGTGGTGGCCACGCAATCTCCCAGCAGCAGGCAGTCATAGCCGCGGAAGTTGGCGTCCTGTAGGGTACACAACACGCACTGGTCGGCATTGACGCCGGCGAACATCACCGTGGTGACGCCGAGATTGCGCAGGATGCTGTCGAGTTCGGTGTCCTGGAAGCCAGACATCTGATACTTGGCAACCTGGATATCGGACGGATCGACCTTGAGCTCGTCGACGATCGCGGCCGACCAGCTTCCGCGCTCGAGCACCCTTGCGCCGGAGCCAGGCAAGGGATCACCGAGACCGACGCTGCGGCCATCGGGATTATAAACGTGCAGAAGCGCCGGGCTGAGATTGAGTCTATCTGGTCGGTTACCCCAGTTCACCCAGATGACCGGTACACTATGAGCCCGCAGCACGGGAAGCAGCCGACGTAGCGGCGCGATCGGCCGCCGTGCCGGCACGACATCCACGCCAACATGTGCGAGCCAGCCGTTCGGATGGCAGAAGTCGTTCTGCATATCGATCACGATCATCGCCGTGCGAGCGAGATCGATAGTGATCAGCTTGCCGTCTGCCTGCAGGGTGACCGGCTCTGGCGGTATCGGATCGCGCACCAGGTCGGCGCGGGCCGCTGACACGCGCCAGCGATTGCGCGCGCTCGATCCGAGCGGCCAAAGCGCGTCGTCCTCGCCGGTGTGGCGTGGCACCGAACTCATCGGCTATTGCCCCTGCAGGATGCAGATATCGTCGGGCTCGAGCGCAACGCGCTCGCCGCCACGGATCAGTTCGGCGAAGTCCTCGTTCGGGGTCATCACCGTGAGCGTGTACAGCTTGCCGGCGCCGGTGTTCTCGATCACGTGCTCGGAGCCCGGATGCAGCAGCAGCGAGTCGCCCTTCTTGATCGGCAGCCTCTTGCCGTCGCAATACGCGACGCCCTCCCCGTGCAGGACGTGGAAGAATTCGTGCGCCCGGCTGTGCTCGTTCGGCGGCGTCGCTCCACCGACCTTGAATATCTCGATGACGAAAATGTTGTCGATCCGGTCGGTCTCCTGATCGAACAGCATTACGAAGTAATTGGTGTCCTTCGGTGAAATCCGGAAAGCTGTCGCCTGTGCAAGGTCTACGGCACTGAATGCCATATGTTAGAGCTCCTTATCGTCATCCGCGCCGCGATCCATCGAACGCCGTGTGGGTCGCGATACGCGACAATGGATAGCGGCTGATCTCCTCGATCAGCTTGATAAGCCGCGCGGCAGAGCGCTCGACGGCGAGCCGGCCAAGCTCGACAGTAGCCTTGGTGGCGTCGCCGCAGGCGCCCTTTGGATGCAGATCCTGCGCCTGCCAGCCGAACCTGGCGCCAGCTTCCGGACCGAGCATTTGCGACTCGCGTTCGATCTCGACCGACAGCGGGACGAAGTTCTCCGCGTGATGCATCTCCACGAGCTCGGGATGCAGATGCAGCATCACACTGGTCTCGCTCTGACCGCCATGAATGCCATGCCGATTTTCCTCGGGCGGAAACAACGCATCCAGATCGATCAGCCGCGGCCACATCACGCTGACGGCGAACATGCCGAGCTTGACGCGCAGATCGCGGCAGACGATCTCGAGTAGCTGCGGCTGACCGCCATGCGAATTCAGGAACAGAATCTTGCGGACGCCAGCGCGATGGACGCACTCGCCCAGTTCGTACCAGACGCGCCCGAGCGTTTCGTGCGACAATGTCAGCGTGCCCGGAAATGCCAGATGCTCGTCGGATTTGCCGATCGGCATCATCGGCAACACCAGCGCCATCAGATCCGGCGGCATCAGTCCAACGGTTCGGGCCACGATGCCCGCATTGATGGCGGCATCGACCCTGACGGGCAGATGCGGCCCATGCTGCTCGACGGCGCCGACGGGCAGGATCGCAACCACCCTCTCCGCGTCCAGCTCGGCGAAATCCTTCGTGCTCAGATCCCACCACCAATGCGACTTCAGCTCCATTCTTTCATTCGGCTCCAACGGCTGATTGCGCCGGCGGCCTGCAAAAGAGCCCGGCGCCGTTTGCCTGCTATTCAGGCTTGCGATTGTGCACGCGCCACGATCACTTGAAAGCGCTTTAATTCGGCAAGTCCGTTGCCTTTTGGGCAACGCGAGTCATCTGCTCCGAAGGCGCAACAAGGTAGAAGGGAAATGCTTCACGGTCGGCTGTTGAACTATATCGACGAGGTTGCGCGGACGGGCTCGATCCGGAAGGCCGCCAATCATCTGAACGTTGCCGCTTCCGCCATCAGCCGCCAGATCCTGGCGCTGGAAAGCCAATTGGGAACGCCAATTTTTCAACGGCTCCCAAAGAAGCTGGTCCTGACCGCTGCCGGAGAGATTCTGATCGGCCACGTCAGGCAGACCCTGAAGGAACTGACGCGCGCGCAAACCAAGATCGAGGAGCTCAAGGGGCTGCGGCGCGGCGAGATCACCATGGCGATGATGAGCGGGCTCGCGTCGAACCTGGTCCCCGGAACGGTAAAGGCGTTCCGGATCGCCAATCCAAGGGTCAAGCTCAACCTGACGCTGTTCAACACGGGCGAGGAGATTCAGTTCGCTGTCGCCAACGGCGAAGCCGATCTCGGCATCGGATTCGACTTTACCAAGGACGGCAATCTGAAGGTCCTGGCGCGCGCCGGCGCCAAGCTCGGTGCCGTCATGGCGCCGAACCATCCGCTTGCGAAGCGAACGGGCATCCGGCTGAGCGACTGCATCGACTATCCACTTGTCGTTGCCGACGACACGAGCGCGATCAGGCCTTACTTGAACACCGCGTTTACGCGCGCCTCACTGGATCTGCAGCCGATCATCGAGACCAATGCCATCGAGATCATGAGGCACTCCGCGATGGTCGACAACGGGATTACCTTTCTCACGCCGTTCGATATCGAGTTTGAGCGGCGGGCGGGACGCCTCGTCTACCTGCCAGTCCGCGAACTGTCGCATGAGTCCCAGACCTTGATGCTGATCGGTCACGAACGGGGAAGCAGCGCGATCGCAAGCGTGCTGGCGGAATTGCTCAAGACGATGATGCGCGAGGCGAGCGGATGAAGGCTGTCTACGCCGGCCCATCGAGGACGAGTTGGCCCTATCGGCCGCCCTACAGCGCGAAGTGCAGGTGGTCTCGCCGCGAGACACCTGCACTTCGTTCGCTGACCTCTCGCCCGACCGATGGTTAAGGCCTTATTTTGGAACGGTACCCTCGACCCCTTCAACGTACCAATTGAGCGAGCTGAAAGTGGCCTCGGACATCTTACCGCCGGCGGGAACCATCTCCTTGCCGGTGTTGTCCTTGATCGGTCCGGCAAATGGATTAAGCGTGCCCGCGATGATCGCAGCCTTCTTTTCCTCAAACACCTTGACGACTTCTGGCGGGATATTGGGATTGAGCGGAGCCATCACCACCAATCCTTCCTTGAGTCCCCAACGAATGCGCCGATTACCGGTCCAGGTGCCATCGAGCACCTTCTTGGTCTCGTCGATGTAATAACCGCTCCAGTCCTCCGTCGAACCAGAGAGCTGGGCTTTCTTGCCGAAGCTCGACATATCGGCATCGATGCTGAACGCATAGGTGCCCTTCTCCTGCGCCGCCTGGATCGAGGCCGGCGAGTCCGTGTTCTGGGCAACGTTGTCTGCACCCTGCGCAATCAACGTGTCTGCCGCCTGGCGCTCCTTGCCGGGATCATACCAGGTGTTGACCCAGATCGGCTTCACCTTGATCTTCGGATTCACGGCTTGAGCACCAAGGGCCATCGCGTTGATATTGCGCATGACGCTCGGGATCGGGAACGAACCGATGAAGCCAAGCGTGTTCGTCTTCGTCATCAGCCCGGCGATCGTGCCGATCAGGTAGAAGCCTTCCTCGAAGCGCGGCTCGTAGACCGTGATATTGGCCGCTGTTTTGAAGCCGTTGACGTGCTCGAACTTGACGTCCGGGAACAGCTTGGCGACCTTCTGAAGCGGCTCCATGTAGCCGAACGAAGTCGCGAAGATCAGCTTGTTGCCGTCGGCTGCGAGCTGACGGAAGACGCGTTCGGAGTCCGCGGTTTCCGGGACGTTTTCCACGAAGGTGGTCTTGATCGCAGAGCCCATCGCCTTCTCAAGCGCCAGCCGGGCCAGATCGTGCTGCTGCGTCCAGCCTCCGTCGCTGCGCGGTCCCAAATAGACGAAAGCGACCTTCAGCGGCTCGGCAGCCGGAGCCGCGACGGGCGCGGCCATCGCCAAGCCCACCGCGGTGGCCATGGACCACATTTTCAAGAACGTTCTTCGTTGCATAACGCCTACCTTTGTCTGGAGCTTGAATTGCTGAACCGCACCGCGAGGCCCCTGATCACGCGGCCGAATGGAAACTCCGGCCAAGGGAAGCCGGTTGATTCAACAAGATGGTCTTGGGATCGCGGCAGATGATCACCAGCACGATGATCGTCGCCGCGTAAGGCAGCATCGACAGGAACTCGGTCGGGATCGGCAGACCGAAGCCCTGCGCGAACAGTTGGAATTGCGTGACACCACCAAAGAGATACGCACCGACAACGATGCGTGTCGGCTTCCACGTGCCGAAAACCACGAGCGCAAGCGCGATCCAGCCCTTGCCGGCGGACATGCCCTCGACCCACATCGGGGTCTGGACCAGCGACAGATACGCACCCGCGATCCCAGCCATCGCCCCGCCGAACATCACAGCCAGGTAGCGAGTCTTCAGGACGGACTTGCCGATCGAATGCGCGACACTCGGCGACTCGCCGATCGCCCGCAGCGTCAGGCCGGTGCGCGACTTCGTCAGAAACCACTGCACGCCCACGAACAGTGCAATGGAGAGATAGACCATGATGTCGTAGTGAAACAGGAGATCGCCCACCACGGGAATGGCGGTCAGCCCGGGAATGGTGATCGGCGTCAGCCGGTTCACCGGCAGGCCGGCGTAGTTGTAACCAACGAAGGCCGACAGGCCGATGCCGAACAAGGTGAGCGCGAGGCCGGTAGCGACCTGATTGGTCTGCAGGTTGAGCGTGAGAAAGCCGAAAAGCAGGGACAACGCGACAGCGGCGCAGGCCGCAGCGAGGAAACCAAGCGCAGCGCTGCCGGTCGCATATGTCGTGGCGAAGCCGGTCACCGCACCGATCAGCATCATGCCCTCGATGCCGAGATTGAGGACGCCGGACCGTTCGACGACGGTTTCGCCAAGAGCCGCGTAGATCAGCGGCGTGGCCGCGACCACGGTGCTGGCGATCATCGGGACAATGGGATTCATGCGGCGGTCTCCGCCTGTACCGGTGGTTTCAAGGTATTGGCCTCGACCGGCGCAACGCGTTTCAGCTGAAACGTGATGAACAAATCGGCGGCCAGGAGGTAGAACAGCAACAAGCCTTGGAACAGCCCGGTGATCGCGGACGGCAAGCCCATGCCCGCCTGTGCCGCCTCGCCGCCGAGATAAAGCAGCGACATGAGCAGCGCGCCGAACACTACGCCGATCGGATGCAGGCGGCCGATCCAGGCCACGATGATGGCGGCGAAGCCGTAGCCGGGCGATATCTGCTGTTGCAGCCGGCCGATGGGACCGGCGACTTCGCACACGCCGGCGAGCCCGGCGGTGGCGCCACAGATCATCAGCGCAATCCAGATGTTGCGCTTTTCCGAGAAGCCGGCATAGGCCGCCGCGGCAGGAGCCAGCCCCGCGACCTGCATGCGGAAGCCGGCAAAGGTCTTCTGCGAGAATATCCAGGCCACCAGTGCCAGCCCGAGCGCATAGACAATGCCCCAGGTCACCCGCGTTCCGCTGATGAGGATCGACATCGTCTCGGCATCGCCGAAGCCTTGCGATTGCGGATAGTTCAGCCCCTGCGGATCGCGCCATGGCCCGTGCACGAGCCACGACAGCACCAACTGGGAAATGTAGACCAGCATCAACGTGACGAGAATTTCGTTGGTGTTGAACCGGGTTCGAAGAAAGGCGGGAATCGCGGCCCAGGCCATCCCGCCGAGCACTCCGGCCAGTAGCATCAATGGCAACGCAAACGCAGATTCGCTGTCGCCGAACCAGAGCGCGACGCCGCCGCCGGCGATCGCCCCCATGGTGAGCTGTCCTTCGGCGCCGATGTTCCAGACATTGGCCCTGAAGCCCAAGGCGAGGCCCAATCCGCAGAGCAGCAAGGGCGTCGTTTTCAGGAGCAATTCCCCGATGCCGTAGGTGGTCGACACCGGCTTGACGAAGAACAGATAGAATGCCTCCACCGGATCCTTGCCTAACACCTTGAACAGCACGAATCCGGTTATGAGCATACCGACCGCCGCCAGCAGCGGCGAAGCGACGCTCATGATGGACGACGGCGTCGCGCGCCGCTCAAGCTTGAGCATTGGCCGTCTCCAGATGTGCGTTTGCGGAAGCCGCGCGGTCGTCCGCCCGATCGCCGAACTTGCCGCTCATCCATGTCCCGATCTGCTCGATCGATGTCTCCGCAGGCTTGACCGACGGCGAAAGACGTCCGTCGGCGATCACCGCGAGGCGGTCGCTGATGGCGAAGAGCTCGTCGAGTTCTTCTGAAATCACCAGAATCGCCACGCCCTGATCGCGCAGATCGATCAGGGCCTGCCTGATCAATTGCGCCGCGCCGACATCCACGCCCCAGGTCGGTTGCGCCACGATCATCATCTTGGGCTGCAGCATCGTCTCCCTGCCGACGATGAACTTCTGCAGATTGCCGCCGGACAGGCTGGAGGCGACCGATTGGTCGCCGCCGCATTTGACCTTGAAACGCTCGATCACGTTCTTTGAAAAAGTCTTCATGACCGACGGATGGATGATGCCCCTCTGCACCATGCCCTTTCGCGCTCCGGTCAGGAGCGCGTTCTGAGCCAAGCTCATCGGAGGCACCGCGCCACGTCCAAGCCGCTCTTCCGGAACAAAGGTCAGACCAACCGCGCGCCGCTGCGCCGGATTGAGGTTGCCGGCCGGCTGCCCCAACAGCTTGATCATGGAAGCCGGGCTCAAGCGCTCGCCCGAGAGCGCCGTCATCAATTCCTTCTGGCCGTTGCCCGAGACACCCGCGATCCCGAGGATCTCACCGCTGCGCACCGTCAGGCTGACATCCTTGAGCGACGTCCCGAAAGGATCCGGCGAAGTCAGCGACAGACGTTCGACCTTCAGCCTTTCTTCTTTGGCTTCGCGCGGCGCAAGGCGACATTCCGCCAGTTCGCCGCCGATCATCATTCGCGCCAAGCTTTCATTGGTCTCGTTGCGCGGAATAGCCGTGCCGCTGACCCGTCCGCCGCGCAGCACAGTTGCGGTATCACAGAGCGCGCGGATTTCATCGAGCTTGTGGCTGATATAGAGGATGCTGCATCCTTCCGCCGCCAGACGGCGAAGCGTCTTGAACAGGATGAGGACGGCCTGCGGCGTCAACACTGAAGTCGGCTCGTCCATGATCAGGAGCTTCGGCTCCTGAAGCAGGCAGCGAACGATCTCAACCCGCTGTCTTTCGCCCACCGACATGCTGTGAACCAGCCGGTAGGGGTCGATGGGCAGTCCGTATTTCTCCGATACTTCTGTTATCTGCGACGCCAGCTTCGCGGTCGGAACGGCCTCATCCAGCGCAAGCGCGATGTTTTCCCAGACCGTCAGCGTCTCGAACAGCGAGAAATGCTGGAACACCATGCCGATGCCCATCCGCCGCGCCTGTGCCGGCGCGGCGATGGTTTCATACTGCCCGTTCCACATGATGGTGCCGGCGTCCGGCTTGGTGACGCCGTAGATCATCTTCATGAGCGTGCTTTTACCGGCACCGTTCTCGCCGAGCACGGCGTGGATCTCGCCGGGACGGATGCTTAGCGAGACATCGTCGTTGGCGACGACACTGGGATAGCGCTTGGTGATACCAGTCAGCACCAGACGCGGCTTCAGATCGGCAAATCCAGACTGGTCCATGTCTCCAATGAGCCTCGATCCGGTAAAAGCACGGGGGTGGCCGCGCTCCTAGTGAGCACAAGCAAGCCGCGCGCCAAGTCGCCGCAAGGGGCAGTCCGGAGAACGGCGGATCGACAACCGACAGGCGCCTCGCTTACCCACCGCCGCCGCGAGGTTGACGGCCGGCACCACATTTCGCTGAGCGATGTCGCGGCGGTGCCTTACCGCGGAATGAGCTCGATAGTGTCTGGCATCCGTCTTGCTCTCCGACCAATCGGATTTGCGGAGGTCAAGAATGCCCTGTGTCGAACGCCGAGCTGTTTCTTGCAACGGAATCAAACCGCTCGCTCGCGCACAAGAAGCCGGTCTAGCGGTGCAGACCCGATGAAAACCTGGATTCGCGATCCGATTGCCATGCTGGCGGATGGCGGCAAGCGCGGGCTTGTCATTGAGGGCGGAAAGATCATCGAACTGGTCGGACCGGACGGCCCGACAACGCCATGCGATGAGATATTCGATGCACGCCAGCACGTGATCATTCCTGGCCTCGTCAATGCGCACCACCACTTCTTCCAGACACTGACGCGCGCCCATCCTCAGGCGATCAACAAGCCGCTGTTTCCGTGGCTGAAGCAGCTCTACCCGATCTGGGGGTCCTATCTCGACCGCGACCGCTTCCGGCTCGCGGTTCGTGTGGCGCTGACCGAACTGTTGATGTCCGGCTGCACCACCGCGTCCGACCATCTGTTCGTTTTCCCACAAGACATGGCTGACGCCGTCGACATCGAAGCCGAAGAAGCCTCCCGGCTTGGAATGCGGATGACGCTGACGCGCGGCGCCATCAATCTCGGCTTTGCGAAAGGGGGCATTGCCGACGAACGATTGATGCAGGATCACGATACGGCGATCGCCGATTGTGAGCGGGTGCTGGCCAAGTATCACGATTCTCGCGAAGGCTCGCTGCTGCGCGTTGCACTGGCGCCGTGTGCGCCGTTCAACGTCACGCGCCAGATGATGATCGACACGGCTACACTGGCTTCGAAGCATCACTGCCTGCTCCACACCCATCTCGGCGAAACGCATGATGAGGATGATTACTGCCTCCACCACTATGGCTGCCGTCCGCTCGATTATCTCGAACAGGTCGGCTGGATGAATGAACGCGTCTGGCTCGCACACGGCATCCACTTCAATGACGCCGAAATCTCGCGACTGGGCGCACACGCCATGGGCATCTGTCACTGCCCGACCTCCAACATGGTGCTGTCATCAGGCATTTGCCGGACCAGGGATCTCGAAGCTGCGGGCGCGACCGTCGGCCTCGGCGTCGACGGTTCTGCCTCGAACGACAGTTCGAACCTGATGGAATCGGTGCGCCACGCATTCCTGCTTGGACGGCTCGCCTACGACGCATCCGAGGTCACCCACCTCGATGCGTTCAGGTGGGCGACAGAAGGCTCCGCCCGATGCCTTGGACGCAGTGATATCGGCAAGATCGAAGTTGACCGTCAGGCCGATCTTGCCTGCTTCACGCTCGAAGAACTGAGATTTTCAGGAGCCGGCGACCCGATCGCGGCTCTGGTTCTCTGCGGCGCGCATCGGGCGGATCGCGTCATGATCAAGGGCAAATGGCGCGTCACGGACGGAGCGCCGGTCGGGATCGATATCGCGAAGCTGAGATACGAGCATGGCAGGGCTGCGGCGGCATTTCTGACCAAAATCTAGCTGTGGAATAGCGACGCATGAGGGAGCTGGCCGCACGCAACTGCACACAATTTCGCGTCTTCATGCTCAATTCCTGACCACACCATTCGATAGCGCGCGAAAAACTCTGGAAGAGTCGGCTATCGCACTGCCCAACCGTTCAGCTTGACCACCGATCTTCGCGAACACTAGTGTCAACGACGCTTCCGGCTGCAATGGGTAAATGCCTGGCGTCGGATTCCAGCACAATTTTGCGGAGTCCTTGCATGGCCAAAGACGGAAACGCTTATCTTTCTAGTTTGCGCGACGATCGCTCGATCTACATCGACGGACGAAAGGTCGCGGATATCACGACCGACCTCAGCTTTCGCAACGTCATCGAGACGGTCGCCGGACTGTACGACTTCCAGGCCGCGCCGGAGAACCTTGATCTGATGACGTTCCAGTCACCGACCAGCGGCGAGCGGGTGAATCTGGCGTGGCAGCTTCCGAAGACCTATGGCGACCTCGTGAGGCGGCGACACGCCATCGAGACTTGGTCGACACTGTCGTGCGGCATGATCGGCCGATCGCCCGACCACGTGGCGTCCACGCTCGCAGGCTTCCGGATGGGACTTGCCGCCTTCCGCGATCATCATCCCGCCCGCGCGGCCGCAATGGAAGCGTATTTCCAGTACGCCCGGGACAACGATCTTTTCCTGTCCTACGTCATCATCAATCCACAATCGGACAAAGGAAAATCAGCAGGCGAGCAGCCGGATCCACATCTCGTGGCTTCTATCGTCGACGAGGACAGCGGAGGCATCACCATCCGTGGCGCCAAGATGCTGGCGACCAGCGGCGTGATGGCGAACGAGCTTCTGATCTCGGGCTTTCAGGCGCTGCAGGCCGGCGACGAAGCCTACGCTTTCACGGCTGTCGTGCCATTGGGCGTCAAGGGATTGACGCTGATGTCCCGCCGCAGCTACGAGCAGAATGCCACTTCGACGTTCGACTATCCACTCTCTTCCAGGTTCGACGAGAATGACGCCGTCGTCCATTTCGACGACGTCAAGATACCCTGGGACCGCGTCTTCGTGTTCAAGGACCTTAAGATGGCCCAGGCCCAGTGGCACGACACCCGCGCGCACGTCTTCCAGAACTATCAATGCATGGTCCGCCTGATGGTGAAGCTGCGGTTCCTGCTGGGAGTGGCGCGCAAGATCGCCGAGATCAACAACATCATCAACTTTCCGCAGGTGCGCGACACGTTGGGTTTGATGGCGGCCAAGGTGAGTAACATCGAAGCGCTCGTGATCGCGATGGAGATGAAGGGTGAGACCTTCGGGGAGTTCTACGTGCCGGACCGCTCCCTGCTCTGCACGGCCCAGGTCATCGCGCAGAACACTTATCCGGAGATCGTGGAAGCGATCCGTTCGCTCTCGGGCGGCGGCTTGATCATGGTACCTTCATCCTATGCCGATTTCGTAACCCCTGAAACCAATGCCATCATTCACAAGACGCAGCGTTCGCCTATCACGACGTCAGAGCAGCGCGTCAAGCTGATGAAGCTTGCCTGGGATGCGGTCGGGTCTGAATTCGGCTCGCGCCATCTGCAATATGAAATGTTCTATTCCGGCGCGCCGTTCGTGACGCGCGGAAACAGCTTCCGGTTTTTCGACTGGGATAATGTCAAGGGCCCCGTCGACCGGTTCATGAGTTCCTATGATCTGCCGAAAGGCGATTTGAAGCTTTCGGATGCCGCAGAGTAGCCGGGCAGTGCGATCGATGGTCAGCATGGAAGAGATCAGGCATCTGGCATTCGTGGAGCATGGCCCCTCTTCGCTCAGGCTGGTCCAGCATGGAGCGCTCTCGGACCTGTCTTTTGCGGCCAAGGATCTGATGGATGTCGCCGGATACAAGACGGCGTGGGGAAATCCGGATCGGCTGCGGGACGCCGATCCGGCCGTCGCGACCGCGCCGGCCGTGCTGGCCCCGTTGATGGCTGGCGCGCACCTCGTTGGAAAGACCCACACCGACGAACTCGCCTGCGGCATGTTCGGAATGAATCCGCATTTCGGGATACCGATCAATCCAAAGGCACCGGCGCGCGTACCCGGCGGATCTTCCAGTGGTTCGGCGTCTGCCGTCGCAGCCGGCTTTTGCGACTTCGCGCTTGGCACCGACACGGGCGGTTCGATCCGTGTGCCCGCAAGCTTCTGCGGCCTCTATGGCCTGCGGACAACTTACGGCCGTTTGTCGGTCGCCGGCATCATGGCGATGGCGCCGAGTTTTGATTCCGTCGGCTGGCTCGCGCGCGATGCGGCGACGATAAAACGCGTCGGCGAGATCTACTTCGGAGCGAGCGGACCGTTCAAGCCGGCCCGCCTGCTGCTCGCGCGCGACGCGTTCGACGTCCCCGTGCGCGAGATCGGCGAGGCGCTTCTGCCCGTGGCAAAGTCGCTTGGCGAGGCGACTGAAGTTGCGTTGTTCGAGGAAGGTGCCGAGTTCTGGCTTGACACGTTCAGGCCACTGCAACTCCAAGATCTCTGGTCGACGCTCGGCGCGTGGGCCACAATGCCGCGCCGAACCTTGAGTCCCGCAGTGGCCGACCGGATCGAGCTTTCATCGCGCGTCGACTCCGCAAAGTTCGCAGTCGCGGTGGCGCGCCGCGAACAACTGACGGACCGGCTGGTATCGCTGCTCGGAAACGACGGCGTGCTGATGATTCCGACCGCGCACGATCTTCCGCCACTTCGCGAGGCTCCCGTTTCGGCACAGATCGAATTCCGCGAAAGGACGCTGGCCCTCACCTGTATCGCCAGCCTGTGCCGGCTGCCACAGGTCAACATCCCGGCGATCACCGTCGATGGCTGTCCGGTCGGACTATCGTTCATCGCAGGTCCGCGCGGTGATCAGTTCTTGCTCGATCTTGCCGCCGAGATCGGCGATGCCTTGCCGGCAGCTTCGGGCGGACAATGAAAGCCCACGACGACCGGGATTTCGTCGGTTACGGCAGAAGGCCGCCGAGGCCGCGTTGGCCCAACGACGCGCGGCTGGCAATCGTGATCGTCCTCAACATCGAAGAAGGCGCCGAACCATCGATTCCCGATGGCGACGGCGCAACGGAACTGGCGCTGACCGACGGCATCGCGCAGGAGGTCCCGACGGGAATACGGGATTTCGTCGCCGAATCGCTGTTCGAATATGGCGCGAGGGTCGGCTTCTGGCGGATCGTCGACACCATGGCCGAACGCAACATCCCGCTCACCGTCAACGCCTGCGCGCAGGCCTTGTTGCGCAACCCCGACGCTGCGGAGGCGATCAAGGCAAACGGCTTCGACCTGTGCTGCCATGGCAACCGTTTCGTCCGGCATTTTCTGATGAGCGAAGCCGAAGAACGAAGCGCCATTGGCCGGGCCGTGGCCGGCTTCGAGCAGGCGGTCGGACGCCGTCCGCTCGGCTGGCAAAGCCGCTATTCGCCGAGCCGGCATACCCGCGCGCTTCTGGTCGAGCATGGCGGCTTTCTCTACGATTCCGACAGCTATGCTGACGACTGGCCCTACTGGGTGAAAGTCGGGGAACGTCCCCATCTCGTCATTCCACACAGCTTCACCAACAACGACAATCGGCTTGCGACCGCAAAGCTCGGAACGGCGAACGATTTCTTCGACCATCTTTCGTCGGCCATGCGCGTGCTCCATGAAGAGGGCCGCCGCCATCCGCGCATGATGACGATCAGCCTGCACAGCAGAATTTCCGGCCAGCCGGCCCGGTTTGAGGCCATCACCCGGTTTCTCGATTTTGCGGCGAAGCATGAATCCGTCTGGTTCGCCGGCCGTAGCGACATCGCCCGGCACTGGATTGCGACCCATCCCCCAGGACAAGGTCAATGACGGCGCAGGAACGTCTCTTGCTATCGGGAGGCCTCGTCGTCGATCCGGCATCCGGAACGGTCGATCGAAAGGATCTGCTGATCGAAGACGGCAGGCTTGCCTGGATCGGAACAACCGGCGCGACACCTGCGCGTTCAGCAACGCGGCGCGATGTCAGCGATCGGCTGATCGTCCCCGGTCTCGTCAACTCCCACACGCATGGCCACGCCAATCTGATGAAGGGCATCGCCGAAAGGTGGACACTCGAGGCGTCGCTGACGAACGGACCATGGCTCGCCGGCCCGCGCGATCCGGAGACGATCTATCTGTCGACGCTGGTCGGCGCCATCGACATGCTGACGAAGGGCTGCACCGCCTGCTTCGATCTCGTCTACGAGTTTCCGCGGCCGACCGTAGAAGGCTTCATGGCGGCCGCGCGAGCCTACGCCGATGCCGGAATGCGCGCCGCGCTCGCGCCGATGATCGCCGACCAGACCCTGTTCCAGTCGATCCCGGGGCTGGCGGACGCGCTGCCGCCGGACTTGCGCGCGTCGGTCGGCAACTTCTCCCTCGCAGGCGGCGATAGGACGCTTGCGGCCATGGAAGAAATCGTGGCCGCGCAAGCGCAACTCCCCAACGGCATCTCGATCGCCATCGCACCGACGATCCCGCATCACTGCTCGGAGCCTTTCCTGCAACGCTGCATGGAGATCGCCGAACGCCACGGGCTGCCAATCCACATGCATATCGCAGAGTCGCGGCTGCAGGCGGTCGCCGCCCGCAAGATCTATGGCCGCTCCCAAGTCCGCTATCTTGCCGACCTCGGCATGCTCAGGCCCAAATTCACGGCCGCGCACGGCGTCTGGCTCGACGATGACGACCTCGATCTGCTCGCGGAGCACGGCTGCTCGGTTGCGCACATTCCCGCAAGCAATTTCCGACTCGGATCTGGCATCGCCCATGTCAGGCCGATGCTGGCGCGCGGCATCAATGTCGGGCTGGCGACCGATGGCGCAAACTCCTCCGACTCCCTGAGCATGCTGCAGGCGATGCGGCTTGCCTCCTTCTCAGCCCAGGTTTTCGTCGGCTCACGTGACGAGTGGCTGCTAGCCAGCGAAGTCGTCCAGCTCGCGACCCGGGGTGGCGCGCAGATCCTGGGCCTCGAGGCATGTGGGCGGATGGAACAGGGAGCGTGCGCAGACCTCGCCCTGCTTGATCTGAACCACATCGATTTCATTCCCGCCACCGCCCCCCTCAACCAGTTGGTGACGAGCGCGGACTCCGCCGCGGTGACGGACGTCATGGTCGGCGGCGAATTCAAGGTCGTCGATCGGAAGATCGTTTCGGTCGACACGCGGGAACTGCGCAGCCGGGTCGCCGAAAGCCTCGCGAAGCTCTCGGCCGCAACGCACGACGCCCGAACCCTTGCCGGCCGGCTCGAACCCCATGTCGTGGCCTTCGCCCAATCGAAGGCGCAGGAGCCGCTTCCGATCGAACGGCGTATTCCACTGAAGACGAGATAGCCTGATGCTTGCAACGAATAAAGCAAGTGACGCCCTGATCGAGCTCGAACGGCGCGTTCGCTTTGAGCTGGATTGCCTCGGATACCCGGCCCGGCAATGGACGATTCCCCATAACCACGAGGGCGAGCCCGTGCACGACGCCGTCATCGTCGGCGGCGGCCAAAGTGGAACGTCGATCGCGTTCCGCCTCCTGCGCGAGCGGGTGACCACCGTTCGCGTGCTCGACAGGAATCCTGCCGGTCTCGAAGGTCCGTGGCTGACATTCGCCCGCATGCACACGCTGCGAACGCCAAAGACCGTGACCGGCCCGGATCTCGGTCTTCCCAGCCTCTCGGTCCGTGCCTGGTGGGAAGCGCGCTACGGCGAGACTTCCTGGGCGGAATTGAACAAGATCCCGCGCGAACTCTGGCAGGCCTATCTGAGCTGGGTACGCAACACCATCGGTATGGAAGTGAGCAACGGGGCCGAGGTAACCGATATCGAACCACTCGCCAATAGTCTGCTCGCGGTCCACGCGCGCGTCAACGGGGCGGCCGAGAGGCTGCTTGCCCGCAACGTGGTGCTCGCCACCGGAATCGAAGGATCTGGCCGATGGGCCGTGCCCGACGTGATCGCGAAGGCTTTGCCGCGAGAGCGCTACGCCCATACAGCGGAGCCGATCGATTTTACCGCACTGGCCGGAAAGAGAGTCGCCGTGATCGGCGCCGGCGCCTCAGCGTTCGACAACGCCGCCATGGCGCTCGAGAACGGCGCGGCCTCGGTCCATCTGCTCGCTCGGAGAAACAAGCTTCCAACCGTCAATCCCAATCGGTGGACGGAGTTCGCGGGCTTCCTGCGCCATTTCGGCGACCTCGATGACGCCCACAAATGGCGCTTCATGAAGATCATCTTCGACATGAATCAGCCACCTCCGCAGGACACGTTCGACCGCTGCGTTCGTCACGGCAATTTCTTCGTGCAGCTCGGCTATCAGCTTGAGCGCGTCGGCTTCGATGCCGGGAAGATTTCGCTGAACAATTCGGGGCGAACGGAGAGCTTTGATTTCCTGATCGTTGGCACCGGATTCACCGTCGATCTCGCCACGCGGCCGGAATTGGCCCGCTTCCATGACAAGATCGCGCGCTGGTCCGATCGCTATCAGCCGCCGGCCGGCGACGAGCATCCGCAACTCGGCGCCTACCCTTATCTGTCACCCAGTTTCCAGTTCACCGAGAAGGTCGCGGGATCGGCGCCGTATCTCGCCAACATCTTCAGCTACACCTTTGCGGCGATGCCGAGCCTTGCCTGCTCCGCGGGCATCTCCGCGCTCAAGTTCGGCCTCGATCGTATCGCTGCGGGCGTCAGCCGCAACCTGTTCGTTGAGGACGCCGACGCCTATCTCCAGTCGCTTCTCGACTACGACGAACAAGAGCTTGACCCCGCTGCTCTGCTTAAGCGCGAAACTCGGGGAAACGTCGCATGAGTGATACCCGCCCCTGCAAGGCTGCAAGGAATACATTGCCATGGTGAGCGTCGAGGACCGATCCAAGCGCATTCTGGAGTCAACGCTGAAGATACAGAGCCCCTTCGAGCTCGACCGAACGCTTTGTCTTTACAGTCCACAGGACAATGTCGATTCGCTGAAGCATCCACGTATCGCCGAATGGCTGCAATTCATTCAGAACGAATATCAGCCCAAGCTGCCGTCGGCGCGCCGTCACGTGCTGCTGTTCATGCCCTGCACCAAGACCAAGCCGTATCCATTTTCGACCGAACATATGGCGATCAACCAGCGGCTGCTGGATGAAGGCTTCCGTCCGACGAAGCGTACATACCTTCCACAGGAACTGCAGGCTCGCCTCGAACCTCCATTTTCGCCGGAGGTCTTGAATCTCTCGCCGCTCGCCAATGACAGCGGCACGGTGCTGCACCGAATGGTGATCTCGGAGCCCATGGCCGTCGTCCCCTACGAGCATATCGTCGAATATCGCGGAAAACCTTCACCGGCGGTAGCCTATGACGATCCCGGCCTGTTCGAGAACAGGGGCAACGCCGTGTCGCCCTGGAGGGCGGACTCGACCGCAGTGCAAGTCACGGCGACCCGCTGGAAATGGGGCGACGAAGAGCGCCGGCACTATGTCATGATGCACAACGAAATGGCACGCATCCTGGCTGACGTCGTCGCGCGGATCGGCCATCACTATAGCGACATTATTTCATGGGTTGCGCCGGGCCTCACCCATCGCAGCTTCGTTCTGTCGCGCGGCGAGCGCGCCGCTCACCGCGTCACGTCCTTGCGCAAGGTCGGAAGCAGGCGCCTCGAACTGATCGGTGCCAACGATCATCTTGCCGCAGGGCAGAAGATCGCCTGCCTGCCGATGCCGGACGACTGCAAGCTGGCCGTTCAGCGCCTGTCGCAGCGGCTGGGGATCGACATCTCGAAGGCAACCGCCATCTACGCACGCGGCGGCGCCAATGCGACGCCGCTCGCATTGCCGGAGCTGCTCGACGTTCTCGTCAAACGGCTGGCCTCCAACCACCTCGACGTCGAAGAAAGCAGAAAATATGGCAGCCTTGTCTCTTAAAATAGGGCTCAGCGATTCCGATCGCACCCGACCGATCGCGAATGGTGAAGTATCGATCGCCGGCGTCGAAGCCGACGTGACGTTGATGGGCGTGCAAGCGCTATTCAACAAGCAGTTGACGGAACACACCTTCGACTGCTGCGAATTTCCGATCACTTCCTATCTGAGGTCGCTCGAACGCCCGGAGCGGCCTTATGTGGCGGTGCCGGTGTTTCCCTCGCGACACTTCCGCTTCTCGAACGTCTTCGTCAACACGTCAAAGCGGATCAGGACACCAGCCGATCTCGCCGGCAAGCGCATCGGCATGCCCGTGTTCGACATGGCCGCCGCCGTCTGGCTGCGCGGCATCTTTCAGGATTATTTCGGACTGCCGCGCACCTCGCCGATCTACGTGTCGGGTGGCCTGGAAAGCGCCCGCAGTGGCGACGAGCATCCGCAATTCTATCCCGACCGCTTCAAGCACGAGCAAAGGAACGACAAGAGCCTCGCCGTCTTGCTGGCGGAGGGCGAGATCGACGCTTTATACACCGCGCGGGCACCGAGCACCTGGCGCACTCCTATGGTGACCCGCCTGTTCGAAAATCCCATGGAGGCAGAGCTCGCGTATTTCTCCAAGACCGGGATTTTTCCACCCATGCACCTCATCGCCATCAAGCGAACCATCGCCGAGTCCAACCCGGGTCTGGCGATGGCCGTGTTCGATGGTTTCGCCAAGGCTCAAGCGATCGCCAGGGAGCGACTGTTCGATTCGGCGGCGCTGAGTACGATGCTGCCGTGGCAGCTCGAGAACCTGATGTTCGCTGAGCAGCAGCTCGGCAGCGACTACTGGCCGGTTGGCCTCGCAAAGAATCGCTCAACGCTCGACGTTGTCAGCCGCTACATGTTCGAGGATGGCCTCATCTCCAGAAAGCTTTTGCCCGAGGAGTTCTTTCCTCAACCAGATCTCCTTACCACTTAGTAATTCGTAGAGGGACGCATCGGGATATTGCCTGCGCCACTCGCCTCGGAGCACGCCTTGCACTGAGCACGCCGGATGGCAGAACATCGTCGTTTGGCAGAGGATGTAGCAGAGGTCCGTCCGCCACGTCGCTAAACCCACTATTTCGGAAGCCTGTTTTCCTACCGGAGGGTAGCTTTACTCGCGAGGCGGCGCGTTGAAAGACCACCACACATCGAGGGCGGTAGGCGGTTCGGAATGACCGCTTCTCTCCCTTCTGAGACTCTCCGGTCCGGCCGAATGTCCGGTTTGCACCAAAATCTGCTCGCTAGGATCCGCGCAGAAAAGCGGACCGGGCCCTGAATCGCGCATCACTTCTCGTCACCCATCAATCAAATGTCAGGACGACCTTTCCGAGATGCCCGCCCCGTCGCAAACTATCCATCTGTGTGTACCGAAAACCTTATCCGGGTTGATGACGTAATGGAGTCGCCTAAGCTGGCGGAATGATCGGGCTGCTCTGTTTCGTACTGGCCGTCTTGGCTTCGCCCCTCAAGTCGAAGAGCCGACTTGAAGCAGAGAATGCGGCGCTCAGACATCAGTTGATTGTCTTGAGGCGTAAGATGCGGGGTCGTGTCCGGCTCAGCAACGATGATCGCTGGTTCTTCATTCAGCTGTATCGCTGGTTTCCATCGATTTTGCAGGTCCTCACGATCATCCGGCCCGAGACGGTCGTGCGTTGGCACCGGGCCGGCTTTCGCGGCTACTGGCGTTGGAAGTCGCGCCCGATCGGAGGGCGGCCGCCGATCGACACGAGGTTGCGCGCGTTGATCCGGCGGATCAGCGTCGAAAATCCGCTTTGGGGCGCGCCACGCATCCACGGCGAACTGCTCAAGCTCGGGTTCGAGGTCGCGCAGTCCAGCGTCGCCAAGTACATGGTGAAGCGACGCGGGCCACCCAGCCAGGGATGGCGCACCTTCTTGTGTAATCACGCGCCGGACATTGCCGCCATGGACTTGTTCGTTGTTCCCACCGTCGGTTTCGATCTGCTCTATCGCAGCAAATCCGACGGCGGAATGGGTTGCACGTCAAATCACGGAGGCATTTCCTTGGGATGAGGCTCCGCACTACCTCATCCGCGATCGCGACCGGATCTATGGCAGCGTCGTCACGCGCCGATTGCGCGCCATGGGCATCCGGGACACGCCTACCGCACCAGCGTCGCCCTGGCAGAATGGCTTTGCCGAACGGCTGATCGGATCGATCCAGCGTGAGTGTTTGGACCACGTCATTGTTTTGGGCGAGGCGCATCTGCGTCGGGTTCTGCAATCCTACGCCGACTATTACAATAACGTCAGAACGCATCGATCCTTGAACAAGGACGCGCCGATTTCTCGCCCGGTTCAGCGAACCGGTGCGATCAGTTCACGCCCCATCCTGGGCGGACTTCATCACCACTACGCCCGAGCTCAAGTTTTCGGTACACACACGTGCCTATATGCTCGATCGTTCTTGGTTTCACCCGTTGCTCGAAGAGATGCCGGAGATGTTGCATTTCCCCGGCGGAAGCTGGTGCCCAATGGCAGTTGCGTACAACGATCGAACTATTGGGAGCGGAGGTTGATCGGGGGCTATCGGGAGCCGATACGGCCATCTGTGCTCTCTTGATCTGATGTTCTTGTACATTCTTAGGACTTGGCTGGCTGAGAGCAGCCATCGCAGACATACTGCCGGTTGGTCAGCAGCACTAAAGGACTCACGAATCGCTGCCGCCTTGGCTGCATCCATAGTGAACCGGCAAAGCCATGGACAGTTGCGACGCTTGCAAGTGCAGCAGGGCTTTCGCGCGCCGCATTTGCGCGCCGGTTTTCCAGTCTGCTTGGCCAATCCCCCGCAGCTTATCTGACTTGTGGCGGATGATGATCGCTACTCGTCTCATGCGAGATTCCGATCTACAACTTGCCGCTATCGCTGCTCAGATCGGATATTCTTCCGAATACGCCTTCGCTCACGCCTTTAAGCGTCTGCACGGTATTTCGCCCGGAGCGTATCGTCGCGGCTGGAAGAAGCCGGGCGGATGACCTGCTGATCTCGCGCGCGCCAGTTCTGCGATGAGCTCGAAGCAAATCCCGCTAGCGCTGCTTCGTGTGGTAAGTGACTGATTGACGCAATCCATGCTCAAAGATGACCCTCGCTCGGGACTTATGCCCTGCATTTACGAGCGAGCTTTGTTCGAGCAAAGTAGCGGCGCGCGGGCTTGTTTCGCGCGTTGCCGGTTCAGTCTATCTTCTCCCCATTTCGAGAGCATTTCGACGAGGGGCCTCAGGCTTTCGCCTTCCTCAGTCAAGCGATACTCCACTCGTGGAGGGACCTCGGCATAGACGGTCCGTAGAACCAACCCGACCTCCTCGAGCTCACGAAGCTGCTTGGTCAGGAGCCGCTGCGTAATGCCGGGCAGGCGACGATGAAGCGCGTTGAACCGCAGGCATCCCGCATCAAGCAGATGGAAGAGCATGACGCCTTTCCAGCGCCCGTCGATGAGATCGAGGGTCACCTCCACCGGGCACCCCGGCACGTCTGAATAGTGCTTGATCTTCATACCGATAGTTCCCTTTCGGAAACCTAGTACGCCAAATGACCGTACTAGCAAAGACGAGCTACCTAACGATTTTCTCCGACAGATCAGCGTCGAGGGAAAATTACATGCAAGCTATCACTTACCGTCCAGGCGCCGCCCTGTCCGATCCTCAGTGCTTCACGATCGCCGACAAGAAGGATCCTGTCCCGGGTCCTCGTGACCTCCTGGTCTCAGTATGCGGCGTCTCCGTCAACCCTGTCGACACCAAGATCCGTCTCGGTCAGGTCTTGATGGGCGATGCCGTCGATATCCTTGGTTGGGACGTTGCTGGTATCGTCGTCGACGTCGGAAGTGAGGTCACAATTTTTCGCCCTGGCAACGAGGTCTTCTATTCCGGCAGTCTGAGCCGGCCCGGCGGTAATGCCGAGCTCCACGCCGTCGACGAACGCCTCGTCGGCCGCAAGCCGGCGCGGCTCAGCTTTGCGCAGGCGGCGGCTCTGCCCCTCACGTCGCTCACGGCGTGGGAATTGCTGTTTCACCGCCTTGGCGTTGGCTTGGGAAAGCAACACGATGCGGGCGGATTGCTGATCATTGGTGGCGCCGGTGGCGTCGGCTCGATGCTGATCCAGCTCGCACGGCGCCTCTCCGGACTAACCGTGATCGCCAGCGCTTCACGTCCCGAGAGCCGTGACTGGTGCCTCTCGCTTGGCGCCCACCACGTGATCGATCATTCGCAGTCGATGACAGACGAGCTCGCTAGAATTGACGCGCCGGACATCACCTACATCGCCGCCCTCAATCAGACGGACCTGCACTGGACCGCGATCACCAAGATCATTGCACCAGGGGGCAAGATCGGCGTGATCACCAATCACGCATCCCTCGACGCCGCGCCTCTGCGGCCCAAGAGCGCATCGTTGCATTGGGAGGATGTGGTGACGCGGCAGCATTTCGGTGGCGCCGACATGATTGCCCACCATAAGATCCTTGATGAAATCTCCTCGCTCACCGACGCCGACCTCCTGCGCTCGACGGCAACGACGGAGCTCGGCCCGCTCACGCCCACCTCACTTCGGGAGGCACACGCGCTGGTTGAGAGCGGCCGCATGCTGGGAAAGGTTGTTCTCGACCGACTTTGCGCCCGATGAGCCGAGGTCATTTCGCTGCAGCCCGATCGCGGCGAAATCCCCGGCGGTCACGCTGACTATTCTTACGTGTAATGATCATGGCCCGCAAGGCTGGGCCATGAGTCGGCGATCCGACAAACCAACTGTCCGGCACGCGACCTCCAATAACATGGATACTTCGCCTCGCGTTTGCAATCGTCGACGAGCTGCGCCCTTCGTCCAGCCGTCGGCAGCGCAAGTACGCGGTCAAATTCGATGACGTCCGCTTCCTCCTCCAGGCGGGTGGACCCGCATAGCCATGCACCAAGTCTGCTGATCCTGGGGCGGGATGGCCGTTAGTGCAGTGAAGGCCGAGATAAGCAAGATAGTCGCTAACGTCCCACAGGGCTATGCGGAGGTCAGAAATTTCTCCATCAGCAATGAGAGCATCGAAGGCACAGTACAGGCCGGTCTGGTGGTCGATCTCGTCTAACTTCACAGTTTCTGCCTTGCTTCGTCATTCAGGGAGCGTTTTTCCCCATCAGTCAATGGACCGACACCCAGTATTTGGACCGCTCCCCTGGGATCATAGGCAGGCACCCCATGTGTCACGCTGGGGGCATTTTTTCGAATTTCGGAAGAGCTGAATCGAGGTGGTCCCAAGCATAGCCAGCTGCCGTCCATGTGACCTGTTGTGGCCTATACCGACTAGGATCATCAAGACTCCCGGCGCGCACAACTAGGTAATCCGGTATGTCGCGAAACGTCGCGTAGACCGGTGATCCGCAGGTGGGGCAGAAGGCGCGTATTTTGACAGTGCCACTATCACCGACCAACTCCCAATGCGTCGCTGCTCCTTGGATGCTCGTAGCCGAGCGCGGAAAGATCAGGTGCGATAAGTGCCCCGTGCCGCTTTCACGCTGGCATTGACGACACTGGCAATCGGTCATCATTACGGGTTCGGCGAACATTTTGTAGCGGATCGCGCCGCAGGCGCACCCACCGGTATAGGGCGCGTTCATGTCTTCTCACCTTCATAGGATGGCCGTTGGCGCAAACAAAATTTAAGCAGCATCAAACCTCCTCATCCGTTCTGGGTGCGCGAGGACGATTGCCTTCTGCGCACTCAAGCCTGCTCGTCGGCAGTGCTGCCGATGTTCTTGAGAACCTTTTTCCAGCCTTCGCCCATGTTCTTGTAAGCCGTATCATTCCTTGGCAGGACGAAGCCGGAATGGACAAGTCGAAGGCGCGTTCCGTTCTCGACCCTCGAAAGCGTCCATGTGACCACTGTATTCAACAGTGAGCCGTATCCGACATTCCCCTCGTGCCCTCCCTTCCAAGCATAGGTGAGGCGTTCGTTGCGCTTCACCTCCAGCACCTGACAGTGAATGGTACCATCCCAGGCACCGGCCGGTTTTGTCTGGAATGTAAAATGCTTGCCCTCTACCGGCTCGAATCCCGTCGGCGCCATTATCCAGCGGCTCATCAGCTCGCCATTTGTCAGCGTCTTCCAGATTGTCTCAGGCGCATGTGGGAAAACCTGGTCAACCACAATCTCCTGCGTGTCGGGTTTCAATTCGGCGCCAGTCATGGATCAATCTCCTTCAGGAGGGTACGAAGATTGGCGAACCGATTGCGCCAGAAGACGCCGTAATGGCTCATCCAATCGAAAAGTGGGGCGAGGCCCTCCGGTTGGGCGCGATAGTAGACCTTTCGACCCTCGGGTCGTTCGGCGACCAGACCAGCCTGCTTCAAAGCTTTCAGATGCTGGGAGACGGCGCCCTGCGTTACCCCGCTCTCCCGCGTCAGTTCGACTACGCTAATCTCACCGGCGCTGATCACCCGCTCGAACACGGCGCGCCGAGTTGGATCAGCAAGGGCGCGCATCACCGTATCGATGGGGGTGGCGATATGCATAAAGAAATCATTAGCGAATACTAATTCATTAGTCAATGCTAATTAATGGGACCGATGCCTTCGGACAGCGATCGCTCGCACGCGTTCTTCGAAGACGATATTCGGGGACTTCCCGCCCAGTTCGAGCGACACGCGCTTCAGACTGCGCGCCGCCGTCTCGTAAACTTTCGCACCTGTCGCATCCGAGCCGGTAAACGTGATCTTGGCGACGCCTGGATGCGCGATCAATTCGCTGCCGATCTTAGGTCCAAAACCTGTAACCACGTTGAAGATGCCGTCGGGTATACCGGCCTCCTTCGTCGGCAGCGAACAGGTTTGTCTCGCGAGTGACGCCGGCGAAATGCCTCAGCGCATCGCTGCGCCAGTGCGGGCGCGAGCCGTTGGAACGGTTCAACCAATATAACACGTAGCGTGCCGAGGATCAGCGCTCGTCCAAGCGCCACCTTCTTGCTCTGACCGCCCGGCTGATCTCGTCGGCCGCCTAATACGGGTCCTGGTCTCGATTCGGAAAATCATCGGTTACGATGGGGATGATGTGAGGAAGATCGAAAACCGGAAACAAACTTCGCGCTAGGGGCTTTGCGAAGAGCGTCAATGTGGAAATGGCGCCGTTCTCGACCGTAAGAACATGGATGGAATGTGCGGTCCAAGGCGTTTCACTGCTGGCACGAGAGTATGCTGCGAACGCGGGCTGATTGTTAGCGGCCGTTGGAACTAGGCGAAAGCTCTCGTAGGCTCTCCATGCCCATTCGAAGAAATTACCGATAGCCGCGCGACCGGCGTACCATTGTGCTTTCGGCGGCATCGTGTAAGTCGCGTCCTCTTTAAGCAGAGCCACAAGACCGTCGACGTCGAGCCGCTCCCAGGCGTTCAAGTAACGACTTAGAAGTTCCTGCTCAAACGGATTGGGCGAGCGCGACGCTGCTGGGCGACCATCGGGGTAGCGCTTGGAAAGCGTCTCGCGCGCCCGCTGCAGGATACTGTTGATCGAAGCTGTTGAGCCGCCAAGGAGAGTAGCAGCCTCATTCGCAGACCAACCCAGCACGTCACACAACAGAAGCGCAGCTCGCTGACGGGGAGGCAAGCCCTGTATTACGGCAACGAAGGCGAGTTGGACAGCTTCCCGCGATAGATATCGCGCCTCGGGATTTGCCGTCTCATCAATGCCCTCAAGGAACGAGTCCGGATACGGTTCTAGCCACGGCACGTCCGTAACCGACGTACCGTCCGGCATGCGCATGCCCGCCGCAGGCAGCAATTCGTTAGGGAGGAGGCGCGGAGCATTCTTTCGAGCTGCGAGAGTATTCAGGCATACGTTCGTTGCAATTTGATACAGCCACGCTCGGAAAGATCCTCGCCCCTCAAATCGATCAAAGCCACGCCAAGCCCGCAAAAGTGTATCCTGGACTGCGTCCTCGGCTTCGTGGACGGACCCAAGCATCCGATAGCAATGCAATTTAAGCTCACGGCGAAAGGGCTCAACGCGCCGTCCAAACGCATCGTCGGGGCGATTCAACTCTCCCTTTGAGTTTGGCGCTTTAGTTGCTGTCATTGCAGCTGGATATTTGCATTCGGACAACATCCTTCAAGTCCTGACAGCCAGAATACACTTTTCGAAGACTGTGCCAGCGCAATGAACGCTGATATCGAGCGCCAGCCGGGGTCATTGAGGCACTGCTTCGAGCCCCCGGCCTGACACGATGAACGTATTTCCCTCGATAGGCCCAGTATTTGCGGCTAACTCGATAAATGCGGTCGCCACGTGCGATGACGTCGGCGGAGAGGCCATACTCCGCACGAAGTCCGCGGGCGATACGCCGAGATAGCGAGAATAACCAGCGATCGCATGCCTTCCTAAGTCCGTATCCGGCATGATGCGCGGCGCTAACGATATGAACCGCAACTCAAGCCCGAGACGGTCCGATTCCTTCTGTGCATAGTTTGCGATAAACATCTGCGTTCGCTTGGCGCCAGCGTATCCACCCGAGTTCGGGGATCCTGCGAGAGCAGCGCCGCTCGACACCAGAATGATCTTGGTCCCTAACGGCAATGGGCGCAATATTGCTGCTTTACAGAAGTTAAAAGCTATCCGGACGTCAGCCTCCCAATTTCTCCCGAACTCCTGCCAGCTCTGCTCATGGAGTGGGGCGGCGGGCGGGAAAGCCCCGGCGCAAATGGCAAGGACGCTCGGCTGGCGGACGTCGAATATTTTGCGGGGCGCATCGTCGTCCGTTGCGTCGAGCGACATGATCTGGACGTCAGACAGTTCTTGTTGCAACCGCTTGAGGGCCCCCTCCTGCCGAGCGACAGCAAATACACGCGCGCCGTTGCTGTGAGCTGCCTCCACGATACGGCGCCCCACGCCTCGGCTACCTCCGATCACCACGACGTCCTTGCCCGTCAATGCAAGCATGCTACTCTCCTAGCGTTGCGCGTTTATGTCTGCCTGACGATAAATAAGACCGGCTCGACGACCGAAATTCATCGGTGAGGTCATCTTTTTTCGCAGGTTGGCCTACTGAGTGATACGCATCTCCAAGCCCCCACGCCTTTGGGAGCCTTCCAAACAGCTCGCAGAAGAACTTCGGCTCAAGGCGCTTTAGATTGCCCGCAGGCGGCCACGCATACGTCAGGTGTAAGATAGACGCGTTGGCTTGGAGTCATTAACTCCCGCGGGCACGAGTTTTCTGGAAGCCTTCCAGAGCTGTCCGTTAATAAAATTCGGCGCGAGTCGGCGCATGAATGCGAGTTGCTTCGACTGCCCCGGCCGGATCTCGGGAACGCCTGCTTTGAATCCCTCGAATGATTGTTTCACTAGCCGTTCGGTTGTGATCATGGTGATGCCATCGTCTTCCCAAAGGTCAGCCGTCATCTCGGTCTTGACCGCCGGAGGCATGAGTTCGATGACCTCCACACCAGTCTCCTCCAACTGGAAGCGAAGCGATTGGGTGTACGAGTGGATCGCCGCCTTGGTCGCGCAATATATCGGCAAGCATGGCAAGGGCACGAATGCCAAGGCAGAAGACACGTTGATGAGCGTACCTTTGTTAGCCTTTAGCATGTCGATGAAGGCGGAAGTCATCCTGATCACGCCACCCGCGTTGACGTTTAGCTCCACTGTCAAACCAGCAATGTCGGCTGCTGTGCCCTTGAGGTTCTTATAAAGGCTAATACCGGCGTTGTTCATTAGCACGTCAAGCTGCGGGAAATCCTCCTTCACGCGTGCAGCAAGTGCAGCAATCTGAGCTGGATCGGCGACATCGCTCTGGATCGTTTGTATTTTCGGATACTGTAGCTTCACTTGGTCGAGCACGGCCTTGCGCCGACCCGTCACGATAACCTGGTTACCGAGCTCGACGAACTTAAGCGCGAACGCAAGACCAATGCCGGCAGAACCTCCGGTGATGAGGATTGTGCGACCAGTGAGTTTCATGGATTCCCCTGAGTAAACTGTGCCCCGCTCGGAGGGGCGCGATACGACAAATCGCAGTCGAGAACAGATCAACCATCTTCCGCCGTCCGCCGACCGCCCGGATCGAGCGGTCGAACGGCACGACCACGCTGGCAGATTCGAAGCAGGACGCTAGTCGTCGAGGGCTCCCAGACTCATGTTAACGATAGTACCAGTCATCGCGCTCGCCTGATCGGAGGCGATGAAAGCAGCCGCGTTTGCCATCTCAGCAAGGGTCGTCAGCCGACGCGTGTGGGTTCTGCTCGCGATCAAATCGTGGAACTGGTCCCAGGAAATTCCCCATGCTTTGGCATGAAGGCCGTAGACTTCTCTAATCGTACCAGAGTCCGGCATGCCGAGCGGTCGAAGACCAACCACTCGAACGCCATCGCGCGCAAGTTCGGCAGAAAAGTTCCGGGTGAGCGCTTCTACGGCGGCCATGGCCGGACCGACCCCGCCCATCATCGGAATGCCGGTTCGCGAGGGGGTTGAGGTGACCGTCATGATCACACCTGATTTTCTTTTAACCATCCAGCGGGCAGCCTGCCGCGCGGTCAAAAGGTACGTTTCCGTGTAAGTCACGATTGGCCGCGAGAACTGGTCCAGCGCGAGATCGACCAGAGGCACCCCCTGCAAATTCGTATTCGGGATCCCGACGGCATTGAAAGAGATGTCAATACGACCGGCCTCGTCAATGACCGACTGGAGATGACGGCTGATCGCCCCCTCCTCGAGAGCATCAACTTCTGCAGTTTGGACCGCGGCGCCATCAAAAGCGATTTCTTTTGCGACGGCTTCAACCGAAGCTCGATTGCGGCCGGTGAGAAATAGCTTGGCTCCTTCGCGTGCAAAAGCGCGCGCGACAGCGCCCCCAACCGCGCCTCCAGCCCCGTAGATCACTGCAACCTTGTCCTTCAGCATCATCTCTGTGTTCCTGCTTGTTCTCTTGTTCGCCCGTGATCCCGAGCGACCTCGTGCGTAAGACCGGAGTGGCAGGCAAAACTCATCGGTGCCGCACGATTATTTTGTGATCCGCTTCTTTGGCGAAGGGGCGATGGCGACCTAACAATCGCGAGCGCGGTCTCTCAAGCGGCAGCATCGCCGGTCTGCTTGCCGCCGCTAAGGAACACTCGAAACCTTGATGTTCTCGGTTCTGGCGAAACTCGCTCCGCTCGGAGGAGCGGGGTGGCGAGCAAAATTCATCGGTGATCGAAAGTATTTTTGACGCCATATGACCATTGACAGCGGTACATATGGCTCTGCCCTGCCAGATTTGGTGGGCGGCGCTCAAAAGGTAAGGACGATTTTTCCGAAATGATCACCTGAATGCAGGCGTTCGAGCGCGGGGACAACATCGTTCCAGTCGAACGTGCTGTCGAGGATGGGCCTCCTCGAACTCGCGGCCATGGCGTTCAGCAGGCTTTCAAGCGACGAACGAGAACCGACCGGAATGCCCTGGACCGCAGCCTGCTTACGAAAGATATCCAGCGGATTGATACTGCCCTGCGCCCCTCCCAGATATCCAATCACGCTAATTCGTCCCCCGGAACGGACTGCCTTGAGCGATTGGGCAAAGCTGCTAGGTCCGCCAGTTTCGAGAATATGGTCGGCCCCCTGCCCCGCCGTCAACTCAAGGACCTCGTCCGACCAGGCTGGCGTTCCGCGGTAGTTAACTCCCGCAAAAGCACCTAGAGCCTTTGCTCGCTCCAACTTTTTGTCGCTGCTCGACAAAACGATCACCTTCGCACCGACCATCAACCCCACTTGAAGGCCGAATAGTGCGACCCCTCCCGTCCCTTGAACGACAACTACATCTCCCGGCCGGATCTGGCCGAACGAAACGAGCGCCTGCCAAGCGGTGGAGCCGGCACATGGAAAGGCGGCAGCCTCGCCGTCCGATAACGCGTCGGGAACCTTCACCAATCGCTGCTCGTCCAGTGTGACTTGTTCTTGCAGCAAGCCATCTCCGGGACCGCCCAAAGACTTCCCCGCCTTCGCGATATTGAACCCGCCGTCGTTCCATTCACCCCAGAAAGCCGAGCAGACACGATCTCCGGGCTTGAAGCGCGCGACGTCCTGACCGACCTCGACGACCTCTCCGACGCCGTCCGAGATCGGTATCAATGGCAAATTGTAAGCTGTTGCAAACGTCCCGGAGACGATTTCCAGATCACGATAGTTCAAACTGACGGCGCGCATCCGCAACCGGACCTCGCGTCGGAGAGGCGCGCGATATTCGCGCTCGACTGGAGCCAACCCCTGGAAGCCGTGACGTTGGATGGTAATCGCCTTCATTGATCGCTCCCGGTTCTGCCTGCGCACAAAGCGCAGCCGGCGACTACATTGACCGCGCCCCTTCTGTATGCAAATGCATAATCTGTACGATGATAATGCCGAGAATTTATATGCTCGACGAAATGAGAGCTTTTGTTCTTCTGGCGGACACGGGATCGGTTAAGCGATCCGCCGAACGCCTTCGGCTCACCCAACCGGCCGTAACGCGGCAGATACAGCGGCTCGAGCATTTGCTCCGGACGGATCTTCTGGATCGACGCGTAAAGCCTCCAGCGCTAACTGCCTCAGGGCTAGTGGTTCTAAATCGCGCTCGCGCCGTGCTCGCTTCGATTGACGACCTCAAGCAAACCGTGGCCGCGGACGCCGATCCTTCCGGTCCTTTTCGAATCGGGGTGTCACATTCACTTGCCGATGCTGGTCTGGCCGAAATGATGCACCAACTGCGCCTTCGTTATCCGAGGCTCGAGCTGTCATTGGCCAGCGGGTGGACCCCCGAGCTTGTTGATCAAGTCGAAGGCGGCCGTCTCGACGCGGCTATTTTGGTGTTCGCCGGCAACGACCCGGATCTTCCGACTCCCGTTGGACAAGTCGTCGGTAAGGAGGAGATCGTGATCGTCGCTCCAAAAGATCTCCCCTTGCCGAGACATTCGAATCTAAAGCAACTTTCTCAATATCCGTGGGTTCTGCTCCCCGACAAATCATGCGGCGCGCGACGCGCTCTCCAGACTTTGATCGAGCGCGATGGAGGTCAGTTTCGCCTGGCGGCCGAGGTCTACGACGTCGAACTTCAGGTATCGCTGATCCACAAGGGAGCAGGTATAGGCATTCTGCCGCGAGGCAAAATCACCGCAGAATTCAAAGATAAGGTGAAGATTGTTCGCGCCCAACGTGTAAACCTTGGAATGATCGTATCGATCGCGCACTCGCCGTTCGTTTCGAACAAGGGCGCCTGCGTTGAGTTTCTTGGATCTCAGTGCGCTCGGCAATACGGCCCGTAGATTGCCCCTACCAAGCAAGTCTTGACCGCGGAAATATCTATGCAGGAAACCACAATCAATCATGCCCGGCTTGCTGAGATCGACTTGAATCTTTTGGTGGCGCTGGATGCTATCAGTTCTTGCGGTAGCGTTACGAAAGCAGCAGGCAAGCTCCGCATAAACCAGTCATCCCTCAGCCATCAACTCGGCCGGTTGCGCGAACTTTTCGGTGACGAGCTTTTTGTCCGAAACGGCGCAGGCATGTCTCCGACGCCCCGCGGGGCCGTAATCGCCAAGACTGCATCGGAGATACTGCGCCATATCGATCGAGACCTGCTCAATGTGATCGCCTTCTCTCCTTCCGAAACTACCCGGGTATTCAAGCTTGGCATTCCGGACTATCTGGAAAGTGTACTTGTCCCGCCCTTGGCAAGATTTTGCCTGGGGGCGGCACCTCATGCGCGACTGGAACTTCATTCGCTCGAACATCAAAAGGCAACGGACATGTTGGATAGAGGTGAAATTGATGTCGCTGTCGGAAATGTTTCGGAAGGGGGTGTTGTGCACAAACGCAAGGTCTTGTTCGACGACAATTATGTTTGCCTGCACAGCTTGGCCCTCCTCGAAAAAGTCCGGTCAATTACCTTTGAAACCTACTTCGAGCTTCCACACGTAGCGGTCGATTTGAAGGAAAGAGCTTGCAGACTGGTCGACGATACGCTCGAACAGAAAAAACTGGGCCGGAAGATAGTAGTGTCCACTCCGCACGCTCACGCTCTTCCAGAGCTACTCGAATCTCTTGCGGCAATAGCGACGGTTCCACGGCTATTCGGGAGGAGTGCAGCCAAAGCGCACGGTCTCGCAGTGAGCCCGCTGCCGTTTCAGGTAGCGCCTTTTCAGATTTCTGTGGTGTGGCATGCCTCCAGTCATATGGACCCAGGCATGATTTGGTTTCGAGGAGCAATTGCTGACGTTGCGCGATCTCTGCCGTGAATCCCGTCCCGAGCAAACGTCGTCTGATCTGCGCCGACTGATTTCTCATCCCGGTAACCAGACAAAGTAGCCGCTTTGCCGCACACTCCATTCTCAAAATGCGGGTGGAATCACATTCTATCGTTCAACTTTGAAGACCCCGCAGCAGCGTCGTCAAGCCGACGTACAAACCGGCCCCCCAACGACCTGCTCGATGCCGACAACGGCCAGTCCGTCGAGACGTCCCCGGCACCGCTAACTTTGGACTCCAACGCTGAGCACCGACTACAGGTCGCGAAGAAGGCAGAGGATATACCGGCACCGAAGCGCGGCTCAGTTAGATCAAGCTCGGGCTCCAGGGTTCATCGAAGATGGCGTAGGACTCGCCCGATGCTCGCACGCGGGCAAAGCCGGGGAAATTCAGGTGCATGCCAGCAATAAGAGGATTCTCGGCGGCCGCCATAGCCAATACCGCACGGCGCGTCGTCGAGGCGGCAGCGGAGTCCACATCGAAGGCTATCGTTACTGCCGGCTTTTGAACCTGTATATTGGGGTAATGAACGATGTCACCCCAAATGAGAAGGGTCTCCGCCCCTGAACTTATTCTGTAACCGCTGTGTCCCGGCGTGTGGCCAGGTAGATGCACGAGATCGATACCGGGTATCACATCACCCGCAGTGACGGTCCGCCGCCGATTTCCGTAAGCGGCAAAGACACTTCTGGCGAGATGGAAAAATGGCTGCGCAGCCTCTGGCGCACGGCTCAAATTGCCGTCATCACTCCAGAATTTATATTCTTCCTCGTGGAGGACGAGCTCTGCATTGGGAAATTGGACGGCCGACGGCGATGCCCCAACCAGGCCTCCGACGTGATCCGGATGCGCGTGCGTAAGAAACACGTGATCAATCTGACGCGGATCAATGTTGGCAGCAGCTAGCGCAACCTGGAGCCGCCCACCCCAACCGTTGATACCGCCGGCCCCTCCGTCTATGAGAATCGTCCTGCCGCCGCCTTCGATGATGTAAGCCGAAACCGTCATTGCCGATGAGCGCGGACGCCCTGCCGCCAGTATCATTTCTTCAGCTTCGGTCGGCGTGATCCCGGTCAGCAGTTCGAACGGCACATCAATGATACCATCCACAACCGCGGTTACGGTGTAATCGCCAATTTGCCTTCTGTTCAGGCCGGGCGCCTGGACTTGCGCGACTTTTGTCAAGGAACTTCCTCACGAGAGCTTGGGAGCTGGTGTCGAGGAGTTAGTGACAGTTGAGCCGCCTAAACTCAAATCGGCAAAATCAATTCAGAAAATTGAATTGCTACATATAGGCTCCGATCCCGCAAACATATCGATCTGTCTACAAAGCCTGGGAAAGGCTTCCCCATCGATCACGGCCGATCAAATTGAATTGGAGGCTCGCGGGCTCGACAATCGGGCGCGGAGCAAAGTCGGAACTATCGATTGATAGCCGTTCGACGTAGGTCCCCTGGACTACAACCAAGCTCTCGATGCATCCATCGCGCCATATGTGACTGGTGGGCAAAGCCGACCTCCAACGCGACCTCGCTTGGGCCCAACTTTCCCTGCAGCAGAAGGAAACGCGCTCGTCCACCCTCCTCCGCAATACGTAGCGATGAACCGTCAATCCCATGGCGACCTTGAACCATGTTCGCAGATGCGAATTGCTGACGCCCGCCTCCCGGCTCAATATTTCGAGCGTAAGGGGCTGATCCAGTTTCTCATCGATATAGGTCAACACTCGCTTGAGCTGAATTGGCGAGAGACGAGCTTGCGGGTCGAGCGGCTCGTCACGCAGCCCGAGCAATTGAATTGCTAGCGCGATCCCGATGCTCTCGGCATATAGGAGATCGCTTGCTGATTTCACTGAAAGATCGTGCTCGATAGATCGAGCCAGATTAAAGATCCGATCGTGACGAAGCATATGGCGTTTTTCAAATCCATTTGCGGTTGTGGTTCGCCCGATCTCGGCCCTTACACGGTCCAGCACCACCGGAGCGAGACGGATTTCAAGGGACTGATAAGCCGCTTCTGCGTCGAAGCCTCCGGTGTCTCCAGAGGGAATGAGATCGATGTCGCCGATTTCCCGCAAAGCGGCAAATCCAGTCTCTCGACAAAAAGTGCGGGTGGCACGGCTTAGGTGTACGACAATTCTGTGGGCATCAATAGGGGGGAGTACGCAGGCGCCTGGTTCAACAAGCCTTAACGTGGCCTCGAGGGGCAGCGCCGAACCGATCTGAAAATGCATTTGGCAATCTCGAACTTTGGCGGAACGTACTCAAGATTTGGCCAATTGTGCTCGACTTTCAACTGCTCGAAATCCAAAAAGCTAATACTCCGAACAGCAAATGAAGATCGGCACACATGAGTTACTATGTCGTGGTGGGAGCAGGCCCAGTCGGACGCGAAACGGCTCGCCTTCTGGCAGAAGAGGGGCATAGCGTAGTCCTGACGAGCAGAAATACTGGCATGATCGAGGCGCGAGCGGTGCGCACCATTTCGGCAGATGCGACCAACGCCGTTCAGTTGGCTGAGATCAGCAAGGGCGCTGAAGCGATCTTCATGTGCGCCATGGCGGCCTATGACAGATGGCCGACTGACTTCTTTCCAATCATGGACGGCACGGTCAAGGCCGCTGAGGAGACTGACGCCAAGATCGTCGTGCTCGGCAACCTATATGGATACGGCGAAAGTGCCACAAGCCCACTTTCGCCATTGGCGCCGCTCAATCCGACCAGCAGAAAAGGCACAGTGAGGGGCATTATGTGGGAGCGCGCGGCCAGATCGAAGGTTCCGGCGATCGAAGTCCGTGCAAGCGATTACCTGGGCAACGGAGCTATTACCTATTTTTCGCTACTTGCCCTTCCCTCCCTTCTGAAGAAGGAGACGGTTTCATTTCCAGGTAGTCTGGATGCTATCCACGCTTGGTCATTCACCAAAGACACCGCGAAGACACTTGTGTCCGCGGCGCACTATACGGGAGAGTGGAATCGAGCGTTTCACGTTCCAAGCCAGTATGCGTCAATCCGCGAGCTCACCGAAAAATTCGCAGCAGCTCTCGAGTTTGAGACGCCTAAATTACGCGAGCTCACAACGGAGGAATTGCAGGCCGTCGGTTTCCACGAAGGCGTGGAGATGCGCTACTTGTTCGATAACCCACTTGTCGTCGACGCAAGCGACACCGAGCAACTTCTCGGCGTCACAGCAAGCAGCCTCGAAATAATGATCCAAGAAACACTGCTGGATCACAAGTGATGGAATTTGTCGGCTAGCCTGATCGTCTTGCGCGCCGTAGAACTCGGTCTTCAAAACCGGGCTGCTTTAGATTTGCTCACGTGCAGCGAGAAGCCGGACGTGCCAGCACCTTCAAGCCCAGGCTTCAGCTTCATGCTGGGGATGAAATAGTCGCCACCATTCTGCTTTCTGTAGGCTATCGGCGCAGTTGTCTCGATAGCACGCATCCTGTCCCGGAGCTGCGTCGCGACTGCTTCGAAATCGGCCTCGCTGAAGCGATCAACCCGGTAGGCAACGAAGGGCGGCAGGACTTCATATCCTGGATAAAACAGAACCCCGTGATTGATCGGGAACAGCAGATCATCAATTGGACCGTTCACTCCTCGATCCGAATAGTGCTCCTCCCAACCGCCGGCTGTTACGATCAACATCGCTCGCCTACCCGCGAGATTTCCCTCTCCGAAGCGGTCGCCCCATCGCTTGTCGCTATGTTCCCCGACGCCGTAGGCAAAGCCATTCGCGTAGACGCGATCGACCCAACCCTTAAGGATCGCAGGCATGCCGTACCACCAGAGTGGAAATTGCAGGATCAGCATGTCTGCCCAGACAAGGTTATCGATCTCGCGCTTGACATCCGATGTGAGCGCGTCGCCGTGGAAGGCATCGTTTGATGCCGCGCCCGCAACGAGACGCTTTTCGACCGGCCAGTTCGGAAAGTCTGCACGATCGACTTCAGACTTCCACTCCTGGGCGTAAAGATCAGACACCCGAACTTCGTGACCTTGCCCAATCAGCTCCTGTACTGCAACGTCCCGGAGGGACGCGCTGAGCGACTTCGGTTCAGGATGAGCAAAAACCAGCACCACTTTCATAGATCGAACTCCGAGGCATTAACGGCGAATCTTCGTCCGACAGAGAACACCGGTTTTAGCTATATTTGAAATCGAGTAATTGCTCGGCTACTATTCATGTCATGGATAGCAAGCGGCTTGATCTCAACCTTCTGGTTACCCTCGAAGCGCTTCTAATTGAACAGAACGTGACGAGGGCTGCCGCCAGGCTGCACCTGAGTCAGCCTGCGGTCAGCGCTCAACTTAACCGCCTCAGGAAGGTATTTGACGACCCCTTGCTGATCCCGGCACAGCGCGGGATGACACCGACCGTCAAGGCGCTCGAATTGCTTGAACCGGTACGCCAAGCGCTCGACCAGGTTCGATCCACCGTTTCACGCCACAGAAACTTCGATCCCGCCAGAGCTGAGATGACCATCACGGTCACTTGTACAGACTACTTGCAATATGCTTTGGTCGAGCCGCTCGTCCTCGAATTAAGGAAAACGGCGCCCCGGGTGCGGATCGCTATCCGCAACCTCGATCTTCCGCAACTGGAAGCGCAGATGGCGCGGGGCGATGTCGATCTCGCTCTGATGACTCCGACAGACGCGCCCGCCAACCTCCGCACCAGACACCTATTCCATGACCGATACGTACCTATTGGACGGAAAGATCACCCTCGCCTTTCGAACCGACTATCGATCAAGCAGTTCACGGAACTCGAGCACGTAATTGTATCCCTTCGCGGGGGAGACTTTGTTACTCCCGTGGATATCTCGTTAGCAGCCTTGGGACTTCGACGTAACGTCGTACTGTCCGCGGCATCCTTTCTGTTTGTCCCGGACATTGTGGCACGTTCCGATTTCGTTGCTTTGGTGCCGGAACGCTTGATGTACGAACGGACCGAGAGATTGCGATTGGTTGAAAGTCCGTTTCCTGTCGAGGGATTCTCGGTCGGCATGGTCTGGCATGAACGCACCCATGGGCATAGCGGTCACCGCTGGATCCGCGAGGCGATCGTCTCGTTGGCCAACGCGCGGCTTGCCGAGCATGCTACCGCTTCAAATCTCACCCGCAGGCATGATCGACGCACAAAGCCTTCAAAGTAAGCTCGCTCGCCTGCTTCGATCCACCACGGCTCGCAAATTTGCGATTGCCAGTCGAGGTGGCACGAAATGCCGGATGGCGACCCGCAGTCCAATCAGTGCTTGCTCAAACCGTCACGACGACCTTGCCCAATTGATCATTTGACTCCAGAAAGCGATGCGCTTCGACGATCTGATCAAACGGAAAGGTCTTCGCGATCACCGGCTTTAGCGAGCCTGAGACGAGGCCGTCTAGGACGAACTTCTTCGCGGCCTCCAATCGCGCCTTATTGCCGGTGATCTCATGGACGAGGTAGCCGCGGAGCGTGAGCATCTTGCCCAGCACGGCAGGCAACGGAAACGGGGTCGGCTCGGCACTGAGTCCGCCGTACTCGAGGAGGATACCTCCGCGCGACATCGCTGCGGTTAGAGGATTAAATATCGGTCCTCCGACGGCATCGAGAACAACGCGTACCCCTGCGGGGCCAGCGATATCCTTCAGCCTCTGCTCCAGATCCTCTTCTTCTGAAGCAATCACCTCCGATGCGCCCAACTCGAGCAGAGCTGGCTTCTTTCGAGAAGTCCTCGTGATAGCTATTGTATTCGCCCCAACGGTCTTCGCGACCTGGATCGCTGCAATTCCAACGCTACTCGAAGCGGCCGTAATGACGAGATGATCGCTCTTGGTCAGCTTGGCCACTTCGATAAGGGCACCATAGGCAGTTAGGTACTGCATCCACACGGCGGCCGCCGAGGCAAAGCCGAGCGAGGCCGGGTGCTTGACTACGATATCCGCGGGAAACGTCGCGACCTCGCTGTAAGTGGGCCAGCGAACCATTGAAATTGGAGGGATGATACTAACCGCGTCACCGACCGCGAAGCCGTCTACGCCTTCTCCGAGCCGTTCGACGACACCAGCTGCTTCTAGCCCAAGGCTGGACGGTAATGTTGCCGCTTCAATGTATGCTCCCTTGCGCAAGTTCGCTTCAGCCCGGTTAAGGCCCAGTGCTTTAACGCGAATTTGGACCTCACCCCGACCTGGCAGCTGAACATCGACGTTCTCGATGCGGAGAACCTCAGGACCCCCATGCTCATGGAATCGAATAACCCGTGCCATCTAGCGTACCCCAAAATTGTTGAGTCAACTGAGACTTGCCAGCAGACCCAGCGCAAATAAATAGGATGCTGGGCAAAACAGTAGAAACTGAGAGTTTCGAAATGGATCGTCTTGCTAGCATGGCCGCGTTCGTAAAAGCCGTTGAGTTGGGAACGTTCGCGGCCGCAGCTGCTGCGCTTGATCTATCTGGGCCGATGGTCGGCAAACACGTCCGATTTCTCGAAGAACGTCTGGGCGTACGCCTCATCAACCGGACTACACGCCGCCAGAGCCTGACCGACTTTGGGCGCGCCTACTATGAACGCTGCCGGACGATTCTGGCCGAAGCAGAGGCTGCGGACGCACTGGCAGCGGATCAGCTATCCCAACCCTGTGGAAAGCTACGTGTCACTATGCCCGTGCTATTTGGCCGACGGTGCGTGACTCCAATCCTACTGACGCTTGCGCAGAAATATCCCGCTCTGGAGCTTGACATATCCTTCAGTGATCGCCTCGTCGACCTCGCCGAAGATGGTTATGATCTTGCCATCCGGACCGGCGACTTGGACAACAAAGCCGGAATGATTGCGCGGCGCATCGCGCGCCAGCGCATGATCGTCTGCGCATCGCCGTCCTATGTTGAGATGAACGGCCCGCCGCAGCAGATCGAGGATCTCGGCAAGCACAATGCCATCATCTATCGTCGGTCAGGCCGCATTCGCCCGTGGATCTTCCCGAGAAAGCACGGAGCCCCGGTGGGGATTACCCCCGCTAACCGGTTGAGACTGGATGACCTCGACGCGATAGCCGATGCAGCGGTCAGCGGTATGGGCTTGGCCTGGCTTCCCTACTGGCTGATTCGCGAACGCATTCGGGCGGGCACGCTAGTCCCACTATTGGTGGATCAGCCTTCATTTCCTTACGACTGCCATGCTCTGTGGCTACAAACGCCACACCTACCACTCAAGGTACCTCTCGCAGTGGATGCATTGGCGGCCGCTTTGCCCAAGCGTATGATGTGACACGAACACGCGCCTTGAGACACTGACAGAGGCCTCAAACTGATTCAATGTCGAGGGTGGTCAGGTACTACGCTTGCTGTGTGTTAACGTTCACGTGCCGCGGCTGTGTCACTACATAGAGGACGGCATTGGCGACATCTGCGGCTTCGAGTTGCTCCATGTCGCCGAGCCGGCGCTGAGCGCTGTCGCGCACATCCTCGCAATGAGTCCGGCATTCACAGCGCCCAGCTCGATGCTGGTGACGCGGATGAGATCCTCTTCGTATCCATGGATGCCCCAATCGAAGCCTCTATCACGCGCTCTGCCGCTAGTTTGGGAGGGAGCTCGCCAGTGTCGGTCGGACTTCGTGATCTTGGGTGGGCTATCGCAACATCATAACCCCGAAGCCTTCGACGGGTTGCTGGCTGAACCAAGCGGAAGCGGCCGCGATTGCCAGACCAAGCAACCATCGTTTACGCAACCATCGCTGGACGTCCCGCCAGACCGAGCCGGAAATTGGACGCGCCGGAGGGGGAAGGGCGAAAGAGACCCTATTTTCCTTGGTCGCGGGGTCCGCTACATCGCGACACCCACTATTTGGGGAGCTCTGTTTTGATATCGACGGGCAGCGGTATCGACAGACTTGAATTGCAGGTGCGGAAGGAAGGCATGAAGAGCTGAACGCAGACCGGTAGGTCTCGTGTTACAGTGGTGGACGGGCTTCGGTCCTAATTGTCCGACTCGTCGCACAGCGTGCGACGTACGACCATTAAAAGCGTCGCACGAGACCCGGTTTGTTCTGCCGAGGAGTTTAAAAAAGCCCTTGCGGGCCAATCTCTTAAGGGTGGTGGGCGCACCAGGGCTCGAACCTGGGACCCGCTGATTAAGAGTCAGCTGCTCTACCAACTGAGCTATGCGCCCGGAACGGGTCTGGACGACCTCGTTGCGAGGGCCGTCGTTTAGCAAAGCGCCCCCGCGATGTCCAGCAAGCTGGATGAGGTTTTCCCGTGCTTTGGCAAGGCGCCCGGGAACATGAAAAACCGCCGGATTCCGGCGGTTTTTCCGATGGTTAGGTCACCAACCGGCGGGGTCAGAGCCGGCCGGAGCCGTCGCGGTCACCCCGATCGTCGCGGTCAAAGCCGCGGTCGAAGCGGTGGCGGCGCCAGCCTTCACCCCCAAAGCGGCGGTCCATGTGGGTCAGGAGGGTGAGCCGGCGCTTCTGATTGTCGTCCAGCGTCTTGTAGAGCGGATCGGCGGCGTCGGCGATCTTCTTCAGCGCGGCGGCGCTGGCTGCCATGTTGTCGGCGCGCTCGCGGAGCCGGGCAACCAGATCCGGCTTCTGCTGCGCATCCGCGTTCTTCTCCGCCTCCATCCGCGCATTGGCGCGGTCGATCCGGAGCTTGGCGAAATCGCGCACCGCGGCCTCGACCGGCGGCCACAGCTTCTCCTGGTCCGCCGTGAGCTTCAGCCCGGCGTGAACGGCGGCGATCCGGGCATCGAGGAAGGCCGCGCGGTCCTCCGGGTTCATCCGCATCTGGCCATGCATCCACGGACGATGCTGGGCGTAGGCGACGGTGGAGCCGGCGATGGCGAGCGCCGCGGCGCCGGCGAGCAGAACTTTCTTCATGCGAACCTCCTTTGAAGGTTGCCTGAAGATGAGACCGCCCTGTCCGCCCCGCAACTTACAGTTTGGACAGGGAGCGTTCCCTTACCAAGATGTAATCCGCCATCATTAAGCGTTCACAACATGCCGAGCGCACGCGGCAGCCACAGCGAGATTTCGGGAACGTAGGTGACGATGCCGAGGAAGATCAGCATGGTCAAAAGCCATGGCCACACCGCGATCGTCAGTTCCGTGATGCCCATCTTGGCGATGCCGGACGCGACATAGAGGTTGAGGCCGACAGGCGGATGGCACATGCCGACCTCCATGTTGACCACCATCAGGATGCCCAAATGCACCGGATGGATGCCGAGCTTGACCGCCACCGGAAACAGGATCGGCGCCATGATCAGCACGATCGAGGACGCCTCCATTACATTGCCGGCGAGCAGCAGCAGCAGGTTGACCACCAGCAGGAACATGATCCAGTCGACGCCCGCCCCGGTGATCCACGCCGCGATCTGCTGCGGGATGTTCTCGTTCGCCATCAGGAAGGAGAACAGAACGGCATTGGTGATGATGTAGAGGATCATCGCGCTCATGTTAGCCGAGCCGAGCAGCACCCTGGGCACATCCTTCAGCGACATATCGCGATAGACGAAGACCGCGATGACGAAGGCGTACACCGCGCTGACGGCGGCGGCCTCCGTCGGCGTGAACATGCCGGCGTAGATGCCGCCGAGCACGATCACGATCAGCAGCAATCCCCAGACGCAGCGACGGAATGCGGTGAACCGCTCCGCCCAGCTTGCGCGCGGCAGCCGCGGATAGTCGTTGCGCCAAGCGCGATAGAATGTCGTCATCCCCAATAGCGCGGCGAGCATCAAGCCGGGGATCACACCGGCGATGAACATCTGCCCGACGGACGCAGAGGAGACGCGATGGCCGGCCGGATCGAGCGCGATGCTGCCGCCGGTCGCCACGCAATAGATCACCATCACGATCGACGGCGGGATCAGGATGCCAAGCGCGCCGGAAGTCGTGATCACGCCCGCGCCGAAGCGCTTCGGAAATCCATGGCTCACCATCGCCGGCATCATGATCGAGCCGATCGCGATCACGGTCGCCGGTGACGAGCCCGACACCGCCGCAAACAGCGCGCAGGCCATGACGCCGGCGAGCCCCAGCCCGCCATACCAATGTCCGACCATCGCGGTCGCAAAAGCGATCATGCGGCGGGCGACGCCGCCATGGGTCAGGAAATTGCCGGCCAGGATGAAGAACGGGATCGCCATGATCTCGAAATTGTCGATGCCGGTGAACAGTTTCAGCGCCACCGATTCCGTCGGCACGTTGGTCATGGTGAAGATGAAGGTGAGCACGGTCAGACCGAGCGCGATCGAGATCGGCATGCCCGTCAGCATCAGGACAATCAGCAGGCCGAAGATGAAGAGGCTCGTCATCGCGTCACCTCGCCGGCACCGATCGCGGGCGCATCGACCTCGACGCCCTCGACGCGGGCATGATCGTGATGCGGAAGTTCACCGGTGCGGAAATAAGCCCAGGCAACCTGCAGGAAGCGGAAGCACATCAAATAGGAGCCGAGCGGAATGCAGAGATAGACGAACCAGCTCGGTATCTCGAGATCAGGCGAGACCTGGTCGGTCTGCATCAGGCCGTAGACGAACTTTGCGCCCATGGTGCCGATCACGGCGGTGAAGAAGGCGCCGCAGAGCAGACCGAACAGCACCACGATGTTGCGCCACGGCGATCTGAGCTGGTTGACAACGACGTCGACGCCGACATGGATGCCGGTGCGCACGCCATAGGCCGCGCCGAACTTCGCCATCCACACGAACATGTAGATGCATAATTCCTGCGCCCAGGACAGGTTGATCGGGAACAGGATCGGATAAAGCAAGGGAATGCCGATCAGATAGCGATGGCACACCGCCACGAAGATGATGAGAGTCGCGGCCGCCATCAGCGTCGCGATCAATATCTCCTCCAGCCGGTCGAGGATGCGGAGCAGTATCAATGTTCCCCCCGTCTACAGTGAATTCGTCATGGTGGGCTAAGGCGCGGCGTCTTCGCGCAGGCCGCCCGGGCATCCACAAAGACGTGGATGGCCGGGTCAAGCCCGGCCATGACGGAAGAGTACGCCCCAATCAACACGTCTCAGTTCGTCGCCCCCTTGGTCTCCTTGACGAATTCGTCGATCAAGCCCTGGCCGACGCGTTTGGCGACGTCCTTGTAGACCGGCTCCATCGCCTTGCGCATCGCCGCATCCTGCTCCGGCGTCAGCGCGATGATCTCGCTCTTGCCGATCTTCTTGATCTCGGCGAGCGCGTCGTCGTTCTCCTTCTGCGACTGGCTGTTGCCGTAGGCGGTGGCTTCCTTCATCGCCTTGTCGCACTGCTCCCGGATGTCGGGCGGGAGGCCCTCCCAGAACTTCTTGTTCACGACCACGATGTAGCCGATATAGCCGTGATTGGTGGTGGTGATGTACTTCTGCACCTCGTGCATTTTCTGGGTGTAGATGTTCGACCAGGTATTCTCCTGGCCGTCGACCACGCCGGTCTGCAGTGCCTGGTAGACCTCGGAGAACGCCATCACCTGGGGGATCGCGCCGAGGCTTCGGAACTGCGCCTCCAGCACCTTGGACGACTGGATTCGGAACTTCAGGCCCTTGTAGTCCGCCGGCTCGATCAGCTTCTTGTTGGCGCTCATCTGCTTGAAGCCGTTGTCCCAGTAAGCGAGACCGATCATGCCCTTCGGCTCGAGCAATTTCAGAAGTTTCGCGCCAAGCGGACCGTCGGTGACTTTGCGCAGCGTGGCGAGGTCGGGAAGGATGTAGGGCAGATCGAACACCTCGAACTCCTTGACCCCGATCGGGCCGAACTTGGAGTTCGACGGCGCGAGCATCTGGACCGCGCCGAGTTGCAGGGCCTCGAGTTCTTCCTTGTCTTTGTAAAGCTGCGAGTTGGGGTAGACCTCAACCTTCACCTTGCCATTGGTGTATTTCTCGGCGAGTTCCTTGAACTTCTCGGCCGCCTGCCCCTTCGGCGTGTTGGTTGCAACGACGTGACTGAACTTGATGACGATCGGATCGTCCGCCGCCGCCGGCCCGGCAAAACCAATCGTCACGACCGATGCCGCAGCCAACATCCACTTACGCATGTTTCCTCCCGCTTCATTGCGGGGCGCGCCAATCACCCGCCCCAAGTTCTTGTATGCCAGTCGAACCAATACAGAGAAGCTGACCAAATTGCCATTGCCCGTTAGCAGGGTCCGACATCACCGCATGCTGCGCCGCAAAAATGCAACGTTCTGTCCGGGGCGCTCACGATTGACCAACGCGCTGTCGCATCGTGCGGCGTTGTCGAAAGACGGCCGTAGGATGGGTAGAGCGCAGCGAAACCCGTCGCGATGGAGCAAGCGGTACCGATGATGGGTTTCGCTCCGCTCTACCCATCCTACTGTCGTCCCCGCGAACCCATAACCACAGGGAGTTGTTGTGGCGGGAGCAAGTGGTTGTAGCGGAGCACACCACAAAGGCCTGTGGTTATGGGTCCCGGCTCCCGGCTACGCCAAGGGGCTTCGCCGCGGCGCGCAAGGCCGGGACGACGTGGGGAGAGGTTCGGATTCAAATGTCAAATAGCGTGAGGATGTGAGTTCGCGTTCTCGCGGCATGATGTGCCCGAGGTTTGCATCTCGTTCCACCCTCTCATCGAACAGAGGGCGCAGGGAAAGCCGGGTGCTGGTTGCACCCGTGGGTCCCGTGCAACAAAAAGCACGGGGGTAGGACC